>CAVZUP010000055.1:0-29192 GCA_963778255.1 uncultured Acidobacteriaceae bacterium
GATATCGAGCAGACTCCAGCGCGCTTGCGCGCCGCTCTCAGCGGACTTTCCGACCAGCAATTGGATACTCCCTACCGCGACGGTGGCTGGACCCTGCGTCAGGTGGCCCATCACGTCCCCGACAGCCACATGAACTCGTACATTCGTTTCAAGCTGGCGCTCACCGAAGACGATCCCACCATCAGGCCTTATATGGAAAACCTCTGGGCTGAGTTGCCCGAGGCCAAGCACGCACCTATCGAAGTGTCGCTCGCCTGCTCGATTCCCTGCACCAGCGCTGGATGCTGATGCTCCGCAAACTCACCGGCGCAGAATGGCAGCGCACCTTCCGCCATCCTCAGCTGGGGCCGATGTCACTGGAAAAAACTCTCGCCCTCTACGCCTGGCATGGACGCCATCACGTGGCGCACGTTACCAGCTTGCGAGAAAAAATGGGATGGTAGAAGCGCGGCTAGGGCAACCCGCCCTTCCAAGCCAGGTAGCTGGCCGCTTCCCGCATCATGCCACAAATCGACCCCACAGATGCCGCGGACGCGACTCGGGCCGCGGCGCAACTTCCACCTGCACGCCTTCGTGCTCCAGCAGCGCCCGTATGCGAAATACGTGATACGCATCGCTGACCGCTATGCAACTGCGCATACCGTTCGCGCGCATGATATTGGCCACGCGTGCTGCCGACCGCGCCGTATCGGAGCCCTGTGTCTCGGCGATCAACGATTTCTCGGGGATGCCGCGCCGCAGCAGATAATCTCTGCCCACGCCGCCCTCGCTGAATTCCGGATCCTCCGCCGCCCCGCCAGTCGTGATCACCACCGGCGCCATTCCCTTCTCAAACAATTCGTACCCGTGGTCGAGCCGCGCCCGGTACACCGGTGAAGGACGTCCCGCGTACTCGGCCGCGCCAAAAATAGCAATCACGTCGGCTTTCTTCGTGGGAGTTTCCGAGGCGGCGCGCAGAATGCGCGATCCGGTAACGCCGAAAAATAACAACAGCGCTCCCACCACCGCCAGCAAGCACAGCAGCCAGGGACGCATCAAGATAGAGCCAGGTTTCAAAGTCTCAGAGTTTCACGACAGCGCTTCGACAATGTCCTTGGCCGCAATCGCGCTTTCGCGCAGAATCTGCCAGGTGCCGTCGGCTCGGAAGTGCACAATCGTCGATGAAACTGTCCGCGGCGATTTTCCCCCGTCCACAATCATCGAGATACGGTCCTGCAGTTGCTCCTGCACCTGCTCCGCGGTGGTGCATTCCGTAGCGCCGCTCAGGTTGGCGGAGGTCGCCGTGATCGGGATCTTCGCCGCCCGCACCACCGCCAGAGGAATCTCCGCTGCCGGCACGCGCAGCGCCACGTTCCCCGTGTTTGCCGTCACCTTCAGCGGTAGATGCGATGCTGCCGGCACAATCATGGTCAACGGTCCCGGCCAGAAACGCCGCGCCAATAGATGGAAATCATCCGGCAACGGACGCGCAAATTCTTCCGCCTGGTCCACATTCTCAATCAGCAGCGAGAGCGGTTTGTGCCGCAAACGCGATTTGATCTCATACACGCGCTCCACCGCGCGCAGGTTAAACGGATCGGCCGCCAGCCCATAGAACGTGTCGGTCGGCATGCCCAGCACCTGCCCGGCCTGAATCTGCTCGGCGGCATACTTGATCAGCGAAGCTTCGGGGGTTTCGGCATGAATTTTCAGGATTTCCGCGCGCACTAGGGGTCCCTTCCGATCGCCGGCCAAACCTTGGCCAGCCTGAACATTGTCGGCGTGATGATTGTCTACGTAAACATTGAAATGTACCATACCACGAGCCCAGTCTGAAGCCCGGCCGCGCACTGGTATGATCCTGATTTCACCCGTGCTCGGGATCAACCGATGAAGCAAGACGCCAAGCCCGCGCGAATCCGCCATCAAGCGGATCGCTTGCGCCCCCTTGCCGGACGCCACAATCAGCGCCTGAAAGAGTTGCGCCAGGCCTTTCGCCGCGCCGATCTGACTCCGCAAGGCGAGTGCGCCATCGAAGGCGTCAAGTTGCTGGAAGAAGCGCTGCGCAGCGGCCAGCATCTGGAGAGCGTGTTCTTCAGCGAATCGGCGCGCCCTCTCGCCGAAAAACTTATGCCCCAGATCGGAGCCCGCACCGAAACCCTAGTCCTGCCGAACGCGCTGTTCAATTCCATCGCGCCCAGCGAAGCGCCCCAGGGAGTAGCGGCGCTGCTCAAACTGCCCGCGTTTTCCGCTATGCAACTGCTCGAACGGTCAAGCAGCGGACCGCTAATCGTAGCTGCGGGCCTGCAAGACCCCGGCAATCTAGGGACGATCCTTCGCTCCGCTGAAGCCTTTGGCGCAGCGGGAATTTTCCTGACTCAGGGAACGGTCAGCCCCTACAACTCGAAAGTTCTGCGCGGATCGGCGGGCTCAATCTTCCGCCTGCCCTGGCTGCGAATCGCAACCGCCGAACTGATTCCGCTGCTGCGAGCGCAAGGCGTCCGTTTGTTCGCAACGTCCTCGCACCAGGGAACCCCGCTGCCCAAGGTTTCATGGAAGCTGCCACTGGCAATTTTCATTGGCAACGAAGGCGCGGGCCTTTCCCGCGAACTAACGCGCCAAATGGATGAAACGCTAGTCATCCCGCAAGCTCAGCAAGTCGAATCGCTAAACGCCGGAGTCGCCGCCAGTATCGTGCTGTACGAAGCCGCAAGGAACCGCAAACAAGATTCTCACCACGGAGGCACGGAGACACAGAAAAAAACATGAGACCTGTTTCGGGTTTTCTCCGTGACTCCGTGTCTCCGTGGTGAAATGATCCTGTGAACCTCTTCCAATCCATCCCGCCCGAAGACTCGAGCTCGCCAGGCGCGCGTCCGTTAGCCGACCGCATGCGTCCGCGCACGCTCGATGAATTCGTCGGACAAGAACACCTCGTCGGCCCCGGCAAACCGTTGCGCGCGCAAATCGAGCGCGACGACCCCACTTCGATGATCTTCTGGGGCCCTCCCGGCACCGGCAAGACGACTCTCGCCAAGATCATTGCCGGCATCACCAAAGCCGATTTTATTGAGTTTTCCGCTGTCCTTGCCGGCATCAAGGAAATCAAGCAGGTCATGAGCGATGCCGACCGCGCCCGCCAGTACGGTACGCGCACCATCGTTTTCGTAGACGAAATCCACCGCTTCAATAAAGCGCAGCAGGATGCCTTCCTGCCGCACGTCGAGAAAGGCAGCATCCGCCTGATCGGCGCGACCACGGAAAATCCGTCCTTCGAAATCAACGGCGCGCTGCTCTCGCGTTGTCGAGTCTACGTACTCAAACCCCTGACCGAGGATGAAATCGTCGCCTTGCTGCGTCGCGCCCTAAGCGACAGCGAGCGCGGCCTGGGCGCAATGCATCTTGAAGTTCAAGACGAAGCTCTCCGAAAAATCGCCGCCTACTCCAGCGGAGACGCCCGCAGCGCCTACAACGTTATAGAAGTGGCCGCCGCGCTGGCGCAGCAGTCGAGAGCAACCTCCCTTTCCGATCAAACCATCCAGGAAGCCCTCCAGAAGCGCGTTCTGCTCTACGACAAAAACGGCGAGGAGCATTACAACATCATCTCCGCGCTGCACAAATCCGTGCGCAACAGCGATCCCGACGCCGCCCTCTACTGGCTCGCCCGCATGTTAGAAGCCGGAGAAGATCCGCTCTACATCGCCCGCCGCGTAGTCCGCATGGCCGTCGAAGACATCGGCCTGGCCGAACCCAGCGCGCTGGCTCTGTGCATGGCCGCGCGTGACGCCGTGGATTTCATCGGCATGCCCGAAGGCAATCTGGCGCTGGCGCAGGCGATCGTCTATCTCTCGGTCGCGCCAAAATCGAACGCGCTTTACACCGCCTACGGCGCGGTCCAACAAGATGTAGAGCAAACCGCCGCAGAGCCCGTCCCGCTGCACCTGCGCAATGCCCCCACCAACCTCATGAAAGGCTTGGGCTACGGCAAGGACTATCAATACGCGCACGACACCGAAAACAAGGTCACCGACATGCAGTGCCTGCCCGACAGCCTGCGCAACCGCGTCTACTATCGTCCAACAAATGAAGGAGTAGAAAAGCGGATTCGCGAGCGCCTGGAAGAAATCAAACGGCTCAAGCAACCGGCGTCTAATCGCACTTCAGACCCGGCCAAAAGCCGCACAAAAAGAGAATCTGAAGCCTGATTCCTGCAATCTCATAAAAGAGTTGTAAACAATCGGCAGAGGGTTTCTTCATGGTTACCAGCCCGCTCACGGATTTCCGCGTCTCCGCCCAGCCAATGCCCCAAACGTCCGCCCACAGGATCGCCGAACTGGTGCGCATGCAAAAATTCGCGCAGCGCATCACCTCCACCCTCGACATTGAAGAACTCGTTCCGCGGATCGTCGATGAGGTTGCCACATCGCTCGGCTGCGTCGAAATCAACTTGTATCTGCGCGACCCTGAGCAATCTGGATTCGTGCTAGCCGGCGTTCGCGGCTGCTCCGTTCATGGCAAGGGACATCACCTCAAGCCAGGCTCTGGAATGGTGGGACACGTCGCGGCTACGGGCAAGATGCACTACGCTCCCGACGTCACGCGTGACCCTTACTACATTGCCTGCGAGCCCGATACGCGCTCCGAAGTCGCCATCCCCCTGCAACGCGAGGGCGATCTGGTCGGAGTGTTCACTGCGTCCCATTGCGAGGTCAACGCGTTCTGTCCCGACCAATTGCATCTATTGCAAGCACTATGCTCTCATGTCGCCGTCGCGGTCCACAACGCGCGGCGCTTTGGCGATGAGCGCCAACAGCGCGAGCGCATGAGCCGCGAAGCCGAAGAAGCCCGCTCGATTCAGCAGGCTTTGTTGCCTCGCAGTTCCCCTCTGATCCCAGGTTTTTCCGTGTCCGGACTTTCGATTTCGGCGGGCTCGGTCGGCGGCGACTGGTATGACTTCATTCCGCTCGGCGATGGACGCTGGGGCCTGGTTCTCGCCGATGTATCCGGCAAAGGCACGGCGGCGGCGCTGCTCATGTCCGCCACCCGCGGCATGTTGCGCTCGCTCGCGCAAACCGGCTCCGGACCCGCCGAAGTCCTGACGCGTCTCAACAACATGATGATCGAGGATTTTCCCAGCGGCCGCTTCGTCACCATGGTGTATGCCGAGCTTGACCCGTCCAGCCGTATTCTGCGCATCGCCAACGCCGGCCATCTGGCGCCGCTGCTCGTAGAGCCTTCCGGCCACCGCTGGATCAATCACGAACACGGCTTGCCTCTGGGAATTTCCGCCAGCAAGTTCTCGGAGACGGGGATAGTGAAGCTCAGCATACACCATGGTGACGAAGCGGCCGCTGGGAAAATCCTCGATCATCATGTTGTTGAGACGCGTCAGGACTTCGGCGGGTCCGGAGCCGGTTTGCGCGAGCGAGCGCAACATGCCGCGGGTGGCGGACATCAGCAGCGCCGCCGCCGTGCCTTTGCCGGATACATGAGCGAGACCAGGCCCCAGCGTCCATCGCCGAGCGGAATGAAGTCATACCAGTCACCGCTCCGACCGAGCCCGCCGAAATCGAAAGTCCGGACACGGAAAAACCTGGATCAGAGGGGAACTGCGAGGCAACAAAGCCTGCTGAATCGAGCGGGCTTCTTCGGCTTCGCGGCTCATGCGCTCGCGCTGTTGGCGCTCATCGCCAGAGCGCCGCATTGTGGACCGCGACGGCGACATGAGAGCATAGTGCTTGCAATAGATGCAATTGGTCGGGACAGAACGCGTTGACCTCGCAATGGGACGCAGTGAACACTCCGACCAGATCGCCCTCGCGTTGCAGGGGGATGGCGGTTCGGAGCGCGTATCGGGCTCGCAGGCAATGTAGTAAGGGTCACGCGTGACGTGGGAGCGTAGTGAGCTTGCCCGTAGCCGCGACGTGTCCCACCATTCCAGAGCCTGGCTTGAGGTGATGTCCCTTGCCATGAACGGAGCAGCCGCGAACGCCGGCTAGCACGAATCCAGATTGCTCAGGGTCGCGCAGATACAAGTTGATTTCCACGCAGCCGAACGTGTGGCAACGTCATCGACGATCCGCGGAACGAGTTCTTCAATGTCGAGGGTGGAGGTGATGCGCTGCGCGAATTTTTGCATGCGCACCAGTTCGGCGATCCTGTGGGCGGACGTTTGGGGCATTGGCTGGGCGGAGACGCGGAAATCCGTGAGCGGGCTGGTAACCATGAAGAAACCCTCTGCCGATTGTTTACAACTCTTTTATGAGATTGCAGGAATCAGGCTTCAGATTCTCTTTTTGTGCGGCTTTTGGCCGGGTCTGAAGTGCGATTAGACGCCGGTTGCTTGAGCCGTTTGATTTCTTCCAGGCGCTCGCGAATCCGCTTTTCTACTCCTTCATTTGTTGGACGATAGTAGACGCGGTTGCGCAGGCTGTCGGGCAGGCACTGCATGTCGGTGACCTTGTTTTCGGTGTCGTGCGCGTATTGATAGTCCTTGCCGTAGCCCAAGCCTTTCATGAGGTTGGTGGGGGCATTGCGCAGGTGCAGCGGGACGGGCTCTGCGGCGGTTTGCTCTACATCTTGTTGGACCGCGCCGTAGGCGGTGTAAAGGGCGTTGGATTTTGGCGCGAGCGAGAGATAAACGCTCGCCTGGGCCAGCGCCAGATTGCCTTCAGGCAGGCCAATGAAGTCCACGGCATAGCGGGCGGCCAGCGCAGAGCCAGCGCGCTGGGTTCGGCCAGGCCGATGTCTCGACGGACATGCGGACCAGGCGGCGGGCGATGTAGAGCGGGTCTTCTCCGGCTTCTAGCATGCGGGCAAGCCAGTACAGGGTAGCGTCAGGATCGCTGTTGCGCACCGATTTGTGCAGCGCGGAGATGATGTTGTAATGCTCCTCGCCGTTTTTGTCGTAGAGCAGAACGCGCTTCTGGAGGGCTTCCTGGATGGTTTGATCGGAAAGGAGGTTGCTATCGACTGCTGCGCCAGCGCGGCGGCCACTTCTATAACGTTGTAGGCGCTGCGGGCGTCTCCGCTGGAGTAGGCGGCGATTTTTCGGAGAGCTTCGTCTTGAACTTCAAGATGCATTGCGCCCAGGCCGCGCTCGCTGTCGCTTCAGGCGCGACGCAGCGAGCGGCGACGATTTCATCCTCGGTCAGGGGTTTGAGTACGTAGACTCGACAACGCGAGAGCAGCGCGCCGTTGATTTCGAAGGACGGATTTTCCGTGGTCGCGCCGATCAGGCGGATGCTGCCTTCTTCGACGTGCGGCAGGAAGGCATCCTGCTGCGCTTTATTGAAGCGGTGGATTTCGTCTACGAAAACGATGGTGCGCGTACCGTACTGGCGGGCGCGGTCGGCATCGCTCATGACCTGCTTGATTTCCTTGATGCCGGCAAGGACAGCGGAAAACTCAATAAAATCGGCTTTGGTGATGCCGGCAATGATCTTGGCGAGAGTCGTCTTGCCGGTGCCGGGAGGGCCCCAGAAGATCATCGAAGTGGGGTCGTCGCGCTCGATTTGCGCGCGCAACGGTTTGCCGGGGCCGACGAGGTGTTCTTGTCCGACGAATTCATCGAGCGTGCGCGGACGCATGCGGTCGGCTAACGGACGCGCGCCTGGCGAGCTCGAGTCTTCGGGCGGGATGGATTGGAAGAGGTTCACAGGATCATTACAGGGCGGAGACACGGAGTCACGGAGAAAACCCGAAACAGGTCTCATGTTTTTTTCTGTGTCTCCGTGCCTCCGTGGTGAGAATCTTGTTTGCGGTTCCTTGCGGCTTCGTACAGCACGATACTCGCGAACAGTCCGGCGTTTAGCGATTCGACTTGCGGGATGCGGGATGACTAGCGTTTCATCCATTTGGCGCGTTAGTTCGCGGGAAAGGCCCGCGCCTTCGTTGCCAATGAAAATTGCCAGTGGCAAGTGCCATGGAAAGCTTCGGCAGCGCAGCTGGCTGGTGCGAGGACGTTGCGAACAAACGGACGCCTTGCGCTCGCAGCAGCAGAATCAGTTCGGCGGTTGCGATTCGCAGCCAGGGCAGGCGGAAGATTGAGCCCGCCGATCCGCGCAGAACTTTCGAGTTGTAGGGGCTGACCGTTCCCTGAGTCAGGAAAATTCCCGCTGCGCCAAAGGCTTCAGCGGAGCGAAGGATCGTCCCTAGATTGCCGGGGTCTTGCAGACCAGGCCCGGGGCTGGGATTAGCGGTCCGCTGCTTGACCGTTCGAGCAGTTGCATAGCGGAAAACGCGGGCAGTTTGAGCAGCGCCGCTACCCCTGGGGCGCTTCGCTGGGCGCGATGGAATTGAACAGCGCGTTCGGCAGGACTAGGGTTTCGGTGCGGGCTCCGATCTGGGGCATAAGTTTTTCGGCGAGAGGGCGCGCCGATTCGCTGAAGAACACGCTCTCCAGATGCTGGCCGCTGCGCAGCGCTTCTTCCAGCAACTTGACGCCTTCGATGGCGCACTCGCCTTGCGGAGTAAGATCGGCGCGGCGAAAGGCCTGGCGCAACTCTTTCAGGCGCTGATTGTGGCGTCCGGCAAGGGGGCGCAAGCGATCCGCTTGATGGCGGATTCGCGCGGGCTTGGCGTCTTGCTTCATCGGTTGATCCCGAGCACGGGTGAAATCAGGATCATACCAGTGCGCGGCCGGGCTTCAGACTGGGCTCGTGGTATGGTACATTTCAATGTTTACGTAGACAATCATCACGCCGACAATGTTCAGGCTGGCCAAGGTTTGGCCGGCGATCGGAAGGGACCCCTATTGCGCCGGAAATCCTGAAAACCCATGCCGAAACCCCCGAAGCTTCGCTAAACAGATATGCCGCCGAGCAGATTCAGGCCGGGCAGGTGCTGGGCATGCCGACCGACACGTTCTATGGGCTGGCGGCCGATCCGTTTAACCTGCGCGCGGTGGAGCGCGTGTATGAGATCAAATCGCGTTTGCGGCACAAACCGCTCTCGCTGCTGATTGAGAATGTGGACCAGGCGGAAGAATTTGCGCGTCCGTTGCCGGATGATTTCCATCTATTGGCGCGGCGTTTCTGGCCGGGACCGTTGACCATGATTGTGCCGGCAGCATCGCATCTACCGCTGAAGGTGACGGCAAACACGGGGAACGTGGCGCTGCGCGTGCCGGCAGCGGAGATTCCTCTGGCGGTGGTGCGGGCGGCGAAGATCCCGATCACGGCGACCTCCGCCAACCTGAGCGGCGCTACGGAATGCACCACCGCGGAGCAGGTGCAGGAGCAACTGCAGGACCGTATCTCGATGATTGTGGACGGGGGAAAATCGCCGCGGACAGTTTCATCGACGATTGTGCACTTCCGAGCCGACGGCACCTGGCAGATTCTGCGCGAAGGCGCGATTGCGGCCAAGGACATTGTCGAAGCGCTGTCGTGAAACTCTGAGACTTTGAAACCTGGCTCTATCTTGATGCGTCCCTGGCTGCTGTGCTTGCTGGCGGTGGTGGGAGCGCTGTTGTTATTTTTCGGCGTTACCGGATCGCGCATTCTGCGCGCCGCCTCGGAAACTCCCACGAAGAAAGCCGACGTGATTGCTATTTTTGGCGCGGCCGAGTACGCGGGACGTCCTTCACCGGTGTACCGGGCGCGGCTCGACCACGGGTACGAATTGTTTGAGAAGGGAATGGCGCCGGTGGTGATCACGACTGGCGGGGCGGCGGAGGATCCGGAATTCAGCGAGGGCGGCGTGGGCAGAGATTATCTGCTGCGGCGCGGCATCCCCGAGAAATCGTTGATCGCCGAGACACAGGGCTCCGATACGGCGCGGTCGGCAGCACGCGTGGCCAATATCATGCGCGCGAACGGTATGCGCAGTTGCATAGCGGTCAGCGATGCGTATCACGTATTTCGCATACGGGCGCTGCTGGAGCACGAAGGCGTGCAGGTGGAAGTTGCGCCGCGGCCCGAGTCGCGTCCGCGGCATCTGTGGGAACGATTTGTGGCGGTGATGCGGGAAGCGGCCAGCTACCTGGCTTGGAAGGGCGGGTTGCCCTAGCCGCGCTTCTACCATCCCATTTTTTCTCGCAAGCTGGTAACGTGCGCCACGTGATGGCGTCCATGCCAGGCGTAGAGGGCGAGAGTTTTTTCCAGTGACATCGGCCCCAGCTGAGGATGGCGGAAGGTGCGCTGCCATTCTGCGCCGGTGAGTTTGCGGAGCATCAGCATCCAGCGCTGGTGCAGGGAATCGAGCAGGGCGAGCGACACTTCGATAGGTGCGTGCTTGGCCTCGGGCAACTCAGCCCAGAGGTTTTCCATATAAGGCCTGATGGTGGGATCGTCTTCGGTGAGCGCCAGCTTGAAACGAATGTACGAGTTCATGTGGCTGTCGGGGACGTGATGGGCCACCTGACGCAGGGTCCAGCCACCGTCGCGGTAGGGAGTATCCAATTGCTGGTCGGAAAGTCCGCTGAGAGCGGCGCGCAAGCGCGCTGGAGTCTGCTCGATATCGGTCAGGCATTGCTGCTTTTCTTCCGTGGTGAGCGGTGCGGTGTTGGAAAATTTTCCGATGGGATAGCTCGGGTCTAACATGAATTTCCTCCGCAGAGGTAGATGATTTGGGATCGGCTGGCGGTGCAGAAAAAGCTATCTGACCATGGCCAGGATGCGGACGGGAACCTCGCCTGTCTTTTTGTCTTTTGCCGGGGCGACGATGACCAGCGAGCCGGTTGCGGGCAGCGCTGTGAAGCGCGCGGTTCCGTCGACCACGTAGCTTCCGTGGAGAGCGAGTTGCCGCGCCAGAGTGCGGTCTAACGTCAAATCCACCGGCGACTCGATGGCAAATCCGATGGTGTAGCGAGCGTCAATGAGGAATTCGGCGGCGTCGCGGGCGATTGGGAACGGAGTGAGAGATGCACTGTTTGCCGTCGGCTCATTGAGCGTGCGAGGGCGGCGGACGGCGACGATGGCTCCTTGCGGAATCATGCCGTGGAGAGATTCCCAGGCGGCGATGTCGTCGAGAGAAATCTGCGGATTGCGGTCGGGCGTGGCTGGCACATCCACCACTACCAGCGGGGCGATCAGGCGCTCGGGCGGGATTTGGCCGGCGGTCCAGGTGCCGGGAATCAGCGCGGCGGGAGCGATGATGCGGGTTCTGGATTCTGCGGCTGCGACATGCGCTGACGTCGCGCTTTGGCCATCGGTGAGATCAACGACGTGCGAGTAGCGATCTTGCTGCGTACCGGGTCTGCGGTCAGCGAACAGCAGAATGGCGAGCACGAGCGCGTAGGCGATGATGAAACTGCGAATTCGCATTTAGTTTTATGGCCGGAAGTAAGTAAGACGTTACTCCACCCTGTATTGTTGCCCGTCGCGGCGGCAAGTTCAATTTCCCTTGGGACATGGCCTGGTGATCGCGTTGAAAGGATTGGGCTTGAGGCGCTTCTGTAACAATGATCGGGGCAGTCTGCTCATCTCATCTGCTTGAGGTCAGTCAGCATGGTCTGCCTTAAAATGCTGTTCACTCGCGTCTGATATCCTCTGCCGCGCTTCTTCAGCCAGGCGACCACATCGGCATCGAGCCGCAGGGAAATGGGCTGCTTTACCGGACGATAGAACCGGCCTCGGACCGCATCTTTCCACGCGCCGGGCGGGAGTTCCGGGATATCCGAAGTATCGATTTGATCTTCGGGCAATGCGGCCAGAGCCGCCAACTCTCGTTTCCGTTTCGCAGTAGCGTTCGTCCAGAGGCTCGTTTCACTTTTCCGTTCCTAGTTGCTTCGCGCATACGTGCTCCGCGGTGTTCACCCGCGTCGGAGACTCTTGGCTCTCCTCTTCGCGGCGGTTTGGATCCCTCGTGCTTGATACTGCTGATCGAGCGCCTGGCGGATGAGGGTTTTGATTACGGCTTGACGGCTGATGTTTAGCTCTTTCGCGGCGCGGTCCAGTTCCTCCAACATGCCCGAGGCGAGATCGACGTTTACTCGCCGGATCGGTCCAGGCATCATCATGCGTCCGGTGTTGGTGAAGAAGCGGGACACGTCACTGCCCTGATCGGCGAGGCGTGCAATGACTTCGGCTTCGGCCGGCATTGGCTTTCCTGTTTTACGAGTGCTTTTCATAATCTTTTCGGGTTTGCCTTTAGCGGCTTGCTCTTGCGCGCATCGAGGTGGAAACGCATTAGGTATAACAGTTATACCATCCCGGGCGGGCACCGGCACAGATGTCAAATGCGCGCCTGACGCCAGCCCCTAGGGGCCCAGGAACGTTCTGAGCTGCCGCTCCAGCCTCTCATCGTCTGCTGTCTCGCATTCCCAAATTACTAGGCTGGCCCAACCGGCTCGTCAGTTGGAACCGGTTTTTCCTGTCGCGCTCCTTGTTTCTAGTCAGTTTTGGCCACCAATGGATGCGGCTCACTGGGTAAGGCGGCCTTCAGCGCTCTTCGATTTTCGCCATGATCCGGCGCAGGTCGTTTGCCCACCTCAAGGTTTCGGAATTCGCGGACCCCACCTCTTCGGGAAAGAAATCATACGCACCTCGCTCTACCGATGCCGCCTTCGACTCCAAGGCGTTGAAGATCTCATCCCAATCCTGTGCCGAGAGCTTTGGTGTGCTCATATCGTGTCGACTCCTAGAAGATGGAGATTTCTGGACCAATTGCATACCGACGGTCCGCCTTCGATGTTCTAGTTTAGAACACCACGTGGCTTCTGCGGAAGCTACTCTCTCCATGTGAAGAAGAAGCCTGCGCGGAAGAATATTGTCGGCAAGCGTGTGGCTGAGGCGCGTCGAGGTTGCAAGCCAGCACTTACGCAAGATGCACTTTCGGGGAAGCTCGCTCGTCACGGAATTCAGCTCGACAGAGCTGCGATTGCCAAAATCGAAAACAACCTTCGCCACGTCCTTGACTATGAACTAAAGGCCCTCGCAGGTGTATTGGCCGTGGATGCCAATTGGCTCCTTGGTGGTGATAAAAGGTGAAGGACCCCACTTCAAAGCTGCGATCTGCTACGCGACGGGCCAAGTCGGACGTGGCAAACAAACTGGTCAGTATGTTTCTTCACGACCTGAGTCGCACAATTAGTCAAAACTGGGCGATAAGAGTTGATGGCGAAGAATATGAAAGGCTTGTCCGCGAGCGGTTTAGTAACCGCTGCCCATACTGCTCGGTCGATCTGATGGGTACCGAGTCCGTGATCGAGCATCTCGATGGTATGAATCACTATCGCGCGGGCCTCCACGTACCAGGCAACGTCTTGGTGGCGTGTAAGCGATGCAACAACGAAAAGCGGCGTGACGATTCTTTAAGAGTTCTTACGCTTGCGGAATCTGGGTGGGAATCCTTCTTATCGCACGATAGTACTCGCTGCGCGGCGCCGTGCCGCACCTGCCAGTACTGGGAGGGTATCTGGAAAGACGCAACTGAACGGAAGCTACAATTAAACCAGAATTTGCAGAAAGTTCGTTCCTTCCGGCGGGCATTCCCGGAGTTCCAGCAGGTTCTTCCCTCCCTCATGGAGGCAATGCCGGGATTGCTGGCGAAACTCTACTCAGATTGCCAAACTTTTGCTGAAACGGAGATCAGATCGCTCTTGGATAGATTGAACCCAAACTCGGACGCTAAGAACGCTGTACTAGGCAGCCCGCCAGAGACAATATCAACCCCGACATAAGGGGAAGCGTCGAATTCCCGGATATCCCCCTGGACAACGTTCCATTTTGGTCGGTTCAGCCGCAGCGTGTTGCAGGCGTGACGATCCCATTCGATGAGCGCCACATGTTCAATGCCAGCTTGCTCAAGGCCCAAGGCTTGGCCGCCAGCCCCCGCACACAGCTCAAGCGTTGTCAGATTTTTCATTTTGGAGTTGCTCCGTATCTTAACCGAACTCTCGGTGCAAGCGCTCTGCCAATTCCGCGGCAGGGAGCTGCACGGAGGCAGCAGGATTCCCCATTTTTCGGCAGTATCTTTGTAGCTAAGTTGTTGGTTCTCAAAGACTTTAACTCTAAGTCCTTTAAACTCAAAGACATGGCGGGAATCGCTCCTAAAGTATTGATTCCAAAAGACCCGAGCTAGGAGGGGTCCCAGCCCAACCTCATTTCGCTAGTACGTCAAAGCTCAAAGCGGCAACAAGCCATCGTTTACAATCAATGATTCTCTTTAAGAGGATTCTCTTTAACAAGATTCTCTCTCGAATTTCCCGAGACGATTGGAAACCATCATCATGCATCGCTGGTCGCAGCTCTTTATTCCTACGCTTCGCGAGGCTCCGGCTGACGCCGAAGTCGCTAGTCACAAACTGCTGGTCCGGGCTGGATATATACGGCAACTGGGCGCGGGCATCTACTCGTTTCTGTTGCTGGGGAATCGCTCTACGCAGAAGATCATGGGCATTATCCGCGAGGAGATGGACAGGATTGGGCAGGAGTTTTATTTGCCGGCTTTGAATCCGCGGGAGATTTGGGAGGCTAGCGGGCGCTGGACGGTGATGGGCGAGAACATGTTCCGGCTCAAGGACCGCAAGGGAGCCGATCTTTGTCTGGGCATGACGCATGAAGAAATCATGACCGACATCGCGCGCAAGGAGCTGCGCAGCTACAAGCAGCTGCCGCAGATCTGGTATCAGATACAGACGAAGTTTCGCGACGAGCCTCGTCCTAAGTCGGGATTGCTGCGGGTGCGGCAGTTCATCATGAAAGACGCTTACTCGTTTGACATCGATGCGGCGGGGCTCGATGTCTCATATCAGAAGCACTACGAGACTTACCGGCGGATTTTTGACCGCTGCGGGTTGAAGTATATGGTGATCGACGCGCATTCGGGAGCGATGGGCGGATCGCAGTCGCAGGAGTTTATGGTGCGGACTCCGGCGGGCGAGGATCAGGTGGTGAGCTGCGAGAAATGCTCGTACGCGGCGAACATGGAGAAGGCTACTTCGAAGCTGGCTCCGGTCGAGGACCTGAAGGCGGAGGGCGATGGTTTGCCGCTGCTGATCCACACGCCGGGGAAAGGCGCGATTGCCGATGTGGCTGCGTTTCTGGGGATTTCGGCGCAGCAGGATATTAAGGCTGTGGCCTACATGGCGCAGAATCCGGGAGCCGATGGCAAGACGGTGGGGCAGCCGGTAGTGGCGTTTCTGCGCGGCGATCACACGGTGAATGAGACGAAGCTGCTGACTTTGGTGAAGGCGGCCAATTTGCGTCCGATGCAGGGCGAAGAGTTGGAGAGATATTTTCAGGGTCCGGCGGGTTACATCGGTCCGATTGGGCTGGTGGTGAAGCCTAAGGAAACTTTGGGCGAGTGGGATGGGAAGAAGGGTGGAGGCGATCCGCGAGCAACGACCGTGGTGCTTGACGAAGGGCTGGTGGGCCGCGTCAACATGATTTGCGGCGCCAACAAGCTTGACTATCACTTGAAGAACGTTACTCCGGGGAAGGATTTTCAATATACGGTGGCGGCGGATATTCGTAGCGTGACGGCGGGGGAATCGTGTCCGAATTGCGGCTTGCCTTTGCGCATCGATACGGCGGTTGAGATTGGGCACATTTTTAAGCTGGGCTACAAGTATTCGGAGTCGATGGGGGCGCGGGTGCTTGACCGCAACGGCAAAGAGGTTGCTCCGATTATGGGGAGTTATGGGATTGGGGTTGAGCGCATCCTGACGGCGGCGGTCGAGCAGAGCAACGACGAGAATGGATTCTGGCTGGCACCGGCGATTGCTCCGTTTGAAGTGGTGGTGGTGTCGACGAACTCGAAGGATGAGGCGATCCGCAAGGCGTCGGAGGAGATTGCCGGGCAATTGGAGGCGGCGGGCTTCGACGTTTTGCTGGATGACCGGGACGAACGGCCGGGGGTGAAGTTCAAGGACGCGGATCTGGTTGGCATCCCCTTTCGTGTCAACGTGGGGAAGAAGGTTACCGAAGATACTGTCGAAGTCGTTCAGCGCTCGACTCTGCAAAAGGAGGACGTTAACATCTCAGCCATAACGCAATATTTCCAGACTCTGCGCCCGGCCGCACGCTAACCGGCGGATTGGGCCGGCGCAGGACGGAAACCTCACGACTCGAGACTCGCAACCTGCGAAATGGGCGATTGTTGCTTATGGCAACTTTGAAACTGGTCTTCGGCTTTGCCATCTTCGGGATGGTGGCGCTGATTTGCATCAAGCTCATCCCTCCGTTTTTTGCGAACTACGAGCTTGAAGATACGATGAAGACGGAAGCCACCCAGTCGACCTACAGCACGCGCACGGAAGACGACATTCGCGCCGCCATTGTCAAACAGGCTCACAACTATGATATTCCGCTGACGCCCAAGCAGGTGCATGTAACGCGCGTGGGCGGATTCGGCGTGGGCACGCTGGCCATTGACGCCGAGTATAGCGTTCCGATCGAACTGCCGGGCTACTCCACGACCATCGACTTTCATCCTTCTACGCAGAACAAGGGCGTGTACTAGAAGGGCAGCTTTTAGCTGTCAGCTCTCAGCTTTCAGTTCCGTCTATTCAGGACCTCCTGCCACACCCGTCCATCCCTGGACACGCATCCTAGTCGTTATAGAGGTTGCCTGGTGATTTAGAATCAATCACAACGCCTCCAAAACCGGTTTCGGAGTTGGAATTGCTCTGGTGCAGGATGCGCCGCTGTGGCTATGGCGATTAAGCTGAAAATCCCGACGGCTCGAAGTGGTGGGCAGCGCGGAAAAGGCCGCGGCAAGGGGCTGCTCTCGCACGATCCCATCGTGCGAATGGCGCTGCTCGCTTTTCTTACCGCGTCGCTGGTGGTGGTGGGATTTTTTGCTTATTGGTATGTAAAGTACGACCGGATTATTGAGCAGCGCTTCCGCGGTCCGGTGTTCGCCAGTTCGGCGAAGATTTTTGCCGCTCCGCAGGTGGTCAGGGTCGGAACGAAGTCGACCATCTCCGAAATTGCGGCGGAACTGCGCCATGCCGGGTATGCCGAAAAGGAGGGCGAATCTCCGCTCGGCAGCTACCGCACGCATGGTGGTTCGATTGAGATTCTGCCTGGTCCCGAGTCGTATCACAGCCCTGAAGCGGCAACGATCACGGTTGCGGATGGGGCGGTTTCGGGGATCACGAGCAAGGCCTCCGGCGATCTCGCTGCTTATGAACTTGAGCCGCAGATGCTGACCTCGCTGTTTGACGCCGAGCAGCGCTCGAAGCGGCAACTGGTGAAGTATGACGACATTCCCAAACTTATGGTGGACGCGGTCACATCGATCGAAGATCGGCGCTTCTTCCAGCACAGCGGCGTTAATTTTATGCGGCTGGTGGAAGCGGCCTGGATCGATATCACCCATCAGCGGCATCAGCAGGGCGGATCGACGATCACCATGCAGCTTTCGCGGGCATTCTTTCTGAGTCCGGAAAAAACCTTCAAGCGCAAGCTGATCGAAATGCTGATCGCGGTGGAGCTGGAGCAGAAATTTTCGAAGCAGCAGATTTTCGAGTTCTATGCCAACCGGGTCGATCTGGGGCAGCGGGGATCGTTCACCATCTCTGGACTGGCCGAGGGGTCGCGGTCTTATTTCAACAAGGACCTGAAAGACATTACGCTGCCGGAAGCCGCGCTGCTGGCTGGGTTGATTCAGGCGCCCAGCGCCCTCTCGCCCTATCGGCATCCCGAGCGCGCGCTGGAACGGCGCAATACGGTGATTGAGTCGATGCTGGAGACGCATGCCATCACGCGCGAGCAGGCCGATAAAGCGAAGGCGATGCCGTTGAAGCTGGCTCCGCCGAACGTGGAGGCGAGCGATGCGCCGTACTTTGTGGACATGGTGCGCGACACCATCGTCGGCAAACTGAACGAGCACGAGGTCAACGAACAGGAATACCGCATCTACACGACGCTCGATCCTGACCTGCAAAAGGCCGCCGCGCAGGCGGTTGAGACGGGCATCAAGCTGGTCGACGATCAGGTCACAAAGATGCGGACGCACAAGACGAAGGTCGGAAAGAACAAGTTTGAAACCACGGTCGCGCCCGGTCCGCAGGCGCAGGTGGCGTTGGTGGCCATGGATCCGCATACGGGGGAAATCAAGGCGCTGGTTGGCGGACGAAACTACGGTGCGAGCCAGTTGAACCACGCGCTGGCCAAGCGTCCCACCGGATCGATCTTTAAGCCGTTTGTATATGCAGCGGCTATGAATACGGCGATTGACGGCTCGACTACCGTGATTACTCCGGCATCGATTGTGGCCGATCAGCCTTCGACGTTTACTTACGGCGACCAGATTTACGAGCCGCGCAATTACAAAGAGGAGTACCACGGCGACGTGACGTTGCGGTACGCGCTGGCGCTCTCGCTCAACAACGCGACCGTGAAGCTGGCGGAAGAAGTGGGCTATGACAAGGTGGCGGATCTGGCGAAATCCGCAGGAATTACGTCGGTGAAGGCGACTCCGGCAATGGCGTTGGGAGCTTATGACGCCACGCCCGTCGACATGACGGCGGCTTACACCAGTTTTGCCAACGGCGGCTTGCGACTTTCTCCCGTGTTCGTAAATTCGGTGCGCAACGCCAAGGGCGACGTGGTGATGAACTTTGGCACGGAGAAGGCGCAGGTGCTGGATCCGCGCATTGCTTTTGTCATGACCCGCATGTTGGAAGGCGTCATGAATTTTGGCACCGCGGCCGGCGTGCGCACTCGCGGATTTGACGCTCCGGCGGCGGGCAAGACGGGCACTTCGCACGACGGCTGGTTTGCTGGATACACCAGCAATCTGCTGTGCATCGTGTGGGTGGGTTATGACGATTACAGCGACATTCGGCTGAGCGGCGCTCAGACTGCGGCTCCGATTTGGGCCGAGTTCATGAAGAAGGCTATTACGCTGCCCCAGTATGCGGGCGTGACGTCTTTTACTCAGCCGGAAGGCGTGGTCGATGTGCAGCTCGATAAGATCACCAATCGGCTGGCGACGCCTTCCTGTCCAGACGATTACACGATTGCCTTCATTGCCGGAACCGAGCCGCAGGATACCTGCGACCAGACGGGACATGCGCAGGGAATTTTCTCCCGCATCTTTGGCGGAAATTCCGAGAAAGCGCTGCCTCCGCCGGGGAGCGACGGGAACCCGCAGACGGCCTCCGGTGTCCAATCCTCAACAGAGGAAGAGGCAAAGAAGAAGAAAAGCCTGTTCGGCAAGATCATTGGGGTGTTCAAGGGAGATGGTGGCTCCCAGACGAATGACAAAAACGCTCCTGCGCCGTCTAAGACCGGTAACGGCACGGTTCCGCCACCATAGCACACGGCAATCATAAGCACGGAATGTAGGCACCTTTTATAGTACGACCGGATTTACGGCCTCAAATGCAAGCGACGTAACGCAACACCCTGAAACGCCAGGAATGTCTGAAGTCTGGCATCTTCAGTTTGGTAGCTTCAGTTTGCGATCTTCAGTTTGCGATCTTTGGCCGGGGGTGGGATATGCTTTCCGGGATCCGCGTCAGCTTCGTATCAATTCTGCTCGCTGCTGTTGTCGTTCTGTCTTTGTTCGTTCTCCCCTTGCGTGCGCAGAATTCCGAGCAGTTGGAAGTCGGGCCTCCGCCGCAGCATCGGGCCGAACCGCCCGCTCCCGGAGCATCGCTCGAGGAGCTCGAAAGACGTGGGGACGAACTGCGCGAAGACAAAAGCTATCTGGACGCCATCGACTATTACCAGGCTGTTCTGAAAGGCGAGCCTGGTAATGCGTCCCTATTCAACAGAATCGGGATCTGCCAGCTCATGATGCAGCGCTTCAAGGAAGCGCGAAAGAGCTTTGAACGCGCCGTCAAGGCGGATCATAACTATGCCGACGCTTACAATAATCTCGGCGTCGTCGATTACGCGACACACAGCTTCGGCGGGGCGATCCGGCAATATCGGAAAGCGATCGCGCTGCAGGACGGCGTCGCCGCATTTCAGAGCAACCTGGGTACCGCCTACTTCAGTAAGAAGGAGTTCGAAAAGGCAATCCAGTGCTATGCCAGGGCGGTGCAGCTCGATCCCAACATCTTCGATCGAAGCTCGCATGCCGGGGTTCAGGCCAAGCTTGCTTCTCCTGAAGACCAGGCCCACTACGATTATGTTCTGGCCAAGTTGTACGCCAAGACCGGGGAACCCGACCGTTCGTTGCACTATCTGAAGAAAGCCATGGAAGAGGGTTACAGGGACATCAAGGACGTATACAAGGACAATGAATTCAGTGCTCTGCGGAAGGATCCTCGGTTCACCGAACTGATGGCGGCGAAGACGCCGGCGATTCCGGACTAGAAGGCGATAACCTGCTGGCGGGAAATCTGTTAGGGAAATTGCGGCGACAATTGGGAGCCAGCGCGAAACTTTCCAGCCGGAGATGGGTTTTCACGGTCAATAGCTCCTGAAAGCACAGGGCGAGTAGGGAGACAAGAAACCCGCCGGTTGCTAACCCGAGCACGCCCCAAGCAAGCAACCGGCGGGCGTTCTAGCACTTAGCACTTAGCGATCAACCGCGCTCGGCGGTATATTCTTCGACTACTCGCTTCCACTTGCCTTGGGCTTTCAGGATGTATTCGACTGCGTCGCGGGCGGCGCCGTCGCCTCCGGCGTGCGCGGTGGTCAAGTGCGCTTCGGCTTTGACTTCGGAACGCGCGTTCTTGACGGCGATGGCCAATCCGCATTTGCGCATGGCCGGCAGATCGATCACATCGTCGCCCACGAAAGCGGCTTCGGCGGCGGTGATTCCGTCCTTCTCCAGAATCTGCCGGAACGCGGTGGCTTTATCCTGAATGCCCTGGTAAATGTGATCCATCTTCAAATCGCGCGCGCGCAGGGCCACGGTTTCTGAGTTGCGCTTGGTGATGATTCCGGTTTTGATTCCGGCCATGCGCGCCAGCATGATGGCGGTGCCGTCGTGGGCGTGGAAGCCCTTGGCCTCAATCAGGCTGGCGCTGTGGAAGTTGGTGCCGGGTGCGTTTGGGACGGAAACATCCGGCGCGGACTTTTCGAGGACGCTGGGCTGCGCGTTGGTGGGCGAGCCTGCCGGGGCGGGGAAGATCCAGATTTTGCCGTCGGTTAAAACGCCGTCGACGTCGAAGAGGATGAGTTTGATTTTGCGGGCGCGAGCGTTGGCGGATGGTTTAGGCATTGGCGAAATTCTAGCAGTTCGGACACAACTCACGCGTCGGCCATGATTGTGGAATGGCGACATTTCGTGAATTGGCTTACAGTTTTGGAGAACGAATTTCTCCAGGGTGCCGGAGGCGTACCCAATGATGCGAATTTACCTCGCTTCTTCTTCTTCCAAGTCCTCGGTCATTGTCCTTCTAACTCTGTTGGTGGTTACTTGCTTCGCGGCGGCAGAGAATGGCGGCGCGCCTTCTTCCGACGCCATGGCGCCACGGCGGCTTATCACTCAATCGGTCGATGCGGCACAGCTTACGGTTCTTAAGGGCAACACGCATCCTTTGGCGCGCGCGGAATTCGACCAAGGTCCGGCGCCCGCGACGCTGGCCATGCAGCGCATGATTCTGGTGCTGAAGCGCAGTCCGGAGCAGGAGTCCGCGCTGCGCAAACTGCTCGACGAGCAGCAGGACAAGCGGTCTGCGAACTACCACAAGTGGCTCACCCCTGAGCAGTTTGGCAAGCAATTCGGCCCCTCGGACGGCGACTTGGAGACGATCACGGCGTGGCTGCGCGCGCGGGGCTTTCAGGTTACAGCGCTGTCTAAGGGCCGAACCTCGATCGAGTTTTCCGGATCGGCGAGCCAGGTGCAATCGGCGTTTCACACGGCGATCCACAAATACGCGGTCAACGGCGAAGAGCACTGGGCGAATGCCAGCGATCCGTCGATTCCGAGCGCGCTCGCGCCGGCCGTGAAAGGCATACTCACGCTGCACAACTTCCCCAGGCGCTCTTACTCCACGGTGGTGGGAACGCCGATGCATGCCACGCCACGCCCAGACGCGCCCTTGCCTTGGTTCACCTTCACACCGCAGCAGAACACTTACTACGGGCTCGGACCGACCGACTTTGCGACAATTTACAACTTGCTGCCACTGTGGAATGCGGGTATCGACGGCATGGGACAGACGATTGCGATCGTGGGCGAGTCGAACATCTATGTCTCGGACATCGAGAATTTCCGCAGTCTGTTCGGCTTGCCTGCGAACGATCCGCAGGTCATTCTAAACGGACCCGACCCGGGAGTGGACGGAGACGAAACCGAAGCCATACTGGATGTGTCCTGGTCGGGCGCGGTGGCGAAGAATGCCACCATCGATCTGGTTGTTTCCGCTTCCACGGAGGCCTCGCTCGGCGTCGATCTTTCGGCGCTGTACATCGTGGACAACAACGTTGCGCCGGTCATGAGCGAGAGCTACGGCGAATGCGAATCCACGCTAGGCAATGCCGGCAACGCGTTCTACAACGCGCTCTGGCAACAGGCGGCGGCGCAGGGCATCACGGTGCTGATCTCGGCGGGCGATGGCGGTTCGGCCGGCTGCGACAACTTCGATAGCGAATCGGGAGCCGTGTACGGATTGGCGGTCAGCGGATTCGCTTCCACGCCCTACAACGTCGCGGTGGGCGGCACCGATTTCAATCAGACTCCGGCGACTGCTTCCACGTACTGGAGCGCCACCAACGACGCCACCACTGGCGCTTCTGCCAAGTCGTATATCCCGGAGACGACCTGGAATGATTCCTGCGCCGGGTTGGGAATTGGCGGATGCACAGACAGCGTTAACGGCGACCTCTTCAACATCGTCGCCGGCAGTGGTGGTCCCAGCAGTTGCTCCGCGATCGACGAAAGCAATGTGTGCTCGGGCTACAGCAAGCCCTCGTGGCAAACCGGAACCGGAGTGCCCACGGACGGGGTGCGCGATTTGCCCGACGTTTCTATGTTTGCCAGCAATGGCTTCAACAACAGCTTCTACATCATCTGCGAGGCGGATGCGGGGTTTTTTGGCAGTCAGGAGACGTGCAGCCTGACGAACTTTACCTTCGTGGGCGTCGGAGGAACCTCGGCTTCGGCTCCGGCCTTCGCGGGCATCATGGCGCTGGTGAATCAGAAAATGGCGGCGCAGGGACTTAGCGCACGGCAGGGCAATGCCAACTATGTTCTCTACCAGTTGGCGGCGCAGAACGGCGCGAGCTGCAATTCCTCGACGGCCGCGCTGACGGGAAATTCCTGCATCTTCTATGACATCACGCAGGGGAACAACTCGGTCCCTTGCAACCCTGACACACCAGACTGCGGGCCGATACCGATCAACGGCTTATCGGGCGTGCTCGTCGATCCCAACAATCCCGGCAACCCTGCGTGGCTTACCACCACGGGCTATGACACGGCGACCGGCCTGGGATCAGTGAATGCCGACAACCTGGTTGAGCAGTGGAGCAGCGTCAGCTTTACGCCCACCACTACCACGCTGACAAATCTGTCTCCGGTCAGCATCACGCATGGGCAGGCGGTCAGCGTTAGCGCGACGGCGGCTCCGCAATCTGGATCGGGCACGCCGACGGGAGCGGTGGCACTGATGGCGACGCCGACCGGCCAGAGTCTGGGCGCCGGAGTCTTTCCACTCAACAACGGGGTGGCCAGCGGCACGACCACCTTGCTGCCGGGCGGGACTTACAACGTGAGCGCTCACTATGCCGGGGATTCCACCTTTGGCGCCAGCGACTCTGCGCCGGTTCAGGTGACGGTGGGGAAGGAAAGCAGCGAGACGCAAGCGACGCTGGTGGCGTACGACTATACGACTGGGACGTTTTACCAGACCAACACGATACCCTATGGCACTATATTTTTTCTGCGTAGCGACGTTACCAACGGGTCGGGCACTTCTTGCGCGCCCAATCCGCAGCAGACTCAGAGTGCCTGCCCGACCGGGACCGTGAGTTTCACGAGCAACGGCAAGACTCTCGATGCCGGAACATACGCGCTCAACACGCAAGCCTATGTTGAAGATCAGACGCTCTCGCCCGAGTTCACCAGTCTTGGCAGCTACGCGCTCGGTGCGCTGTATAGTGGCGACAATAGCTTCAACGCCAGCTCGACCACTCTGAACGCGATAGTAACGCAGGCACCGACGTTTCCGGAGCCGGAAGTGGTTGGGCTTTCTCCCTCGTATAACGGGACCACGACGGTCTGGATCGGTGATTCCGGCCAAGCGTTTTCTATCGACGTGCCGGTATATGCGTGGAGCATACAGCAGGCGCCGACGGGGACCATTTCAATTCTCGCGAACGGCACGCCGACATCCGGTACGATTTCGTACAAGCCCAGGAACGGAAGCTTTACGGGAAACTACTCCACCGGTTCGTTCTATTGGGCCTATCTAGCCGGGTACCTCAACCTCGCGATCGATACTCCGGGGAATTACACCTTCACCGCATCCTACAATGGAGACCAGTACTACCTGCCATCGCAGGGCCAGTACCCGATGATCGTCCAGATCCTCGACACGACGTTTAACATCGCCTCGCCGATATCGAATGTGACCATCGCCGCGCCCGGACAATCGGGCACGGCAACGGTGAACCTGGTCGGAACCGATAACTTCTTTGGAACGATTAACATCGGCTGCACACTGCCGGCTGCCATGACCGAAGCGACTTGTCCTGCGGTGAACGCGAACATGGGGAACAGCAGTGTCGCGGCGCAGCTGACCATCACTACCACGGCTCCCCATGCGATCACATCGGACCGGCGGACCAGTTTGGGGTGGTGTGGTTTCGGGGTGGTTGCCGGCGTTTTCCTGTGGGCGATGCCTTACCCGAAGCGGGGAACGCGGCGGTGGCGACTGCCGCTTGCATTGCTGCTTTTCGGCGGCGTTGCCTTGATTGTCAGTTGCGGCAGCGGGAGCAGTACGCCTCCCCCGCAAATGGACCCGGGAACGCCTGCCGGCACTTACACGGTGAATGTGACAGCGGTCTCGTCGGGAATCACGCGAACCGCCAGTTTCAACGTCACCGTGCAGTGAGGGCGGGGAGCTGTCGCAAATAACCGTTCTGTGTGCGCTGTTCGGAACGCCTGTCCACAGGATAGGCGAGTGGCGCTCGTGTGAGAAAGCAAATGCGGGTGCATGGCCGGTTCAAGGCGCGCAGTTCGGCCGCCCTGCCAACACATTGCCTGCTAGGCACCGGCCGCATGACGCGCCGCTTTCATTGCGGACGATTTGTCGATGCGCGTCGCGCTCTCGGCGTTCACTTTGAACTGGCCAACCAGGTCGCGTAACTGATTCGCCATCCGCGACAACTGCTCCGTGGCCGTTTGCGCTTCACCGACGTTGGTCGAAGTGTTCTGGGCCGCGTCGGCGACTCCTTGAATGTTGTGCGCTATGGTGGTCGCCGCATGCGAGGCTTCCGTAACATTGCGCGACATCTCGCTGGTGGTCGCGCTCTGCTCTTCGACGGCGGTTGCGATGGCGGTGGAGATACCGCTGATCTTGTCGATGACTCCCTTAATCCCGCCGATGGCGGTCACGGCTCCGCCGGTGTTGTCGCGGATCGCGCCGATCTTTTGCTTGATTTCCTCGGTGGCTTTGGCCGTCTGCTTGGCTAGTTCCTTGACTTCGTTGGCCACCACCGCAAAACCTTTGCCAGCTTCGCCGGCGCGAGCCGCCTCGATGGTGGCGTTGAGCGCGAGCAGATTCGTCTGTTGCGCAATTGACGTGATGACCTCGATGACCTTCACGATTTCGACACTCGAGTCGCCCAAACGCGACACCGTCTCGTTGGCCGATGTTGCGGCGGCGACGGCATCATTGCTCACCTGCGCCGCCAACGATGCGTTCTTGGCAATCTCGGTGATGGTGGAGCTCATTTCTTCCGCCCCCGAGGCCACCGTTTGCAGGTTGGTATTAACCTGACCACCGGCCTCGGAGACCACCTGCGCTTGCGCGGTGGTTTCTTCGGAGTTGGCGGTAATCTGCTGGCTAGTGGCGGAAAGTTCCTCACTCGCCGATGCTACCTGCTCGGCTGTGCCCCGGATGGATTGGATCATCGTACTTAAACTGATTTGCATCTGGTTGATGGCCTTAGTCAGGTCGCCGATTTCATCGTGGCTGGAGACGGCCATTTCGCGTCCGGTCAGGTCGCCTCCCGCGATCGTCTCAGCGCGCTCCAAGACAACATGAATCGGGCGGGTAATTCTCTGGCTGAGGTAGGTGCCCAGGAACAACGCAATGAGTGCTGTGACCAGCAGTCCGGCGATCGTGGCGTGCCGGGCCGAGGCGGCAGAGGCTACGATGCGAGCCTGGTTGGCGGCATAGGCCTGCTGCAGATTCTTGACGATTCCATCCAGCAGATCGGTGGGAGCCCGGTCCTGGCCCTTTACCAGTTTGTCGGCAGCTCCAAATTCCTTGCCTTTCGAGGCGCGAAAGTTTTCCAGTCCGACGCGATACTTTTCGCCTAACTGCCGGTGCGCCTCGATGAATTCGCTGACCGTTCCCTTCGTCTCGCTGTTGCTCACCGTACTCTGCAAACTGGATGCGGATTCGTTTACGTTTTTGTCGAGAGAGAGAAATTCATGGGTATATTTTTCCATGCTCTCCGGGTCGCTTCCCCTGAGCAGGATGTCTTTCCATGCCTGCACTTGTTTCTTGAACATGACTTGGACCTGCCGCGCACCTTCGACCTGGGCTACTTCATGCGTCAGGAGTGAGTTGTAATCCGCTTCCAGTTCGATGCCTCGCCACATGACAAAGGCAGACGCCATTATGCCAACGAAGAGAGTGGCAACCACCACGCTGTTGATCTTTGTCGTGATGGTCATTTTTCGTCCCCGTTTTCCA
This sequence comes from uncultured Acidobacteriaceae bacterium, assembly GCA_963778255.1. GTDB lineage: Bacteria > Acidobacteriota > Terriglobia > Terriglobales > Acidobacteriaceae > Acidiflorens. The sequence continues at coordinate 26,702 of CAVZUP010000055.1, forward strand.
ATCCAGTTTGTGGGTGCCGTAGCCGGCCTGAAATCCGGCGCCGAGCATTCGATGGCGTGCGGCGAGGGTGCCATGCCACGTTCCCCGTAGAATCTGCGTTCCCTGTCCCAAGAGCGTTCAGCATTTCCTGGACTCTCCGACTTTGTCCCCAGTGGTTGAAGACAGTGGTAGCTAGATCTGTAATCGACGGGCCGGGTGAGAGACTTTAGATCCGTTTAGTGGCAAGTTCTCGTCAGCCATCGGGCAGTCGCCGCCTGAACCTAGGCGAACATTTTACGAAACTGTTCATTCCCGCTACAATCTTTTCCATGCCTTCCGCTGTTTCTCCGTCGCTTGCCTGGGCTCATCCGCTGGTGCAGGAGTGGTTTACGGCGCGCTTCTCGACGCCGACCGAACCGCAGGAGCAGGGCTGGCCGCACATTCTGGCCGGACACACGACGCTGATTTCGGCTCCTACGGGGTCGGGCAAAACGCTGGCCGCATTTCTTGCCTGCATTAATCAGCTTGTCTGCAAGGCGCTGGCCGGCGAACTGCGCGACCGGACGGAAGTTCTTTATATTTCTCCGCTCAAAGCGCTCGGCAACGACATTCAGAAAAATCTCGAAATCCCGCTGGGAGAGATTCTGCAGATGGCGGGCGACCGCGGACTGCTGATGCCGGAGATTCGCACGGCGGTGCGCACGGGCGACACTTTGATGAAAGACCGGCGACTGATGTTGAAGCGTCCGCCGCATATCTTGGTGACTACGCCAGAGTCGTTCTACATTCTGCTGACGGCGGAGAAGAGCCGCGCTATTTTGCGCGATGTCGAGACCGTCATCGTCGACGAAATTCACGCCGTGGCCGACGACAAGCGCGGCGTGCATCTGGCGCTTTCACTGGAGCGGCTGGAGGCGCTGACGCATCGTCCGCCGGTGCGCATTGGGCTTTCGGCTACGCAGAAGCCGATTGAAGAAGTGGCGCATTTTCTTGCGGGGAATCCCGATCCCGAGTTCCTTCAAGGAAATCCGCGCTCCGCTCCCATCATTGTCAATGTTGGGCACAAGCGCACGCTCGATCTGGGAGTGGAGGTTCCGGCGTCGGAACTGGGGCCGGTTGCTTCGAACGAAATGTGGGACGAGATTTACGAGCGCATCGTGCAGCTGGTGAACGCGCATCGCTCGACGCTGGTTTTCGTCAACACGCGGCGGCTGGCCGAGAGAATCTCCCACCAACTGGGCGAGCGGCTGGGCGAGGAGAATGTGGCGGCGCATCACGGAAGCTTGTCGCGCAAACTGCGTTTGGAGGCGGAGCGCAAGCTGAAAGAAGGCCAGGTGAAAGTGCTGGTTGCAACCGCCTCGCTCGAACTGGGCATCGATGTGGGGACGGTGGACTTAGTGTGCCACATGAGTTCTCCGCGATCGATTGCGGTTGCATTGCAGCGCGTGGGACGTTCGGGGCACTGGCGCGGCGCGGTTCCTAAAGGGCGATTTTTTGTCACCACGCGCGACGATCTGGCGGAGTGCGCCGTGCTGGTGCGAGCGATTCGTCTTGGCGAACTTGACCGTCTGATTTTTCCCGAGGCTTCGCTTGATGTGCTGGCGCAGCAGATCGTTGCTTGCTGTGCGGCTTCTCGTAGCGGCGCCGTGACAGCCGGCGAGGACGCCGGCGCTACTGGCGAGGGATGGGATGAAGATGAGTTATTCGCGCTCGTCAAGCGCGCCTATCCGTATCGCAATCTTGCGCGCAAGACATTTGATGAAGTGGTCGGGATGCTCTCTGAGGGTATTGCTTCGCAGCGGGGCCGTTACGGCGCGTATCTGCATCACGACCGCATCAATCGCAAGCTGCGGGCGCGGCGCGGGGCGCGGCTGGCGGCGATTACCAGCGGCGGCGCGATTCCCGACAATGCCCTGTTCACGGTGGTCGCCGAACCTGATGGCGGCATCGTTGGAACCGTCGATGAAGACTTCGCCGTTGAAAGCATGGCGGGAGAGGTCATGCTGCTGGGAAACACATCGTGGAGAATCCGCCGGATCGAAGGCAAGTCGTCGCGGATATTGGTGGAAGACGCGCACGGGGCTCCGCCGGGGATACCGTTCTGGCGAGGAGAGGCTCCGGCGCGTACGGCGGAACTTTCGCAGCAGTTGGGCGAATTGCGCAAGGAGATCAGCGACCGGCTGCCAGGCGTGGTTCCGGTGGAAGGATGGCGAAATTTGCCCGTGGTTGCCGATACGGTGAGTTGGCTGGGCGAGGAATGCGGGCTCGATCACTCCGGCGCGGAGCAACTGATTCAGTACACGATTGAGGGGCGCGCAGTGCTGGGCGATGTGCCTACTCAGACGACGATTATTGCCGAGAGATTTTTTGACGAAGGCGGCGGGATGCATCTGATTATCCACGCGCCGTTTGGCGGCCGCATCAATAAAGCGTGGGGACTGGCGCTGCGCAAGCGCTTCTGCCGCGGCTTTAATTTCGAACTGCAGGCGGCGGCTACCGACAACGGGCTGAA
>CAVZUP010000056.1:0-4630 GCA_963778255.1 uncultured Acidobacteriaceae bacterium
AACGCGCCGCAGACTTTGCGTCTGTTGGAGCCGTCGCATTAGGAACGAAGCACGAGTAACGAAGCACGAGTAGCGAAACGAGTCGTAATATGAGTGACGAAATCAAGAACCACGGCCAATCAGGCCACGAGACCGGCTTCGAGCGCGAAGACCTGGCCACGCGCGGCGTCTTCTTTTTCATGATCGGCCTCGCCGTCTTTGGCGTAATTGTCTATTTCATCATCGTCGGCATGTACTCCTTTCTCGATAAATACGAGCGCGGGCAGATGGCCACCGCCAGCCCCCTTGTCACTTCAAAGGGAGCAATGTCACGCGTGGTCACGCAGGCCGACATGGATAAGGCATTCAAGGATAACGGCGCTCCCATGCTCGAGGTCAACGAACGCGGCCAGATGCGCGACTTCCTGGTGAATCAGGAGACGCGCCTCCACACCTATGGCTGGGTCGACGAAAAAGACGGAGTGGCGCACATCCCGATCGAGCGTGCCATGGCGTTGATCGTCGAGCGCGGCCTGCCGGTGTATCCGCAAAGCGGCGCGGCTGAAAAAGAAAAAACCGCGGCGGCTATTAAGGCGCCGGCGCAGAAATCAGTGGAAGCGAAGCCGTAAAACCGGTCCGGCCGGATAGCCGGAAAAGGAAAAAGCAGTGCGCAGCAAAAGCAGTATCGCCAATTCGATCGCCGCCGCAGCTTTGTTGCTGCTGCTGGTGGCTGCTCCATCCGTCATTTGTGCGCAGGTTGGCCGCGGTCCGATCATGGGCGGCGGAATCATGACTCCGCCCGTGAATCAGCGGCCGCCGGGGCTGGAATTCGTCGGCATCGATCAACATCTCAACGCCGACGTTCCCGTCAATCTGGAATTCCGCGACGAACTGGGCAATCCCGTGAAGCTAGCCGACTATTTCGGTCACGGACGCCCCGTCATCCTCAACCTCGGCTACTACCAGTGCCCCATGCTCTGCAGCGAACTGTTGCAGGGCCTGGTCGGTTCGATGAAGGCGCTAACCTTCGATCTCGGCAAGGATTTCGACGTGGTCACCGTAAGCTTCGATCCCACCGAAACCACCGAAATGGCCGCCGCAAAAAAGCGGGACATCATGAAGCGCTACGGCCGCCCCAACACCGGCCAGGGCTGGCACTTCCTTACCGGCAAGGCGGATCAGATCAACGCGCTTACCAAAGCGGTGGGCTACGAATTTCAGTACGATCCCACCACGCAGCAGTATGCGCACGCCGCCGCAATCGTGATGCTCACCCCCGACCACCACATCTCCGGATACTTCTACGGCGTCGAGTTTTCTCCCAAGGATCTGCGCCTGGGGTTGGTGCAGGCCTCGCAAGGCAAAGTGGGCAACATCGGCGACCAGGTGCTCCTATACTGCTATCACTACGATCCCAGGACGGGGAAATACGGCGCCGTCATCAGCAATATTCTGAAACTGGCGGGTCTGGTCACGATGCTCATTCTGGGAACGTTTATGTTCGTCATGTTCCGCTTTGATCGTCGTTCAGCTCACGCTGCGGCCATGCCGCATTGAGACGAGTTACGTAATTATGTCGAAATTTCTACCTTTATGGCCCGATCGGGCTTCGACCATGGCAGGCCAGGTGGATGCACTCTACATCTACCTGCTGCTGGTTGCCGGCGTCATGACCGCGCTCATCTTTATCGCGGTCACGGTGCTGGCGATCAAGTATCGTCGTGTGCCCGGCCGCGAAGCGACCCAGATCGAGGGCTCAACCATCCTCGAACTCACCTGGTCGATCATCCCCTTCTTCGTCATGCTGACCTTCTTCATCTGGGGCGCCGTGCTTTACTTCCAGGAGCGCACCCCTCCCGCCGACTCGACCGAAGTCTACGTCGTCGCTAAACAATGGATGTGGAAGATCGAGCACATGGAAGGCCAGCGCGAGATCAACGAGCTGCACGTTCCCACCGGCCAGAACGTCAAGCTCATCATGACCTCGCAGGACGTGATCCATAGCTTCTACGTCCCCGCCTTCCGCATCAAGCAGGACGTGCTCCCCGGCCGCTACACCACCTTCTGGTTCAAGGCCACCGTGCCTGGCCGCTATCATCTGTTCTGCGCCGAGTATTGCGGAACCATGCACTCCGGCATGGGCGGAGACATCGTCGTCATGGAGCCGCAAGACTACGCGCTGTGGATGGCCGGCGGAGCCACCGCGCCCTTGCAGGATACCGGCAAAGAACTATTCGCCTCGCTCGGATGCGCCACCTGCCATCGTTTCGATGTCCAGGGCCGCGGCCCCAATCTCCAAGGCATCTATAACAAACCGGTGCTGCTCGAGGACGGCCGCACCGTCATTGCGGATGAAAATTATGTTCGTGAATCCATCCTCAACCCGACCGCCAAGATTGTGAATGGCTTCAAGCCGGTCATGCCTACATTCCAGGGCATAGTCAGCGACGAGCAGCTCAACGCGCTGGTGGCCTACGTCAAGTCGCTCAGCCAGCCACCCGCGGGAAGCGCAGGACTGCAGAATCAGCCCGCCACTTCCCCGGGGCAACCCCAGAATACGCAGGTGCAATAGTCATGGTGAGTAAAGCGGCCAGTACAGCGAATCAGGTTCCGGCTTCGGCGCCGAAATTGAACTATCTCAACAACGGGCACACGCTCAAGTCCTGGCTGTTGACGACCGACCACAAGCGGATTGCGATCCTTTACCTGATCTCGGTGACGGCGTTCTTCTTTCTCGGCGGCTTCTTTGCCATGCTCATCCGGCTCGAGTTGCTGACCCCGCAGGGCGATCTGATGCAGGCCGACACCTATAACAAGGTGTTCACCATGCACGGCATGATCATGGTGTTCTTCTTCCTGATCCCGGTTGTGCCCGCCGTGCTCGGCAATTTCCTCGTCCCGCTGATGATCGGCGCCAAAGATCTCGCCTTTCCGCGCATCAACCTGCTGAGCTGGTATCTCTACATCATCGCCGGAACGCTCTTCCTGCACTGCATGTTGATCGGCGGCGTCGATACCGGCTGGACCTTCTACACGCCCTACAGCACGGTCGGCAGCAACACCAACGTCATCGAAGCCGGACTCGCCGTCTTCATCGCGGGCTTCTCGTCCATTTTTACCGGACTCAATTTCATCGTCACCATTCACCGCATGCGAGCCCCCGGCCTCACCTGGGACCGCCTGCCGCTCTTCATCTGGGCCAACTACGCCACCAGCCTGATCATGATCCTAGGCACTCCGGTCGTCGCTATCACCATCGTGCTGGTCGCCGTCGAACGCCTCTTCCACCTCGGCATCTTCGATCCCGCGCTTGGCGGAGATCCGCTCCTGTTCCAGCACCTTTTCTGGTTCTACTCCCACCCCGCGGTCTACATCATGATTCTCCCTTCCATGGGAGTCATCAGCGAACTGATCGCGTGTTTCGCCCGCAAGCGCATCTTCGGCTACAAGTTCGTGGCCCTGTCAAGCATCGCCATCGCGGTCATCGGATTCCTGGTCTGGGCGCACCACATGTTCGTGGCCGGCATCTCTCTCTACGCTGCCATGATCTTTTCGTTCCTAACCTTCTTCGTCGGAGTGCCCTCGGCCGTAAAAGTCTTCAACTGGACCGCCACTCTCTACAAGGCTTCGATCTCCTACGCCACGCCCATGCTTTACGCCTTCGGCTTCATCGGCCTTTTCACCATCGGCGGATTGACCGGCCTTTTTCTCGCGACGCTCGGCATCGACGTGCACGTCACCGACACTTATTTCGTGGTTGCCCACTTCCACTACGTCATGGTGGGAGGCGTGCTCATGGGATTCCTCGGCGGCATGCATTTCTGGTGGCCGAAAATCAGCGGACGCATGTATCCGGAAAGCTGGGCAAAGCTCTCGGCGCTGCTCGTGTTCGTCGGCTTCAACCTGACGTTCTTCCCGCAATTCATTCTCGGGTACGTCGGCATGCCGCGCCGCTACTGGCAGTATCCGCCGGAGTTTCAGGTGCTCAACGTGCTCTCGACCGCCGGCGCCAGCGTGCTAGCCGTGGGCTACCTCTTGCCCATGATTTACTTCATCTGGTCGCTGCGCTACGGCCCCATCGCCGAAGCCAATCCCTGGAACGCCGCTGGCCTGGAGTGGAGAACCACCTCGCCGCCGCCCACCTTTAACTTTGACGAGACTCCCGTCGTTACCTGGGAGGCTTATAACTACGACGAGATCCCAGCCAAGGAACTGGAGGCTCCCGTTGCCGGATAGCCCAATGACAACCAGCCCCGCGACCACCGGTTCAGTCACAACGATGGAACACGAAGCTCATAATCCGGCGCTGCTGCACCATTTTTCCGACGCTCAGCAACAGAAGAACGCTGCCTCGCTTGGCATGTGGCTGTTTCTGGTGACGGAAATCATGTTCTTCGGCGGCATGTTCTGCGCCTATCTCGTCTACCGTCTAGCCCACTTCAACGCCTTCGCCGCCGCCAGCCAGCAACTCAGCATCAAGCTCGGAGCCTTCAATACCGCGGTCCTGATCATCAGCTCGGTAACGGTTGTCTTCGCCGTGAAAGCGGCGGAGGCAGGCAAGCGCAAAGCGCTGGTCGGCTTCTTACTGGTTACGGTCCTGCTGGGCCTAACCTTTTTAGTCGTAAAAGGTTTCGAGTACCGCGAAAAATTC
>CAVZUP010000057.1:0-8031 GCA_963778255.1 uncultured Acidobacteriaceae bacterium
AATTCCCGGTCAGCAGCAGATAGAGTCCGATCGCTCCCGCGGGAAACACCAGGCCAATCAGGCCCTTGGTGAGCACGTTGAGCGCGCAGACGGCGGCTAATCCCCAGCAGGTCCAGCGCGCGGGTTTTGACTGTTCGAGAGACACCAGAAAAAGCCAGAACGTGAGGGTCAGCCAGAGGCCTACCGGCACGTCGGGAATCAGAAAGCGCGTAAAGAGGAATGGTCCTAGCGCGGTGGCCAGCACCAGTCCGGAATCGAATCCGCCTTCGCTGCCAAAGGCCCAGCGTCCCATGCCGTAGGTCGCGAGGATCATGGCCAGCACACCGAGCATAAGGGGAAGGCGCGTGCTCCACTCGCTGATGCCGAAGAGCGTGTAACTGGTGGCCACGCCCCAGTACATCAGCGGAGCCTTTTCGAGATAGCGGATGCCGTTGGCGTAGAGCGTGACCCAGTCGTGGCGTTGCAGTATTTCCTTCGCCGCTTCGGCGTGGACGGTGTCGGCATCGTCGAGCAGGGCGGGGTGCGAAAGCCCGGTCATATAGATGACCGCCCACAGGGAAATCAACAGCAGCAGGGAGATTCGCCAGTCCGAGAGCGGACCGTTGGGACGGGTTGTTGCCGGATGGGCCATGCTGTCAATGGTTGTAGGTTCGAGATTGGGCGCGGAACTGGAACTCATCGCGGAAATTTTCATTATACGGGAGTGTGGCGACCATGCTTTGCTCCGTCCGGGCGGGGCGAAGCCCCGCCACCACACAACCTCAGTCCGCAGCGACGCCGCCGGAGACGCGCTCGCCTGCTACTTCACGGTAAATCTCGAGGATTCTTGATACCGAGGTGGTCCAGGAGAAGCGCTGGGCCTGCTCGTATCCGCGTTGCTTCATTTGCGCGCGCAGTGCGGGGTCGAGCAGCACGCGTTGCAGTCCGCGCCGGATCTCAAAGACGTTCTCCGGATTCACCAGCAAGGCGGCGTTGCCCGACACTTCCGGCAGGCTCGAGGTGTTTGAAGTCACCACCGGAGTGCCGTGGGCCATGGCTTCGAGCGGAGGCAATCCAAAGCCCTCGTAGAGCGAGGGGAAGACAAAAATCTTGGCGACGTCGTAAAAAATGCGCAGCACTTCGATGGGCACGAATCCGAGGAAACGCACGTCGTTCTGCACACCGCTGCGGACTACGGTTCGCCGCAGGCGCGGATGGCTGGAGAGATCGTCTCCGATGATGATGAGCTTGAGATCCGGAAACAGCTGCTCTTTTTGCAGTTCGCTTTTCAGCGCTGAAAACGCTTCGATGATGCGGACAACGTTTTTGTGGGGCCGGATTGCGCCGGCATACAAAATGAAGGGATGGTGCACCTGATAGCGCTGGGCGATCAGTTCGCGATCGGCGTCGGTGGCATGGCCGTGCAGGAAGCGCTCGTCAATGGCGTTGTGCACCACTTCGATGCGGGCGTCGGGAATGGCCAGCAGCTTTTCGATTTCGTTCTTGGTGAATTGCGACACGGCGATCACGCGCGCCGCTTTGCGCAGCACGCGGCGCGTCAGATAAAAGTGCAGGCTGCGCCGCAAAGTGGAAGCATCGCGCGATCCATACATGTGCTCCAGCAGGTCGTGCACGGTGAGAATGTAAGGACAACCGAGGCCGCGCGGAATCCAGAACAGGTGCGGAATGTGGACGAGGTCGCACTGCAAGCGACGGACGATCGCGCGGAACTCGAGGTTGCCTTTGAGCGTGTCATCGCCGCCGGCCAGTTCGACAGTGTGGAAGTTCGGCGGCATCGCGCCGCATTCGGCGACTTTGTCCAACGATCCGATGAGGAAGTAGTCACTCTCGTGGTCCAGGCGCGCGAGCGTGCGGATCACGTTGCGGATGTAGGTACCAATGCCGAATTCCGTCATGCGACGGATGTCGATGGCGACTTTCACAGGTTGAATTTAAACACAGGGGGTGCAGGGGGACACAGGGAATTCGGCAAACAGACAGCAAACGTCTGTCATCCTGAGCGAAGCGAAGGACCTATGCATTTGTTCACGGCGCTGGAAATGCATAGGTCCTTCGCTTCGCTCAGGATGACAACTTAGAGAGTTATGCGCGCACTTCCGCCTGCGCTTTGGCTCGGCGCTCGGCGTAGAGCGGGAACTGCTCCGCCAGTCCCAGCACCTGCTTGCGGATTTTTGCTAGCACGGCAGCGTCGGTTCGATGATCGAGAGCTTCCGAGATCCAGTGGGCGATCTGCCGCATTTCGGCTTCTTTCATGCCGCGCGTCGTCACTGCAGGAGAGCCAATGCGAATGCCGCTTGGTTTCATCGGCGGATTCGTATCGAAGGGAATCGCGTTCTTGTTGACCGTGATGCCGGCTTCTCCTAGAGCTTTCTCGGCTTCGCTGCCTAGCATTCCCTTCGCGAACACGTCCACCAACATTAGGTGGGTGTCGGTTCCGCCGGAGACGATGCGATAGCCGTCGGTGGCCAGGGTTTCGGCCATGACTTTCGCGTTGGCAACGATCTGCCGCGCGTAGTCGCGGAAGCTGGGCTGCGACGCCTCCAGGAAGCACACGGCTTTGGCGGCGATGATGTGGACGAGTGGGCCACCCTGCATTCCGGGGAAAACTACTTTATCGATCGCGGCGGCAAATTCCTGCTTGCTCAGGATCATGCCGGAGCGCGGACCGCGCAGCGTTTTGTGCGTGGTCGAGGTCACGATGTGCGCGTGGGGCACGGGCGAGGGATGGGCTCCTCCGGCGACCAGCCCGGCGAAGTGCGCCATATCGACTAAGTAGAGCGCGCCGACTTTGTCTGCAATCTGGCGCATGCGGGCGAAATCGATGATGCGCGGATAGGCGCTGCCGCCGCCGATGATCAGCTTGGGGCGCTCGGCGGTGGCGATCTTTTCGAGGTCGTCGTAATCGATGGTCTCAGTTTCCTTGGTCACGCCGTAGGGAACGATCTTGTAGGTCTTGCCCGAAAAATTCAGAGGGTGCCCGTGCGTGAGGTGGCCGCCGTGGGCCAGATTCAATCCCAGAATCGTGTCGCCGGGCTGCAGCACGGCGGCGTAGGCGGATTGATTGGCCTGCGATCCGGAGTGCGGCTGCACGTTGGCATGCTCCGCGCCGAAAAGTTTCTTGACCCGCTCGCGCGCCAGATTCTCGACTACGTCGGTGAACTCGCATCCGCCGTAATAGCGCTTGCCGGGATAGCCTTCCGCATACTTGTTGGTGAACACGGAACCGGCGGCTTCGAGCACGGCCTCGCTGACGAAATTTTCGGAGGCGATCAGCTCCAGACCTTCGTGCTGGCGGCGCGCTTCGTTGTCGATGGCGTTGGAAATCTCGGGGTCAACTTCATAGAGCGGGCGGGACATGGCGGAATTTTTCATAATTAGGCACCGAGTACTATTTTACCCGGATGCCGCCGGTTCGGAAATTGACCCACGACAAAGTAGTTCGCAGACTTTCGCGGAGAGGAGTGTCCGCGCTACATTCGCCGCGGTGACGCGCTGTGCACACGTCACAGACTCGCCGTGAATCCCGTGCTATATTTCGCTTGCAGGTTGGCAACCTGCGGACATGCTGGCGCTGAAATTAAGGAGTGGCGCATGTCGGTATTGAGCGGCAAGGCTCCGCGTTTCGTTTTGTGCGCACTCTTGTGCGTTTTCGGGGCAGGCCTTGCCCCGGCGCAGCAGATTTTCCCTCCGGTAACAGTTCCCTCCACTTTTAACGCCGATGCTGTGTTCGCGGCGCGAGTTCGGTCTATGCTCGTTCCCTACACGGAACCGGCCACGGGCCAATATGCGGTCGGCCAGCGCGTGCTGGAAACCCTGCTACGGCAAATTCCCGCCGACCGCGCGAAATTTTCCTGGGATCTGCGCATCGCTAAGGGTGCGGGAAATGTATTCTCTTCTCCGGACGGGACGATTTTCGTCGACGAAGATCTGGCTCAGGTTATGGGAGCGAGGGCAGGATCGAGCGCGGGGCTGTGGGCGGCGGCGCTCTCGCATGAAATCTCTCACATCGTTCGCCGCGATTGGGCGCGGCGATATTTGTTTCAGAAGTCGTTAAAAGAAGCGGGCGCCTCACAGATTACGCTGGGTGACGCGGGCGCGTTCTCCGGTTCATGGGTGGACGCCCGCGGCGCATCGAGCCAGTTGGCCAGTTTTTGCCAAAGCATGGAACTGGACGCGGATGCCGAGGGGTTGATGTTGATGACGCGCGCTGGATTTGATCCTGACTTCGTGCCCGCGCTGCATCACTTGATCGAGGCGCAGCCGGGGCAGGCGGAGGAAAACGTCTTTGATCCCTCACACCCGCGCTGGGACGAGCGCGAGCAAAGGCTTCAGAAGCTCTATGTCGCAGCGGGCAAGGAATACGACCGGCTGTGGCCGGATCGCTATGCTTCTCCGGGAGGCAATTCGCCGATCGTGGTGTACACGGGTTCTCCCAGCGCAAAACGCGGCACCAGCGGAGAACTGGAAGTGATGATTCCGCTACGCTGTCAGAATCTAGTTGGGTCGGTGGAAGTGGTGCTGCGTTACACCGCGCCGGACTCAGCTGTTCCTACAGAGCGGCGGCAATTCACGGGCTGCACATCGAGCCGGACGTTAATCACGTTTACTCTGCCGAACCCCGAGGTGCGTAGGGGCGGTTCCCGCGCGCAGGCAGAGGTCTCGGTGCTGGATGACAGCGGCGCGATGCTTACGCACTCGGTGGCTACGTTGCCGGTGCGGTGAAGAAGTCAGCGGGACGAGTTAAACGAGTCCTGCGTGTCATTTCAGTTCCAGTTTCTTCTCCAGCGTGTCTACCCATTCGATCTGAAAATCAGGTTCGACGGTTTTCGCCAAGGTGAGAGCCTTCCGGTAGGACGCGCGCGCCTCATCGGGCCGCTGCATCGCCATCAGAATGTCGCCGAGGAGCGCGTTCGGTCCTACCGCGTTCGGGGCGAGGGCCACGGCTTGCTGCGCCTCAGCAAGAGCTTCCGGGAGACGATGAGCGTCGAGCAGCGATTGGGACTTCTGCGAATGGCTGATCGAGGCGGCCAGCGGAATCTCGAAATGTCCATCGTAGACAAAGACGCCATAGTCGATTACGGCTGTCGGCCGGAGCGATTTGAATTGTTCGTAAGGATTCAACGGGCCGGCGCCGAATTCAAAACCGGAGAGGTCTCCGGCACTGATGAGCACGGTGCCATCGATCTCGGGCGGAGCGTTCGCGGGCTCGTTTACCCACAGCGAATCGGCGGTGGGCAGTGGTTTGCAGGGGATTCCGTAATAACTGGCGTCGACGACACCTTCGGCGAAGTAGACAAACCAGCAGTCTCTGATGCCACGTTGGTCGAGATAGCGTTTGACGTCTTTGAGTTGTTGTCCCCAGTCGGCGTTCGAGTCGCTCAGCAGTCGGTAGGCTTGGGAGGGGCCTCCCCAGAGTTCGTTGACGTAGGCCAGATACGCGGGATACGCACGCGCAGTCGAGACCGCCTGGAAGATCAGGAGCGCGACGACCAGATAAGCCCAGCGGCGATTGCGCTGGATGAGATTCCAGGCTGCGCCTCCGATGAGAACGGAGAGAAACAAATACATGGGCAGGATATGGCGGACGCCGATATTCATTCCGGAGCTCATGGCGACGATCAGATGAAAAATCGGAGGGATGGTCAGGAAGAGGATTTCGCGCCAGGCAGTGAATCGACGGGAGGCGATGGCCCACAGGGCGAGCGATAAGAGGATGAGGAAAGAGAGGCTAGATTTGATGGCAAAGGCGAGGGGGAAATAGAACCAGACCCCGTGGGGATAGTCCTTGCCGAGGAGAAAGCTGGCGTAGAAGTCGGACATGATGCGGACGTCGGCGAGTCCGTAGATGTAAGACTCGGGCAAAAGATGAAAGTGGGCCACGGTTTGAAGCAAACGGACGTCGCGAGGGCGCGAGAGGTTGTGCAGGAATTCGGCAAGCGGAGGATTCAATTGCCGACCCTCGGCGCGAGCCTGGTAGCGGAATCCGTAAGAAGCCCAGAGGATGGTGATGGCGATGGCGCTGACGACGACAAGCGAGATGGCGAGCTGCCGGGCACGTTTTTTCCAGCTGAGATTTGTGGCGGACATTGGCAGTGCATTTTCTGTCGCGCCGCCACTGCGCACTACCTCGCAAATTGCCAGCAGCAAGAGCATGGGGAAAACAAGAATGCCCGTGTGTTTGCAGGCGAGGGCAAGTCCGGTAGCGAGTCCGACTACGGCCAGACGCCACGCGGACGGCGCTTTCACGTAGCGATAGAAGGCATAGATCGAGGCGAACATGAAGCAGGAGAGACCGGCATCGGTGCCGACGACCGCGCCGTGAGCGAGCAGAGTGGGATCGAAGACCAGGAGGCTGAGCGCGATGAATCCCGCGCTAGTGCCAAACATTTCCTGCGCGGCGAGAAAGACGAGCAAAGCCAGCAAGATGGTGAAGAGCGAAGCCGCCATGCGGGCCCGGAAGAGCATGGTGTCGGCATCGTTTTTGAAAAGAAAGTCTTTGCCGCCGAGGAAGGCCTCGTGTTTGAAATTGCGGTCCTGAAGAGCGGGCATTTTGAGCGGCATGTTTAACAGCGGGATCGCCGCCACCAACTTGACCAGCGGAGGATGCTCCGGATTCAGGCCGAAGTCGGCATGTTTCCATGACATGTAGCCGGCGTAGATGTGGTCGTCTTCGTCCCAAGTAATGGAGTTGCGCCGGACGGAGAAAGCAAGCTGAAGAAGAAGGACGGCGAGGAGAAGGCCAACTCCGAGGGCAACCCAGGGGCGGCGGGCCGGTTGCGCGGATAGGGGCAAGTTCCCTCCGATTGGCTACTCGAACGCCGTCCTTAGAAAACTTACCAGTTGCCAGCCATCCATGTATTTGTACGGCGTTTCTCCCAGCGTGTAATGGCCGCAGGGTAGCACCACGGCTTTGTGATCGAGGTTGTGGTTCTGGAATTCCTCGACTACCTGCTCGGAAAATTCCGGCAGGAAGGTCATGTCGTACTTGGCATAGATAATGAGCGAGCGGCGGGGCCAGCGGGAAAATTTGTCGAAGTAGACCATGGGGCTGACGGCGCGCCATACCTGGCGCAGATTCTCCAGATCGATGGCCGGTTCGAGTCCCTCGCGGACGTGGCGGGTGGATTGACCGTGCCAGACTACGTCGGCAAAGTAAGTGGAGGCATGATTGAAGGCGGCTACTTGAATGCGCGGATCGTGCGCGGTGGCGATGAAGGCGTAGCAGGATCCGAGGCTGGTGCCTACGATGCCCAGGCGGTTGTAACCCTGCGCTTCCAGCCAGTCGAGGCAGCAGCGGGCGTCGATCACTCCCTGGCGGACGGAATCGAGGGTGCGTCCTATGTTGGCGGAGACGGCGTAATCGGCGCGGTCGATCTCGGCGGGGCGGCGGATGTCGTGATAGGGCATGGAGAGCCGCAGCACCGCTATGCCTAGCCAGTTGAGCATCCGGCACAGGCCGTTGTAGGAAATGCCGTCGGCATTCCAGTGCGGCAGCAGGACCACGGCGCGGCGTCCGCGGGCGGGGAACCAGCGCGCGTTTACCAGATTATTTTCCGGATAGGGCGTGGCTGCGGGCGAAGTGAAGCGCAGAAACTCGCCATAAGTGCCGCGGACTTTTTCTTCCAGCCGCGGGTCGGGCACTTCGCGGGTGCTGAAGACCTGGACTTCGCGGCGCTCCAGGCGGAAGTCGGTGGGCTTCTGGTAGGAGTAGAAATGGTCGCTGTCCTGGATGATGCGCTGGTTGAAGCGCGAGAAATATTCGAGAAGATCTTGCGAGCTTTCGCTGGAGGGTCCACCGTTGCGGCCGGGCCAGGCGTGGGTCCAATCGAGGCCCCAGTCCAGCGGGCGAACTACGCGGTTGTTATCTACCCGCGTGAGGCGGGTCTCCCAGTCGTACATCCATTTTGCGTAGCGTGAAGGCATCTATCTTCTAGAAATACAACATCGGAGCGCGATTGGCGACTCAGGTCGGTTCAATGGCGGAATTTCGCACTCAGCCGCCAGCACTCGGCATTCAGTCGTTTGGCTGGT
>CAVZUP010000058.1:0-7065 GCA_963778255.1 uncultured Acidobacteriaceae bacterium
AACCCGCGCCCTTGCAAAGTCGGTTCTCCGCAGACGGGACTCCCTTTAAGGCTGCGACGAACGAGGACAAGCTCAGAACGCGAGCGTTTCGGGGGCAGGTAAAGCGACTGTTTCTCTAATTCCTTGTCCTTCGGTGATGGCGTAAATCTTGTCCGCAACCACGTTCTTGAAGCTTTCCGTTTTTCCACTCGGCCAACGCACTTCAACCAGATCGACTGTGGCCGCCGATCCCAGGCCGAAATGGAGCCGCAGATCATTCTGCGAGAGATAACTGCTTCCGCCGCGTACTTCATCGAATTGCGTCATTCCTCCGGCATGAATGGTGACACGTGCCCCGATCGCCGCGCGATTGCTCCTGGTCCCGACGAGACGGAAAAGGACGCGGTGATTCGCGGTTTTGTTGGTGTTGAGCAGCAGCGAGGGCGGCTCTCCAACGTTGAGGACGACGATGTCGATGTTTCCGTTGTTGGCAATATCGCCGAAGGCGGCGCCGCGCCTGGATTTCAGCATCATGTCGGCCAGCCCGGCCGCCTTCGAAACTTCTTCGAACGTTCCGTTGCGCAAATTGCGATGCAACAGCATGGGCTGAGCATAGCGGGCGCTTCCGTTGACGTTATCCATTTGCGGATAGACGTGCCCGCAAGCCACGAAAAGATCGAGCCATCCGTCGTTGTCCATGTCGAAAAACGATGTGCCCCATCCCAGGAATGGCAGGCTGGGCTGGCCAAGATGCGACTGCATGCCAACATCTTCGAATCCGCGCGCCCCATGGTTCTGATAAAGCGTGTTGGGCTGGTCGGCAAATTCGGTCACGAACATCGACAGGCGGCCGCTGTGATCGTAGTCGCCCCAAGTCGCGCCCATGGAGCCGAGCGCCTGCCCTTCGCCGTTCAGAGCAAGGCCGCCAACCATGCCTTCGTCGCTGAACGTGCCGTTGTGATTGTTGTGATACAGATGATTGGGAGTCGTATCATCGGCGACGAACAGATCAGGCCAGCCATCATTGTCGTAGTCGCCCCAGGTCGCGCCCAGTCCATAATATTTTTGAGGATCGTCAACCCCAGTTTTTTTCGAAACCTCTTCGAACGTGCCGTCTCCGCGATTGTGATAAAGCAGATCGGTCTCTCCCTCCATGCCCCATGGTCCGCATTGTACGGGCGCGCCTTTGAACTGGCAGAACTTGGTAGAACCGAACGCGGGCAACTCGTTCATGTCCACGTGAACGTAGCGGGCGACAAACAAATCGACGTTTCCGTCGCGGTCGTAGTCTGCCCAAGCCGCGCCCGTAGAAAAGCCGCCGCCGCGCACTCCAGCCTTTTCGGTCACGTCCTCAAAAGTGCAATTGCCTTTGTTGCGATAGAGTGTGTTGCCGCCATATCCGGTGACGAAGAGATCGAGATTGCCGTCATTGTCGAAATCGGCGACGGCGACGCCCATCCCCCATCCTTTGCGCGTCAGCCCGGCCTTCTCGGTTATGTCAGTAAATTTGAGATCGGCGTCCTGGTGCCAGAGCGTGACTAGAAGATCGCCACCCTGCCTGTAGCGATCGACAGTCGATCCGTTCACCATTACGATGTCGAGTTTGCCGTCATTGTCGCAGTCAAAAAGACCGACACCGCCGCTCATGGATTCGATGACGTAGTGTTTATCGGGCGACGCGATGTGAGAGGCGGTCAAACCTGCCTGGGTCGCGATGTCGCGAAAGATGGGAACAGGGTCCGCGAGTTTGGCTGCCGGTGGCCTCTTTTCAGGGCGCAGGGGAGGAATGCTTGCAGGGGGCCCCATCGGGCCTTGCGGCGCAGTCTGAGCCGAAAGCAAGCCGGTAAAGGCGATCCACAAAATGGTAGTCAGACTGGCCCGCATGCAGAGTGATTGTAGCGGAATCGCCGCTAATGCAGATCTCTCGCTTCGCTTGCGCAGCAGATGATCAGCGGATGGAGTCGCCGATGAGGGGGCCCTCACGTCGATTTTCCAGCTTCAAGTCCGTGGGTGCCGGTACAGTGGCATTCGTCGTTCTTTCGTTCTTTTGAGCAGTCTCATTTGCCCTTTAGCGGATGCCTCCGTCGTGTCTGACAGTCTGAGAGCACAATCCCCGGAGGTAACGATCATGGGTTGCGCAGGCGCACGCTTTGAGAGCTACTGCAGCTTCGCACGTTCTGCTTTGGCTTGCTTCAGGATGGGGATGCCCGGATCGGCATCCTTCCACAGCGCAAAGAAATTCTCGTAGGAGGAGCGCGCCTTGGCAAGGGCGTCCGACCGTTCGAGTGCTCGATTAAGGTGTTCCACACTCGCTGTTTCGGGAACCGACACAATCGGAATTCCGGCCTCCATCGCATAAGCACGGCCGATGCCAAGATGAGCCAGCGCTCCCAAAAGGTAATTCCCGGCCAAGCCCGGATGGTCGAGGATCTTCTGAAATTCCGCCTGCGCTTTTTCGGGAACGCCCGCTTCCAGGTAAGCTTCTCCGCGCAGATAGATAGGGTAGAGCAGTACATTCGTAGGAAGTTGCGGGGCACCCAGTTCGTATGGCACGGTTGATTCCAAATACTCGATGGCTTGGTTATATCCGCCATGATCGAGTTCGACCGCAGCACGAATCGTTGGCAGCCAGTAGTTGTTCAATACAGTGTCCTTGGGGAAACGTCGATTCAGGTCGCGCGCGAGTGCAAGCGCTCGCTGGTGCTCGCCTGCGCGTGCAAGAGCCAGAGCCCCCAGGATCAGGACCTGCTGCTCGGGATCGTGCGCAATCGCTCCGCTGGCCTGCTTTTTCGCCAACTGCCAATTGCCGAACTCCGCTTCCCGCAGCGCTCCCACAGCTGCTAAAGCGAGAGCCGATTCGTCGTCGTGGCCGGCGGAAGTGATAGCCCGCCGCGTGTATTCGCGAGCGCTAGTCAAACGGCCATGGTAGGCTTCGGTATCACCTTGGAGCGCGAGTAGCCAGCTCTCGACTCCCGGTTCTCCTGCCGCTGCCGAAAGTTCGCGCTCCATCTCTGCCTGGTTGTCGCGCACGAATGCCAATTGATAACGAATGCCAGGGAAGGAGGCATCTTCCACTTTTCGTGCGTCGGCTTCGCTTAGAACTTTGTCTGCCTGGTCAAACTGGTTTAGATTTAGGTAGGCGTTGACCAGTCCCGTGTAACTCAGTCCGTCGTGGTTAAGACGCAAGGCCCCCAGATCTTCCGAAAGACATTTTTCATGTTGTCCTAAGTTCTCGTAGATAGCTCCAAGGTTGTTATATGGGATCCCGTCGCGAGGATAAGTCTTTTGCCATAATTTGTACACCTCAATAGCCTTATCCGCTTCGCCTGTGACCAAATCGTAGTAGTGGGATTCGATGTAGATCCTTTCCCGTTGGCTGACATGTTCCCTCAATTTGTACGCTTGTTTTATGGCGGAACCACCACGACGGAGTTGATTGAGATTGAAATAAGCAGTTCCCAGTTGCGCATAGGCCATGGCGAAATTGGGGTCGAGATCAATCGCGTGCTTAAGAAAAGGAATGGCGTTATCTTCGCTTCCCGCGCTTCTAGCCTCCTCGCCCATGCTGTAAGCTTGAAGAGCATCGAGTGACGCGGTCGTGGCCTCAACTGGAGTGTCGTATTTCTCAATGGTTGCCAAGGATTCCCCCAGACGAGACCGCAGTTTCGTCGCGGCATCACCCAGGGCTCGCAATACTTTTTCTCGGGTCTCGGCTTCCGCCTCTTCGTTGGCTACTGCCTCCCCGGTCTGGCAGTTGACGACCTGAAGCAAAACCACGTAGTGGCTGCCCAAACCGGAAATCGATCCGGCCACGAATGCTTTGCTTCCACTCCGCAAACATACTTCCCGCACTGAGTCGCCGATGAGCTTCGCATCACGGGGGCGCGTCATATAGCTAAGTGCCTGCCTCGTCTTCTGGTCGGAGAGCACGTTGAGGAACGGCGACTGCTCGAGTTGGACCCGCAACGCCTCCTTGAGGGTGCCGTCAAAGATGGTCTCGCCGGTCGTGTTGTTGAAGTCGGCTAATACCAGCGTGTCTTGTTCGGTAAAGGCGGAGGATGGGCGCGCGTGAAAATGGAAGTACGCTATGAGCAAGACCGCAAGCAAAAACACTGCCGTCGTTGCCAGCGCCAGCGGCCAGCGCTTGCGAACTTTGAAGCCGCCGACGTGCTCCGCCGATCCCATCTTCAGGTGTTTTAGGTCATCCCGCAGTTCGTTCGCGGTTTGGTAGCGCTGGTCACGGCCCTTATTCAGGGCCTTATCGATGATCGAGACCAGTTCCCCGGGCAACTCGGGATTTAGCTTGGCGGGTGAAGCCGGTGTTTCCTCCAGGATGCTGCCCGAGATCGCTGTTGCCGTATTACCTTTGAAGGGCAACTGACCGGTAGCCATTTCGTACAGCACGACCCCGAACGAGAACAAGTCTGTGCGAGCGTCGAGTTCTTTACCGAGAACCTGTTCCGGCGACATATAGTAGGTCGTGCCCAGGAGCCGCCCGCCACGACTGTGCGCAGATTCTGAGAAGCGGACAGCAGCGGCCGGAACATCGTCGATTGGCATGGGTGGAGGCACTTCGGCGATGGGGTCGGGTGCAACCAATTTTGCCAGACCAAAATCCAGAATCTTGGCCTCGCCGGAGTCCGTCACAAAAATGTTTGCCGGTTTGATATCGCGATGGATGATCCCAGCGTTATGCGCCGCGTTCAGCGCCGCTGCGATTTGAATACCGAGATCAAGGATTCGTTCCACGCTCAGGGGCTTGCCGTCGATCTCATGCTTCAGAGTGCGACCCGTCAGAAACTGCATGACAA
The DNA here is from genome assembly GCA_963778255.1 of uncultured Acidobacteriaceae bacterium. Classification (GTDB taxonomy): domain Bacteria; phylum Acidobacteriota; class Terriglobia; order Terriglobales; family Acidobacteriaceae; genus Acidiflorens. The sequence continues at coordinate 4,791 of CAVZUP010000058.1, forward strand.
TAAACGGACGGCCTTCGTGCTGGTCCACTTCGTACACAGTACAAATATTCGGGTGATCGAGAGCGGAGGAGGCGCGGGCTTCTCTTATAGCGCGTTCCAGGGTCGAACGGTCATATTGCACTCCTGGCAGAAGAATATTTCCTGAACTGAAGTCGGGCGATACCGGGGAAAGGAACTTGAGCGCGACCAGGCGGTTCAGCTTCGTGTCTTCCGCCTTGTAGACTACGCCCATGCCGCCGGAGTCCAGTTTTTCGAGGATGCGGTAACGGGCGCCGTTCTTGCTGAAGGCGCTGAAATCCTGTTCGCTGAAAGTGTCTCTTCGCGCCCAATCCTCCGCCAGCGACTTTGCGGCGACCTCCAAGGCCGGCGATTCAATAAAGCCCTGGGACTTGGATCGCGCCGCATAGACAAGCAACGACTCGACCTCGGAGCGCAGCATATCGTCTGGGCCACAAGATTCCGCCACGAAGTGATGTCGCTCGCCTTCTTCCCGTTCCAAAGCGGCAAGATACAATTCTTCGATCTGATGCCAGCGTTTACTTTCCATTACTTTTCTTTCTGTCGAGTTCGCGCAGCAACCAAGCTTGGGCCACGTTCCATTCCCTCCGGACAGTCCTCTCCGAGAGTTTCAACGCCTCGGCTGTTTCTTGGACGCTGAATCCGCCGAAGAAACGGAGTTGGACGATTTGACTTTTGCGCTCGTCGAATGCGGCGAGATCATGTAACGCATCGTCCAGCGCAATGAGTTCGGCGTCTGGATCGCGAACGGGAACTCCAAGAATCTCATCAAAAGGCACCCGCTGCGCCTCGCCTCCGCGCTTTACCTGGAGTCGTGAGCGGGCATAGTCCGTGAGGATGTGCCGCATCAATTGCGAGCACGTCCCAAAAAAATGCGAGCGGCTTTGCCAATCGGTTTCACGCAGGCTGCCGAGCTTAAGGTATACCTCGCTGACCAGAGCCGTGCTCTGCAGGATGTGTCCGGGATTTTCCCGGTCCATGTGGCATTGCGCCAAGCGATGCAACTCTCCATAGACGATGGAAGTCAGCCGGTCGAGAGCCTGGTTGTCACCGCTACTCCAAGCACGGAGTAGGGTTGTTATGCCGCCCGAAGAGACAGCCATCAGTGCCCCGCAAGGAAAAGAAGGGAAGAAATTCAGCGTAAATCAACACGATTTTACCATTCGATGAACAACATCAGAATCGAATTCCGCGGGCACGGGACAGTGAAATGCTGCTGTGGAAGGGGATTTGTCCTCAGCGTCGAGCGAAGTGTGCAAACGCCTGCGTATATATCGCAAGGCACAACCATTTTCAAAAGAATATTTATTCCGTTGGCCGCTTTCGGAGCCGCTTTTACGCTGTACTAGATAGAGAGCGCTCTAGAAGGTCCCCGCTGACCGGTGATTTCATCCCCCGAGTCCCCATTGGAGTGAGTCAGTCCAAGAAGGATAAGGTCAGATTTATCGATTGTATGCAATGAACGTGTTGTCTCAATCGGAACACCGGCGCCATGTCTGCGCCGCCAGTCGCAAGAGTAACGAAGTCAGATTCACAAGGGTTTGATTAAGAGGATCGTGGGAGGGTGACCCGAATGTTCAAGAAGATGCTCAGTTGCTTACCGATCCTGTTGCTGACGCTCTGTCTTTTGCCGATGGGCGCGTCCGCACAGGACACGAGCCGTATCCCGCCGCAGGTCGCCAGCCGTATCGCGATGCTCAAACAGATGCGCGAGAATGCGCTTAAAGCCGCGCGCAGCCATGGCGCAAAGGGCGAGGTAAAGGCGCATGATGCCGACGCGCCCTTCCAAGTGCTCCACGCTTTTACCGGGGGCGCGGACGGAGATTATCCATACGGTGGAGTGAATCTGGATTCATCGGGCAACCTCTATGGCTCGACCGGTGGTGCTTATTCGCCCGGAGACTACGGGACCCTATATAAGGTTGACGCGGCTGGGAACTACACGGTTTTGTATGACTTCCAGAATGGGAGCGACGGCCAGTCGCCGTACGCGCCTCCGCTGCCGCCCGATGCATCTGGCAACATGTATGGCACTGCGGCCTATGGCGGCGCCGGTGGCGGGGGCACGATGTTCCAGTTTGTCCCAGCAACCAGCGCCTTCAACCTGCTGGATGCCTTTGGTTCTTCGTCAGATGCCACGTACGGAAGCGCTCCAGTGGGCCTCATTTCCGATTCCTCAGGCAATCTCTTTGGTTTCACGCAGGGAGGCGGCGATTTTGGATGCGGCAACGTATTCGAGGCTGCCAGCGGCAATTCG
>CAVZUP010000059.1:0-6371 GCA_963778255.1 uncultured Acidobacteriaceae bacterium
GATCCATAGAGGCTGGCCACTCTCATAACCAGAAAACTGAAATGCGTAAGTACTGTTCACGTTCAAGCGGGATGTAACAAAGGCCGCCGTGGCGGCGGTGCAGCTCTTGGGGTTGTTCGAGCAGAAGTCAGGATCGAGCGTCGAAACCGCGGATATCTTAATACAATTGCCGCTACAGCTGTCGTTCGCCGTGTAAAGGTAGGCCCCAGCTACATTGGGATCCGGAACAAAGCTCGCGCACGCCGTCTGCCCGCCCGCCGTACACGTCCAGGCAAAAGTTTGGGGCGCAGAATTAGGGACGACAACGGCGGTAAATTGCTGGGCCAGACCCTTGCCTATGCTCAGCGACGCGGGCGATACGACGGTGCTGATATCAACAACGGTTAACCCCTGGGCACCTGTTATGGAGGTGTCAGACGCCAGCGTCGCCGTGATCGTCGGCTGCGTACCTCCCGCCGCTGGGACCGTCGACGGGGCCACGTAGGTCGCGGTTGCCGGGCTTGTCGTTGTGGCGGGCGTGAGCGTCCCCGGGCCGGTCAGGCTCCAGGTAACGGTCGTACTCGTCGAATTTGAGACCGTGGCCGTCAGCGTCAACGTTTGGGTCGGGTAGATCTGGTAAGAGCTTGTGTCCGCGGGGGAAGTGATCTGTACGGTAACACTAGGTTGAGGGCCAATCACTCCGTTGCCACCCTTCGCGCAACCGCCGGCCAGCGCCAGACTCAGCATGGCCATCGCAAACAGACAATTTTTGATCATAATTCCATCTCTCGAGTGGTTGCTAGAACCATCCCCATTCAGGAGCAGCCCGAAGGCCAATTGGTTATTTGAATCAGCAAGTTACAATGTACCTCAATTCATGGCACTTGTCTGCGCGAGGAGGGCTACGAACGCCGGACAGGATCGGAGGCTGTGCAAGTAATTGCAGTTTTACAAGAAAGTTCTCAGTTCCCGACTCTCAGTTTCTCAGTGACGAGCGGGATCGTTTTGGCTGAGAACCGGAGGCTGAGAAGCGGGCACCTTCTGTGCGGTTTCCAACAGCGAAGTTAGTTCCTGGGCGGCGATGCCGAGCGTCCCTCCGGAGAAGCCGTCGATGTAGGCGGAGTTGATGCCTACGACTTCGCCGCGCAGGTTCAGCAGGGGGCCTCCGCTGCCGCCGCGGGCGGTGGGGGCATCGTAGATCAGCTTGTCGCCGCTTACATCGCCGATGTGTCCGAAGGTTGCCGAAGGGCGGATCAGGGACAGTGCCGCCAACTCGCCGGCGGTTTCGGAATTGTCGGGATGCGACGAGAGCCGCTCATAGACAAGCGTGGGCGATTTGGCCACCATGCCGGTGACTCCCATGGGATAGGCCAGCACACTCACCGGTTCGCCAACGTGCGGCGGCGTTTGGGACAGCGTCAGAGGGCGGAGCGATCTGGTGAAGGCGGTGGATTCGAGGCGGAGTAAGGCCAGATCTCCGTGAGCGGCTGCGACTGCGGTTCCCAGGCTGACCGGAAGCGGCGAGCCAGGAAAGTAAGCCACGAGTTTTTCTAGTACCGGCGATCCGCCGTGGCGCAATGCGACTGCGACTTCGCGGTCACCGTACCAGGGCTCGGCGACATGACGATTCGTGGCCAATAGGCCCGGCGCAACTACAAAGCCTGTGCCGGCTACGCGGGCGCGAAAACTCTGCGCGCCGGTCACGTGATAGACGCCGTAAATGTAGGCCACAGACTCGCGGGCATCGTCCACGGCGGCGGGTGAGAACGATTGTTGCTGCTCGAGATCGGCCACCTGGCGCGAGAGCTGGTGGACTTGCTGCTCGAGCCCTGTGTTTTCAGTGGGAGCATAGTAATGGGCCATGACGCCCGCGCCCAACAGGGCGAGCACGCCGAGCAGCGCCTGCACGAACCGCTGCCAGGTCTCAAGCAAATCGCCTTCTGGATGATCTGAATTCGACATGAGCCGTCAGGCCCGGCACGGAGGGAGATTTCCGGGTAGTAGTCACTATCCTGACGCATTTGCGGACAGGCTTGTAGGGTACGGAAGTCGGATGAGGACGGAGCGAAGGTAACTGAAAGCCGGTAACCAGCATCCGGTTACGGCTCGACCCCGAGGCGCTTGGCCATTTCTTCGTAGAGGAAACCTTCGCCTGGGCGGTAGGGTTGAATCCATTCTCCATCGACGACAAACTGCGGGATGGCGCGTTTGCCAGTGCGTTTCACGACCTCATCGGCGGCTCCGGGAGTGGTCTCGATGTTGATGTCTGTGTAGGGGAGCTGGTGGCGGTCGAGGAAACGCTTGGCCTCGCGGCATTCGGGACACCAGGGCGCGGAATAGACGGTGATTTCCATGCGGTTCTGTGATCGAGTTTCAATGGTTGAGAACTTGGTGTCAAACGCGCTCGAGCGCGTGCAGGGTCCGTTCGTTCTCGATGTTGCCGGTGTTCAGCGTGCTGGCTGGCTCGAAGAGCAGAACCCAGCAATCCTGTTCCGCCACGGGACGGTGCTTGATACCGCGCGGCACCACGATGAACTCACCGGTCTCGATCCATTCGTGATGATCGAGAAACTCCATGCGGAAGCGGCCTTTGACCACCAGAAACATCTCATCTTCGTGGTCGTGGTGATGGAAGACGAAGGGGCTGTCGAACTTGACGAATTTGACGTATTGTCCGTTGAGTTCGGCGGTGATGCGGGGCTTGTAGTAGTCGTGAATCTGAGCGAATTTTTCGGCGATGTTGACTTTGGACATGGAATTCTCGGAAGCGCCATCAATCGTGGTTTGCCTAATAGATGCCCGCCATATTCGTAGGACGCAGGAAAACTGCTCATAGAGGAATACCTGCCGAACTGCGTTCGGCAGGACAGCCGGGGGCGGCTGTCCCTACGGGAGCAAAGGCAAAAAGCCGCCAGCTTGCGCTGACGGCTGAATGCTGATGGCCTTCTAAAATCCTGCGGTTGCGCCTGGATGCCCACCGCGCAGCGTCATGTGGACGCCGCGTTGGTTGTTCACTTGGGTGGTGGTGGTCCAGTCGACTTCGTCGGTGCCGATCACGCCGCTGCCGCCGCTGGCTAGTTCGTAGCTGATGCGGCCTTCCTGATAGGTGTAGTTGCCCACCTCCAGAACCATGCCTGATTTCAGCACAAACACGGGGACTCCCGGCGCTCCGCTGCCGAGTGTGCCTTTGGTGACGTAGCTGGCGTAGACGACCTGCGGAGTTTCGTCCGCCACCGGCTGCTCGCTGGACGTGACTCTTACCCGGCGAACAGCGAGCTGCGGAATGGCGTTGTTCCCCGATGCTCTTGAGCCTTGGTAGGAAGCCCCTTGGTATGAGGCGCCTTGATACGAGGAACCGTCATATGTTCCCTGATAATACGAATCGTTCTGGACGTTCGGACGGCCGAAGAAGTGCCAGTCGGGGCCGTTGGTGGCCGAGACTTGCGGGATGAGCACGTCATCCATCAGGCGCAACTCGAGTTGGCTTTCGCCTTTCAGCGTGGGGCGCGGGCCGCGCGCGGGCAGCATGATGATCTTCCACGGCCAGAGCGGCGGAATCATCCACTCGACGATGTCGCGGGTGGCGTGACCTTTGCCGCGGATGTCGCCATCCTTATCGACTTTGTAGCCGCGGGTTGCGATCACCTTGGCGTCTAGCGGCATGTCGCCGTTCGGCAGCCCGATGCGATCGAACACCAGCTTCATGTTGCCCTTGCCCCAGAAATGGCCGGGGTCCTGGGCGGATTCGAGATGGCCGACCAGGTAGGCTCCGCGGGGGAAGGTCTGCTGGCCGAATTCGGTCACCGAGTGCAGGTGACAGAGCACGGGATCGCCGACCGCAACGGTCGCGGAAGAAAAATTCGGTTCATTCATGGTGCACTTCAGAAGCGTACCGGCGGGCAGGACGGTCTCCCGCGCACTGGCACTCGTTGTTAGGCTCAAAACGGTCAAACTTAGAATGGTTACCGCCAGAAGGGACACTACTGGAACTGCGTACGAGCTGGACTTCATTACGTCACCTCAGTCTCACGCCCCGGAATTCTTACAGCCTTTTCCAAGCAACTGCGATGAGCCAGCCCCGTTGGAATGAAGTTAAACATGAGTGGACACTTGCGGTCAATCGGTCGGGAGGGATCAGACTGTGTCTTTCTTGCAACAGACGACTCGCGGGTCAGACGATTGCGAACGCCCGCACCGGAAACGTTCCAAATCCCTTGATCTTTACCGGCACCGCGAAGAACCGGAAATCTGAGTTTGGGAGGGTTGCTAGGTTGGTCATGTGCTCGACGATCGGGATTTCGCTCTTCAGAAGAATGCTGTGTACCGGGCGGTGCAAATCCTGGACATCGTCAATGTTGTGCGAATCGATGCCCACGAGCGCCGCTCCGGACTCGACTAAATGTCGCGCCGCATCCTCGGTCAGGAACGGATGGCCATCGTAGTACTGAGGCGTGTTCCAGTGTCGCGACCATCCCGTTTCCACGAGCACAGCCTTGCCCACGAGTTCGCGGCCATGCGGAAAGCTGGAGACGCCGATCGCCTGCTGCTGCAGAGCCCCCACCTTGATCGCAGGGAGATTCGCGATCTTCCGCAATTCCAGTTGCGACAGGTCCTCGCCATCGGCGTAGCGGTGAAATGGAGAATCGAGGTAGTTTCCTGTATTCGCGACCATTTCGATCTTACCGATCTGAAACTCGGTGCCAGGAGCGTAGTGCTTCCGCGAGGCCTCACGGCTCAGGTAGTCGCAGATGATGGGGGCGGGCAGGCCTTTGTAGGTCACCAGGCCGTGCGAGACGGTGTGGCTTAAGTCGATCAAAGTGCGGGGACCGGTCATCGAAACATTCTGCCACAGTGCCGACCTGCGCTGTGGTTGGCAGGTGAGGGTACCTGCCCCTACGCGTGCAAAAACAAAAGCCGCCAGCTTTCGCTGACGGCCGATGGCTTAATGCTGATGGCTTTCTAGCTTTCGTACAGCAGCACGCCTTCCGTTTTTTCCGAATCCACCGGGCGGTAGTACAGCTTATTCGCTTCGAGGAAGACCTCGATGAAGGCTGGCCTGGTCGTGATTGTGCCTTGGATCAGGGCTTCCGACAGCGGGTCTTCGATGTACTTCTGCAAGGCGCGGCGGAGCGGTCTTGCTCCGTAGCTCCGGTCGGTTAGCGTTTGGTTCAGGATCCAACGCTTCGCTTCGTCGGCCACGCTCACGGTGATCGAACGCTGGGCCAGATTCTGGTTCAGTTGGCTGACCATGAGCTCGAGAATCTGGATCAGGTCGTTTTCGCCTAGCGCCATGAAGAGAATGATTTCATCGACGCGGTTCAGGAACTCGGGGTTGAAGGTGCGCTTGACCTCGCTCTTCACCAGGTCTTCGACTTTCTCCGAGACCATCTCGTCTTTCGACGACTGGAAGCCCAGGCCCTCGCGTTTCATCAGGTGCCGGGCGCCGATGTTCGACGTCATGATGATGATGGTGTTCTTGAAGTCGACGGTGTTGCCGAGGCCATCGGTGAGCTGGCCGTCTTCAAATACCTGCAACAGGATGTTGAAGACATCGGGGTGCGCCTTCTCGATCTCGTCCAGCAAAACGACAGAATATGGCGCGCGCTTGACGCGTTCTGTCAGCTGGCCGCCTTCTTCGTAGCCTACGTATCCGGGAGGCGAGCCGATTAGCTTGGAGACGGAGTGCTTCTCCATGAACTCCGACATATCGAAGCGGACTAGAGCCTTGTCGCTGCCGAACATGAAGTGCGCCAGGGTGCGCGCGACTTCGGTCTTACCTACGCCGGTTGGGCCTAAGAACAGGAACGAGCCGATGGGGCGATTCGGGCTTTTCAATCCGGCGCGGCTGCGGCGGATGGCTCGGGCCAGAGCACTGATGGCTTTTTCCTGTGAGATGATGCGCTTGTGCAGCTCTTCTTCGATGCGCAGCAGCTTTTGCGTCTCTTCTTCCTTGATCGAGGTAATGGGAACGCCGGTCCAGCGGCTGACCACGTCCTCAATGTCTTCGCGGCCGACTACGCCGGTGGAGGATTCATCGAGGTGGTATTTTTCGCGAAGGGCGCGCAGGTTTTCGCGCTCCTTGCGCTCTTCATCCGAGTAGAAGCGCGCCTTCTCGAACTCGTGGTTCGCGATGGCGTTCTCCATGCGATGGACGATGAACTTGATGCGCTTTTGGACTTCGGTCAATTCCTCGGGCAGCGTGGTCTGGCGAAGTTTCACGCGAGCGCCGGCTTCGTCGATCAGATCGATCGCCTTATCTGGCAAGAAGCGGTCGGGAATATAGCGGTTCGAATGCGAGACAGAGAAATTGATGGCGTCGTCGGTGTAGGTGACGGCGTGGAATTTTTCATAGCGCTCTTTGATTCCGAAGAGAATTTTGACGGCGTCCACTT
>CAVZUP010000060.1:0-5306 GCA_963778255.1 uncultured Acidobacteriaceae bacterium
CCAGTACAAGAGCGGTTTCGAAGCAACGGTTATCGATCCTTCCGGAGCCGCAATCGCAGGCGCACAACTTACGGTCACGAATCAGGACACGCAGGTGCAGCAGTCTGCCGTGTCCGATGGGCAGGGATACGTCCACATACGGAACCTGCCATTGGGCCGCTATCGCGCCGAAGTGAAGGCGCCGGGCTTCGAGACCTGGGTGCAATCGGATATCAAACTCGAAGGCGACCAGGTGCGAACGCTGTATCCAAGATTGGCGATTGGCGAACAAGTCACCAACATTATCGTTACAGCCGAGTCCGAGAGCGTCGATCTCACACGCGGCAATGTCGGCCGAACTTTAGAGACAAGGACCGTGCAAGAGTCTCCAATGATCGGCGAGAACGTCTACGCTGCGGTTGCAACCCTCGCCCCAGGCGTTACCGGTTTGGGCGATGCATCGGGTTCGATTGGCTCGGCAGGCTCCGTCGGCGTGACTCCCTTCGCCTCCGAAGCGGGCTTCCAAATTAACGCCGCAGGTCAGCGCCAGGAGATGAATGAGTTTCAAGTCGACGGAACTACCGTCAACGGCAACTCCCGAGATGGTGTTGTCAATATCACGCCCGAGCCGGATACGATCGCGGAGATGAAAGTCACTGCTTCCTCGTTCTCTGCCGATAAGGGAGTTCAAAGCGGCGCTCTGATCGAGATTTTTACGAAACCTGGCACCAACTCATTTCATGGCAGTTTGTCGGAGATGCATTTCGACAATGTACTTTCGGCACGTACGGAGTTTCAAACCTATGTACCGAAGACCATCCGCAACGATTTCGGCGGAACTTTTGGCGGCCCGATTTTCAAAAACAAGACCTTCTTTTTCGGGTCTCTGTTCTGGATGAAGAGCATTCTTGGCGGTACCTCACGGGAAATGCTCGAGACGCAGGACTTCGAAAAGTACGTGCTGCAGAACTACCCCAATTCGATGGCGGCAAAGTTTTTCACCGCAGGACCTCCCGCAAAGTTCGGTCCTGCGGTTTACGATCCGTCTGAATCAACGAGCATGACGGTTGGGCAGATCGAAGCGAATCCCAATTTTTACAGTCCGTACGTACCGCCCAACATGCCTCTCGACCTGGTTGCAGAATCTCTTGTAACCATAAATACCAACCCCATCAACAATGGCTTCCAGGGTCACTTGCGAATTGACCACAACCTGAAGGGCGACACGGACAAGCTGTTTTACAGCATGTTCAGAAATACCACGCAAGGCGAAACCGCAGACGTTCGTCCCATTTACTCGCACACCAACCCGAACTCCACTCTCTACAACAAGGTTGATTACCTGCACACGTTCTCCCCAAGAGTGCTCAATGAACTCGGGGTCGCCTATAACCGGCTGACGGGAAGCCAGCCCGTGAGTGCGCCACTTTTGCCGACTGCAGGCGTCAACGGCCTCGACGACGGCTTTTGGGAATGGGGGCCATCAGGCTGGATCCAGAACAACTTTCTTGTTCATGACAGCGTGACTTGGATGCATGGTTCGCACAGCCTCCACTTTGGCATTGACGTGCACCGTCTCCAGGACATGGACAACTTCACCAACGGTGACGACCGGCCATACTTTGGTTTCAGCAATATCCTCGATTTCGCCGCGGACCACCCCAACTACCAGGGCGGGCCGGTTCTGGATGTACAAAGCGACGGTGTAGCCCACAATCTCTATCAACGTATTCTGATGCTCTACGTCGCACCTTATGTGCAGGACGATTGGAAAGTCAATCGCCGCTTGACGTTAAACCTGGGCGTGCGTTTCGACTACTACGGCCACCTTTCCACCGTGATGAACAGCCAGCAACCTCTCGCCTTCTTTACGCCCGGCGGCGGGGCGACTTGGGGCGAGCAGATTCTAAACGGCGGCATGAAAGTCCGGGGCAGCAATGGCATCGCAACCGATAAAGCGCAATATCGGTTCGCGCCCCGCATCGGTTTTGCCTGGGATGTGTTTGGCAACGGCAACACAGCGATTCGCGGCGGCTATGCCGCGTTCAGCGACAAGGTTGGCGAGTACGCCTACGTCAACAATATGCGCACCAACCCGCCGAACTATGCCAATCCATCCGTTAATATCTTCTCGCCCGGAGTCACTTTGGCGAATTTCTCCTATGGCGTCAGCAGCACAACCGCGAACGGAGGAGCGCAGGGGTTTGCGCCGCCGCCGGGCGTTTCGTTCCAGGTCAATCCGAACGGCAGTCTCGTCGGCACGCAAATCAGCGTGGGCGGAATTGACCCGAATCTGAAACCGCCGCTAGTCCATAGCTGGGCCCTCGGTATTCAGCACAGGATTGCAGGGTACATGATCGAAGCAACCTACATGGGCACGGCCAGCCGCGACCTTTATATCCAGACCGACGTCAATCGTTTTGCCGGCGACTTAATTCTGAATCAGGATACGCAGACTCGTCTAAATCCGGACTTTGGAGCCATCACCTACGGCCGTTCGATCGGCGTAGCAAATTCCAACCTCGCCGCGTTTTCCATCTCCAAGCACTTCACCAAGCGATGGACGGCGCATGCGATTTATACCTATGGCAAGTCACTCGATTACACCAGCAGCAACGACAACGACAATGGAATGGGCGGCGCCGAGAACATTTTCGATGCGTCCCACGTCAGCGAACAGTACGGCCGCTCGAATTACGATTCAAGGCAGCGCTTTTCGGGCGACTTAGTGTGGGACATTCCCGGCTACGGCAATCGAATTTCCCGCGCCGCTACCGCTGGATGGACTGTCGCACCGGTCATCATCCTCCAGTCCGGGCAGCCGTTCACCGTCGTCAACGGCGGCTCGTTTAGCCCGGTGTGGAACGATCCCGTCAACTGCCCACAGAATGTGACGCCGAATTGCCAGGTGATCGGCAATACAGGCGGCGACTATAACGCCGATGGATACGGCTACGACGTTCCCAATGCTCCTTCTTTTGGAAATCACATTAACGGCGCCAGCCGGTCGCGTTTTCTCAATGGTCTGTTCCCGGGCACGCCAGGACTGGGAGAAGCCGCCAATTTCCCCGCGCCCGCCTTCGGTCAGGAAGGTAATCTGGGCAAGAACACCTACGACGGGCCAGGTTTCGCGGTCGTCAATATGACCGTGGAGCGAAGCTTCAAGATCTCGAAACTTGGTGAGGCTGGATCGTTCGAAATGCGCGCAGAGATTTTCAACCTGTTCAATCGCGTAAATCTAACGACCCCAAACAACGACATGAGCGGCAGTCAGTTTGGACAGTCAACGGGCCAGTCGACCCCGAGACAAATCCAATTAGTGGCCCACATCCGCTTCTAAGTAAGCGGGGGTGCCCCAGAACCCGCCAGCACAACTGAGGGGGGCGGCGAAAGGCAGAATGCGCGTCAGGGATAAAGGGAAAGCAGGCCGTATGCCGATTCCGCAACATCGAGCCTACGGCCAACTCCTAAGAAACTCTGACGCGCACGCTGTTGAGTTGAATCTCTTGGAACAATTGCTAGATCCTCAATCAAATAGCTTTCACAAGACGCGGCAACATATCCCCCTCTTTTCATCTCCGCAGCCAAGTCGCAAAGGAGAGACCCTTGTATCAGCCCGAAGCGTACGCCGTGGCACTCCTATTTATGTTTACCAGCATGCTGTGCTGGGGGTCGTGGGCTAACACCCAGAAGCTCACGTCTGGCTACTCGTTTCAACTGTTCTATTGGGACTACGTGATCGGGGTCATTCTGGCCAGCTTTTTGTGGGGCGTCACCGCGGGCAGCCTGCACGGAGGCGAGTCCGCATTTTTCGCCAACCTCCATCAAACTCACACTTCGAACATCTGCCTTGCCCTGGCAGGAGGCGTGGTCTTCAACGTCGCCAACCTGCTTCTCGTCGCCGCTATTGACGTTGCGGGAATGGCCGTGGCCTTTCCGGTCGGCATTGGCTTAGCGCTGATCGTTGGAGTCCTTCTGAACTACCTGATCGACCCTCGCGGCAATCCTCTGCTGCTCTTCGGAGGCGTTGCTCTGGTGATGATCGCCATCATCCTCGACGCTCTCGCCTACAAGAGACGCGAAGCCAGTAAGCAGGCAAGTGCTCGTGGCGTGCGCTTAAGCATTGCCAGCGGCATTCTGATGGGATTGTTCTATCCCTTCGTTGCGAAGTCTTCCATAGGCGAGCATGCCCTTGGACCCTACGCAGTCGCCTTCGTCTTCGCCTTAGGCGTTGCCCTCTGTGCTCTGCCGCTGAACGCTTGGCTCATGCGGCATCCGCTCAATGGCGCCGATCCGGTCTCTATGTCCAGTTATCGCGCGGCGCCGCCGGCATGGCACTGGTGGGGTGTCTTCGGCGGGATGATCTGGTGCACCGGAGCAGTTGCCAATTTTGTCGCCTCCCATGCTCACATCGTTGGTCCGGCAATTTCCTATGCTATTGGGCAAGGAGCCACGATGATTTCTGCAGCCTGGGGAGTATTTGTGTGGCGCGAGTTCGCGGCTGCACCTGTGGCTTCTCGGCGGCTGATCCTGCCCATGTTTATTTGTTTTCTGATCGGACTGGGCGCGATTGCGGTCGCTCCCGTTTTATAACGGAGGTCTGCAATCATGCAGAAAGAAATAGTTGTCGTAGGCAGTATCAATCTCGATTTGGTCGCTTCCTCCAGCCGCATTCCGCTGGCTGGTGAAACCGTGGCTGGATCCACCTTTCGTACCTTCCCCGGCGGGAAAGGTGCGAACCAGGCCGTAGCGGCCGCGCGCCTGGGAGCCGCGGTGACTATTCTCGGAAAACTCGGCAACGACGCTTTAGGTGTTGAGTTGCGAGACAGCCTGGAAAATGCCGGAGTGGAAACCGGTCCCGTAGAAAACGTCGCGGATTCCTCGGGAGTTGCCCTGATTAACACCGACGCCAAGGGAGAGAACGCGATCACCGTGGTACCCGGTGCCAACGCGTATCTTTCTCCTGCCGACATCGATGCCAACGGCGAACTTCTGCGCCGTGCCGGAATCGTTCTGACGCAACTCGAGGTTCCGATCGAAACTGTGGAGTGCCTTGCGAGATTCACTCGACAGGAAAGAGTTCCTCTGATGCTCGACCCGGCACCCGCCCGACCGCTCTTGCCGACGCTGCTTTCCTGTGTGGACTGGTTGACCCCGAACGAGACCGAAACTTGTGTGCTCCTGGGACGTGCGCAACGGAATCTCTCGCCATCGGAACTGGAAGATGCGGCGAACGCTCTTCTTCAGCTGGGCTGCAAGAATGTCATTCTAAAGTTAGGAGGACGAGGATGCTACCTGGCGCTGGCCGATGGAACGCGCCGGGCAGT
>CAVZUP010000061.1:0-24497 GCA_963778255.1 uncultured Acidobacteriaceae bacterium
ATGAATGAATAAAGTTAAAACAATAAACAGGGAACGTATTGCTAAATCCTCTGGAAAGCCAAGGCGTCCGCTGCGGCGATTCAACTATAGAACTCCGCAATGCTCTCGACCACGCACCGGATCTCGTCCTCGGTTAACTCCGGGAACATCGGCAGCGCGAGAACTTCTTGTGCAGCCTGTTCGGCGACGGGAAGGTGTCCGGCTTTCAGTCCGAGGTAGGAAAAGACCGGCTGCAAGTGCAGCGGCAGAGGGTAGTAGACTTCCGACCCGATCTTTCGGCCCGTGAGAAATTTGCGCAACTCATCGCGGCGTTGGGCGCGAATCACATATTGATGAAACACATGCTTCGCCTGCGGACTCCGCGCCAGCAGGCGCACCGGAGATTCACTTTGGCCGGACGTTAGTTGGCTAGACGTCGGTTGGCTGGACGACAGTTGGCTGGAAGTCAGGCCCGAGGCGGCAAACAACTGGTCGTAGGTGGCGGCGTGCTGCTGCCGTCGCTGGTTCCAGTCCGCGATGTGCAACAGTTTCACGCGCAGCACCGCTGCCTGAATCGCGTCCATGCGCCCGTTCCAGCCAAATTCGTCATGGTAGTAGCGCCGCGGACTGCCATGATTGCGCAGCCGGCGCATGTGCTCGGCCATCTCGGGGCGAGTCGTGGTAACTATGCCCGCGTCACCGTAGGCGCTCAGGTTCTTGGTGGGATAGAAACTGAAGGCAGCGGTCGCGCCCAGCGAGCCTGCGCCGCGGCCATTCCATTCGGCGCCAATCGCCTGGGCGGCGTCCTCGACAATGGCGATTCGAGATTGCCCGTCATGTTCCTTGACGATGGCATCAAAGGCGTCCATGTCGGCGCACTGCCCGTATAGATGCACGGGAAGAATCGCGCGCAGATTCGCAGGCGGTTGCGTGCGAAGCCGATGTGCGACCAGCGTCGCATCGAGGTTCAGGGTGCCGGGGTCGACGTCCACGAAGACGGGTGTTGCGCCCGCCCGAACGATGGCGCTGGCCGAGGCAAAGAAGCTGAAGGCGGTGGTAATGACTGAGTCTCCAGGCTTTACGCCAGCGGCGACGAGCGCCAGCCAGAGAGCCTCGGTTCCGGAGGCGCACCCGACGGCGGCGGCTGCCCCGGTCAAGGCGGCAATCTCACGCTCCAGGGCCTCTACCTCCGGACCAAGAATGAAGCCTTGCGAATCGCAGACCCTAGTGATGGCGTCCAGTACCTGTTCGCGGATGCCATCGTACTGGCGGCGCAAGTCAAGCAGAGGGACGGCCGCGCGCGCACCGTTGGACGGCTTCGGGCGCGGCGATTCTTGTGGGGTTGAGAGACTGGACTTCACAAGAAGAAGATTCTAGCAGGCGCGGTTTGCGAGCGGCGGGTTTAGCGGCGAGAATCCGACGGCAATCATTGGGCGGCGATCCTTGGGAGGCGATCGTGTTTGGGACTTGGATCATTTGGCGCACGGCACCCGTCGTGTGGATCGCTCCGAACTGTCGATCTACAATTTGTCATATGGCAATCGGATTTTTAATCCATAAAACCGTATTTAGATTGTTATGTTAGTTTATGTCATTGAAAATAAACATATTTATAAATCCATTCATGGAATGAAGATTGCACACTAGAGAGGGCAATCCCGTTAATGAAGATTGACCTTGGGGCTGGCGTTTCAACGCGAAGCCCCCGCAGATGCAATCATAAGTAATCATCGTAGCCTGGGGTTTCCAGGTTACCGAAGTGCGTAATACCGGTGTAAGCATGGGGCAAGATCGGTTCTCGGGATGTTACAACACCAAGTTGGAGCGGCGACCGGGCAGGATGACGTGGGAGTCGCGCCAAGAGGTTGTAGAGACGGCGGATTTTTCGCTGAGCGGATGAAAACGTCCGCGTGCTGCACGAGGGTTTTGGGGTGTCGGGACCAGTTGTGACCAAAGGGAGAAAGAGAAAAACCATGTCGCGAAGACTTATTTTGTTTACTGCCACCGTGAGCTTGATGCTGATTCTGGTGTGCTCGGCAGGAGCGCAAACCGCTTCGGTCGCCGGTACTGTAACCGATAGCACCGGCGCGGTCGTGCCGGGGGCGGAAATCACGGCTCGGAATACTGCCACCAACGAATCGCACACGGCGACCAGCAGTGGCGCGGGAGCCTATGCCGTTACCAATCTTCCGGTGGGCCCGTACCAGATCACAGTGAAAAAAGAGGGCTTTAAGGAGTTCACCGTCGCCGATGTCGAGTTGACGGTAGCGCAATCCTTGACCATTAATCCTAAATTGATCGCGGGTGCGGCCACCGAAGAAGTGACGGTACGGGCGGATCGTGCGCCGGACGTGGACCAGGAAACTGCGCAGCTCAGCAATCTCGTTGACTCCAAGCAGATGGCGAGCTTGCCGCTGATTACGCGCAACCCTTATCAGCTGGTGTTGTTGTCGCCGGGTACTTCGCAGACCGATAGCGGGACCGGCGGAATCTCGGTGAACGGGGCGCGTGACCGGAACAACAACTTCATGCTCGATGGCGTGGACAACAACGATACCTCGGTGCCCGGTGGATTTAGCTCAGTGTTGAGCGCCAATCCCGACTCGACGGAAGAATTTCGCGTGATTACCGACAACTTCAACGCCGAGTTTGGCCGCAACACTGGAGCCATCATCGACGTGGTAACCAAGAGCGGCACGAATGCGCTCCACGGAGACGCCTATTATTTCGGACGCTGGAACGGTTTCGGAGGAGCGCGCGACTGGTTTAATCCGGGTTCCGGACCGGATGCGGCTCCGATGAATCCTTACAAGCGTCACCAGTTCGGTTTCTCCGTCGGCGGTCCCATCATCAAGGATAAGACCTTCTTTTTCTTCAATGAGGAATGGGACCGTTTCCACACGAGTCTGACAGACCAGGCCACCGTTCCGACACAGGAGTTTCTGAACGGCCAGTTCAACTACACCTATGCGGACAACGGTGGGGTATCGCATACGATTCCGATCGACCTGACCCCGACGGGAGCGAACAACGCCTACGGCATACCGTTTGATCCCACGATGCAGAAGGTGTTTGCGCTGTACCCGGTTGTGCCGGCGGTCGACTCGCCGGATGGTATTGCGGGCAACATATTCTTTCCCACCACATCGAAGCAGACTACTTACAATCCAGTGGCTAAGATCGACCACCGCATTAACGATCACGAGTCCCTTAATCTTCGCTACGGCTACAACCACTTTTTCGACCCCAACCCGGGCTTTTCGGATATCCTGCCGGGATTCGGCGCGTATGAGAACAAGGACATCAGCCAAGGCTTAACGGCGCAGCTGACGTCAATCTTCAGCAATAATCTAATCAACAGCTTCAAGTTTGGCTGGAACCACATCTATGCGGCCTTCTACCTCTCCAAAGCGACCATCGCGGCGTTGGATAGCGCTGAGGGCGAGGACAGCTACGGAAACGGCTGGGATTTCACCCTGGATCCGTTTACCAGCTTGGAAAGCACGCTGGGAGGGGCGGACTCCCAGGCGCGCAAGACGGGGACCATCAGCTATAGCGACGGCCTCACCTGGGTCCATGGAAGCCACACGTTCAAGTTTGGTTTTGACTTCCGCGATGTGGGGGAAAGCAGCTATGACAATTTCACCTCGCGGCGGCAACTGGGAATGGCGACCCTGCTAACGTACAACTATGACCCTGGAATTGTGGCCGGAGAGCCTTCGAACTACTCTGCGACTGACTTAGTCGATGCGGCGGACGCGTATTATGGCTTGGTCATTCACGACGGGGAAAATCAGTTCTTCAATAAAACTGGCGCGCGGCAAGGCTCGGATTACAAGAACTACCGACAGCACGAATTTGACTGGTATGGGCAGGATAGCTGGAAGGTTCGGCCGAACCTGACCTTGAACCTGGGCTTGCGTTACCAACTCAATACGGTTCCGTATGAGACGGGCGGGAACGCCTCTAATTTGCTGCAGGATCCGGGCTCGTACGCGACCGGCCAAGCCGTAACGTTTAGCTTGGTGGGACCGGGTTCAGGGAACCAACTCTACCAGCCGGACTACCGGGATATCGAGCCGCGGTTCGGGTTTTCATGGGACCCCTACAAGGACGGCAAAACCTCGATCCGCGGTGGATTTGGCATCTTCCACGACCGCACGTTCGGCAATGCCTTCGGCAATGCGCGTTCGAATCCACCCTTCCAGGCACAATACTCCAGCTACCCAGTGGAAACGATCAACAATGCGTTCGGCACGGGAGCGTTTCCAGGGCAGATTCCGACGCAAACCCCATCCGCTTCGGTTCCCGATGGATCGGCCGAGAGTGCTGTTATTTTCGACCCACACTTTCCCAACGCCTCCAGCAACAACTGGAATCTTGATTTCCAGCGGGAGCTGCCGGGAAACAACGTCATGGACATCGCCTACGTAGGGGCGATGGGAGTCCACGTTTGGGGCCAGCGGGACGGAAATCCACCCGATCCGACATTGGTTTCGCAGCTCCTGGCGTTCTGCGTGCCTGGCAATCCGCTGAACACTGGATTTGCCACGGCATCCGGGCAATGCGACCAAACCACGGTGAGCGGCAGCAGCCTATATGTTGGAGCAACGGATTACGGCAACCTGCCGTTTAACGCAGTCAACAACAACGCGCTGGTTCAGCCCGACTACCAGATGAACGAATTCAACTCCATCTATCACGGGCTACAGACCAAGTTCTCGCACCGCATGAGCCACGGATTGCAGATTCAGGCGGCTTACACCTGGTCGCATTCGCTCGACAACTCGGTGGATCCGCTGACGCCGGCGGTTGGGTCGCGCACGTTCCCGCGAAACTCCCGCGATCTGCGGCAGAGCTATGGCAATTCCGATTACGACATCCGGCACGTGGGTGTGGTCAATTACGTTTGGGAGCTGCCTTTTGGCCACGGCAAGAGCTACCTGAACAATGGACTCGTGGGCAAGGTTATGGAAGGCCTCGAGTTTGACGGCATCTTTACTGCGCAGACCGGACATCCCTTCAACGTCCGCGGCAGCGCGGACACGCAGCGGACCGGCGTCAACGCCTGGGGTTATCAGGTTGGAGACCCGTTCGGATCGGGAGCCGCTTGCGGTCTTACCCCGCCGCCGGGCGTTAAAGTTTACTTCACGAATCCTTGCGCCTTTATAAACCCGCCGTGGGGAGACAAGTCCAACAACGCCCGCAATGCGTGGTATGGGCCGGGATTCTGGGATTGGGACATTACCGCCGCCAAGAAGATGACTCTAACCGAGCGCGTGAAAGCTGAATTGCGCTTCGAGAGTTACAACATCCTCAATCACCCGCACTACGTCAATCCGGGATACACCAGCGCCACGAATAACTTGATTGGAACGGGGCAGTTTGGAGTGATTACCGGCACCGCCCTACAGCCCGACAGCACAACTACGGCCCGGCAGGTGCAGATGGCGTTGAAGCTCATCTTCTAGGCACGATCTTACTAGGCACAATCTGCTGAACTTTCGACGGCCTGTGGCAAATGCTGCAGGCCGTTTTTTTTCGGACTCAATCTGAGGTTCTAGCGCGGGCTGCAAGCCAGCCGACACACGCGAGCATTCCGCACCATCCCAGGAAGCGGACAATGGCGGCGATTCGGGTGTCGTAGGCCAAGACTCCGAGACTGGAGAAAATTGTGTTCCAGTCGTGTTCGACGTAATCGGGGTCTCCGGTAGTCACCAGGGGTAGCACCATGGCGCGGGCATCGGCCATGTAGGTTGCTGTGTAGAGCCAGTTTTCAAAGAAGAAAAATGCGCAGAACATGAAGGCTGCGGGCTGGCGTTCGTGGAAGAAATAAGCCGCCAGCAGCAGCGGAACCAGCCATTGCAGGATGGTGCCTCCCCAGAGGCAAAGGGTTGGGCCGAACCAGCGGAATAGAAGGTGTCCGCCTTCGTGGACGACCAGGTTGGCGGAGTCAATGAACAGGTAACCGCCATTCATGCGAAAGGCGTAGATCAGGAAGAGAACGTAGAAGACGAGCCACGCCATGATGGCCCAGCGCGGAAGAGGACGCCAGTCTTCCCGGGCGCCGGACCACTCCGCGATTGAGTCCAGGAACTCTCGCATACAGAGCACAATTGTATTGGCTATCTCGCCAACACTACTCAACAACTCTATTTACCAAACATGGGATAGTGGCTTGCGGCTCCCATCAAGAACAGCATGGGGAATGACAGCACGAAGTTTGCGCGCGAGGTTAGGAAGGCTTGCCTCGCCAGATATTTTGCTTTGTCGGGGATGGGCGTGCCATCGGTTGCGTTGGCGGCGGTCCAGCGGATGATTTTCTTCTGCGCCCGCCAGATTACTCCCCAGACGTTCAGCATCATGACCCAGCCGATACCACCACCGACACCGATGGCTAGCAGGCGGTTGCTCTCCCACCCATGATCGTTGAAGTGCAGAAACAGGGCGGAGGCCGCGGCTACTATGACGGTGTAGATCACGGCTAGCACCGGACCTTTATCGAGCACGCCCTTGCCGGGTATCTGGCAGGCATACATCAGGGCCCAGGCTACGGTCCAGATCGCAAAGAACGTTCCCATCGCGATGCCGGAAGTTGCGTTGCCGTTTCTGGCGTCGGAGGCTACTATGCTGCCCCAGTAGGCCAGGCCCATCAACACGGTTAGCACTGACGACCAGCGAAACCACAACAAGGCGCGCGACATCAGGCTGGGGAGGACTTTGCCTTTGGTCGTCGGGTCAAGCTCTTTCATGAACGGCACGTTAACAAGATTGAAGAAATACAGCAGGCCGAGCCAGGTGATGCCGCCGACAAAATGCAGCCAACGAAACAGCATGAGGAGGTTAGTTGTGAAGTCGGTGGGGAAATTGATGTCGGTCAAAGCGAGGCTCCTATTCGGGAAATCGGTTGTGGACGGGACGATTGTAGATGCGCGACGAGGGAAATGAAACCCTGGCGACTTATAAGCGCGGGTTTCCGCACACTCCGGAGAATATTATTGGCAGGGAAGTTGAAAAGCGCGAGACAAGGCCGTATTGTAGGAGCCGACAGGCAGAGAGCTGCGATCCACCCCCCTTGTTTCATAGCTGGGCGCAGCATCGAACCCTTATGAAGGAGATCGGCAGATGGAAGCCAAGCCGGCGCAGCAGAACATCCAGGATTCCTTCCTGAACACGGCACGCAAGGAGCGGCACAACATTACTATCTATCTGGTCAGCGGAGTAAAGCTGACGGGTCGTATCCGATCGTTCGACAAGTACTCGGTCGTCCTTGAAACCAGCAACCAGGAGCAACTCATCTTCAAGCACGCGATCTCGACGGTGGTTATCTCGCGCGCGGCCCACGGCCATGGGGATACAAAGCCGGCGGCGGCGTCCGCTGGAGAAGCGACGATCCCAACTTCCGCTTCTGGCACCGAAGGATGAAGTGAGCTTGCTTGCGCCGAGATGACTCCAGACTGAGCGGCCGCGATCGTTCCCGAGATGGCTCGCGGAATGAGCCTAAGGTGGTGCTGAATCCATCGGAACAGCAGGAGCGCGCATTCCTGGTGGGGGTGGAGTTCCGGACCAAGGGCCGCACGGGCCGCGCCGGAAAAGCCAGTGCTGTGGCCATCACGCCGGGTGCGCAGGCGGCTCGCGATCATGCTGTCAGCGTGGCCGGCTCGTCTTTGCGATCGTCCTCTTCGTTATCCCAGTCCCTGCCGGCGGATTCACCAGATCTCAGCTCTCATCTGAACTCTGATTTCACCTCGGAAGATTCGCTTGATGAACTGCGGACTCTGGCGACTAGCGCGGGTGCGCAGATTGCCGGGGAATTCACGCAGCGGAAAGACCGTCCGGATCCTGCCACGCTGATTGGCAAAGGCAAGCTGGAGGAGATCGCGGGCGCGGCGGCTTCGGTCTCCGCGGATGTGATTCTGTTCGATCACGATCTTTCTCCCTCGCAACAACGCAATATTGAGCGCGTGGTGCACACCCGCGTGATCGATCGCACACAGCTCATCCTCGACATCTTTGCGCGTCATGCGCGCACTCGGGAAGGGCAGTTGCAGGTGGAGCTGGCGCAGCTGGAATACATGCTGCCTCGGCTGGCCGGGAGGGGCGTGGAAATGTCGCAGCTTGGCGGCGGCATTGGGACCCGCGGACCGGGCGAAACTCAGCTGGAAACCGACCGGCGGAAGATCTATCGCCGGGTGCGGCACGTGAAGCAGCAGATTGAAAATGTCCGCCGCATACGGGCGCAACAACGGCAGCGGCGCGAATCGGTCCCGGTGGCTCTGGTGGCCCTGGTGGGGTATACGAATGCGGGGAAGTCTACGCTGTTCAATGCCCTGACCAAGTCGAACGTAGTGGCATCTTCGCGGATGTTCGCCACGCTTGATCCGACCATTCGTGGGGCCGAGCTGCCTTCGAAACGAAAAATTCTGTTCTCCGACACGGTGGGTTTCATCAGACATCTTCCGCACACGCTGGTGTCGGCGTTCCGCGCCACGCTGGAAGAAGTGCAGCGCGCCACGCTGATCCTGCAGGTTTCGGATGCCAGCAGTCCGGTCTCAGCTGAGCAGGATGCGCAGGTGGAAAGTGTCCTCAAGGAACTGGAAGCGGACAAGAAGCCGCGTCTGCGGGTAATGAACAAGATCGACCTGTTGCTGCCCAAGCAGCGCGAGTCGCTGCGCGATGATGAGCAGACCATCCATGTTTCGGCGGCGAAGGGGATTGGATTGAGCACACTGCTGGATCGCATTGACGCGGTGCTGGAAGGCGACCGGCCGGAGCGGGTGCGGCTGCGCATTCCGCAACAAGAAGGCAAGATGCTGGCGCAACTGGAAGCGGGCGCTCGCATCTTTTCGCGCCAGTATCAGGATGGGCTGGTGGTGCTGGAAGCGGAGGCTCCAGCCTCGCTGCTGCGGCGGATGCGGGCGTATCTAGTACCCAGTACCTAGATCCAGCCCCAGTACTCAGTACCCAGTACCCAAGACTTTTTGGAGGAGCCGATGGGCAACTATGCTGTAACAACCGGGGGACGGATGGTCGCGCATAACATGGTGACCACGCAGTTCGAGCTCGATGGCTATCGCGTGGTCCGCACTTTGGGCGTGGTGCGCGGGATCACGGTGCGTTCGCGCTCCATCTTCGGAACGATTGGCGCGGGGCTGCAAACGCTGATCGGGGGCAATATCACTTTGCTGACCAATCTCTGCGAGCGGACTCGCGCCGAGGCGTTCGACCTGATGCTGGTGCACGCGGCGGAGATCGGCGGCAATGCCGTGGTCGGGGCGCGCTACGACGCGACTGAAGTGATGCAGGGCGTCACGGAAGTGCTTGCCTATGGCACAGCCGTTTTTGTCGAGGCGGCGAAATAAGGCCGCAGGCCTCTACTCTTTATACAAAAAACCCGCGACTACGGTGGACAGGATCGCGCCGGCCCACATTTCGAGCAACCATCCTAGGGGCATCATGCGGGGAACGGCCGACCATGCGGCTTGTCCGAAATTGCAGGGGACACCGGCGCAGAAGCCTACGATCATGCCGATTTTGAGAGCCGTCTTCAGTCCGGGGCCGGCGGTGGCGCGACTCCAGGCGTAAAGATAGGCGAGCAGAATCGACATCACGAACAGGAGCACAATCCACTGCCCGACGAAAAACGGATAGCGCGATTGCCGAAGAAATAATCCTTGCTTCTGGACGGCCGCGTAGAGCGGGGCCAGTCTCATCTCAATGAAGAAGCACCACGCGTTCCACACTATGCCGCCGGCGATGCCGCCGAGCCATACCCGAGTCGTATTCAGCTTCATGTAGCCCCCTGTTTTGGTAGTGGCTCTGTTTTGAAAAGACGATTGGAATCCCACCCTAACGTCGCAAAGGACGCGACGTTAGGATGGGGCGCCCGGCAACAAGTGTACTCCAGTGGGTCAAGTTGCGGATTCGAGCCGCGAAGCACACAACTGGTTGTGGAAAAGGCAAAATTCGCCGGGTCGGGAATCATTTTTCTAAACACAAGCCCTAGTGGTCATCTTTCTGGTTAACCACAACATTTGGCGTTTTGCACCTTGAGTCCCTAAGGGGTGTCTCAACCTGAAACTTTATTGTTGACAACAAACGATTTAGGCGTAGGATGTGGACAAAAGTGGTTGAAAGTGGAACAAACAGTAGAGGTCGCGGGCATTATCGCTAAGTTTCGAGGCGCCAGTGGTTTCAGAGACTGACACCGACAAAAACGAGCCCAACGAACCCGAATCCACTCTCCCTTTGAGCGCTTCTACCTCCCTCGTGCAGTTGGCATTGGTAGTGGCCATAAATAGACGGAGCCCGTCGTTTTCATCAAGAGCGGTAAGCAGGGCACATGTTTCGCGGAAATCATCCAACGCGCGTCGACGAAAAGGGACGGTTAAAAGTCCCGGCGGAATTCAAGCGCGTGATCGACGAGAAATATGCGCAGAAATTCTACATCACGAGTCTCGATGGCATTGTTGCTCAAGTGTATCCCTTCGAGGAGTGGGAGCGGATCGAGCAGAAGCTGGCAGCGCTCTCGACGTTCAATCCGACGAAGAAGAAATTCTTGACGCGCACGAATTACTACGGGCAGGTGGTGGAGATGGACGGGCAGGGGCGGCTGCTGGTTCCGCAGATTCTGCGTGAGTCGGCGCAGATACGAGGGGAAGTGGCGGTGCTCGGCAATCTGACCTACCTGGAAGTACGGAATATGGAAGCGCTCCAGAAAGAGATCGACGAGCAGGCTTTCACGGATGACGACACCAAGACGCTGGACGAATTGGGCATCTAGTGGAGACGGATTCGGATTTAAACGACACCCCCGAGCGGGGTGGGCATGGAGCGGGTGGCCATGTTCCGGTTCTTTTAAAAGAAGCGATCGATTTTCTAGCCGTAAAGCGCGGCGGAACTTATCTGGATGCCACGGTGGGGCTGGGCGGGCACAGTTGCGAAATCGCAAAACGCCTCGGCGCACCGGGACATTTGATTGGCTTCGATAAGGATCCGGCGGCGCTGAATGTGGCGCGGATCAAACTCGCGCCAGTCGATAGTCGTTCGTCGTCAGTCGTTAGCGAACCGGATTCCGAACGACCAACGACCAGCGACCAGCGACCGAGCTTGGATTGGCCGCTGATTACGCTAATTCATGGTTCCTTCGCGGAACTGGCGAACGGCGAACAGCGAACGACGTACGACGGCATTCTGGCCGATCTGGGCGTGAGCAGCCTGCAACTGGGCGACGCGGCGCGGGGATTTAGTTTTCAGGCGGAAGGACCGCTCGACATGCGGATGAATCCGATGTCGGGCGAGACCGCCGAACAAGTGGTAAACCACATTGACGAGCGCGAGCTGGCCAATGTGATTTACGAATTCGGTGAGGAAAGGAGGTCGCGGAGAATCGCCAGAGCCATTGTCCGGTCGCGGCCGATACGCACGACGACGCAACTTGTCGAGGTGGTATCAGCCGCGGCCCGGTCAATGAAACATGAGCGGATTCATCCGGCGACCAGAACCTTTCAAGCTCTCCGAATCTTCGTAAACCGTGAACTGGACGATCTGAAAGCACTGCTGGAGGCGGCGCCCCGGGTGCTGAAGCCGGGAGGAAGGCTGGTGGTGATCAGCTTTCACTCGCTGGAAGACAGAATCGTCAAAGATGCGCTTCGCGAGGGCGCTCGGCAAGGCTGGTACCGGCTGCTGACCAAGAAGCCGATGACGGCTGGCGAAGAAGAGATTGATCGTAATCCGCGGTCGCGCAGCGCGAAGATGCGAGCGGCGGAGAGAGTTTAAGTTTGGCAAGTTTAGTTTGTCCCGGAGAAACTGCCGGGGTCCCGGTGCGGTGATAGCAGGGCGCGCCGGGGTAAGAGTTTGGAAAGAAACTCTGTGGTGGAGTTTTCGCCGGAGCGGCCAAGACAAAATAAAACAAGGCCGTGTCCGGAGAAGAAAAACTGGAATTCTGGCAAATGACTTTTACGGGCACCCTGATTGAAGATCTGATGGCAACGGTGGAGCGCGCGGAACAGCGGGCGCAGGCGGACCTAGGGTTGGCAGTTGAAACCCAGGGCGATGAAACCATCCTCGTAGAACCGTGGTTCGCGGCGGTTCAGGAAAACGCAGATTACGAATCCAAATTTCTGGGAGTGGCATAAATCATGAGCGCCGTGGCAATGCAAAGCGCAGTTCCTTTGAGCCGGCGGAAATCGTGCTGGCTGGGGACCCCGGAAATCTATTTCCGCAAGACGATCGACAATTCGCGGCTGGTGAAGGTGGAAGATCCGAGGCGCGAGCGGGAAATGAAATATTTCGGGCTGGCTTTATGCTGCCTGTTTCTTTTGGTCATGGGATATGCGTTGCAGCATTTTCGCGCCATTGAATACGGATACAAGATCGAGACGCTACGGGTGCAGCGCAACGATCTTACCGAGATGAACCGGGCTTTGCGGCTGGAAGAAGCGTCGCTGCGGGATCCGGAACGAATCGATTTGAAGGCACGCATGCTGGGTTTGCAACCGCCGCAGCCTGGGCAGGTGATTCGGATGGATTCATCCGCCGATGCGGCTTCGCCGGTGATGGCTAGCGTGACTCCGGTGGCGGTGATATCGGCCCGGTAGCGGTGCTCGTCCGGTCTGGACGGGGCAGAGCCCCGTCACCACACGACTTTTTAACGGCGGCTCTTCGGGGCCGCCGAAAGTTTCTGAGGGCTGGAAGTGGCGGCTAGTAACTCTTCGAACGGCGCAAAATTCAGGCTCTACGCCTTGTCTGGATTATTTTGCCTTTGGCTGCTGGCGATCTGTCTGCGGCTGGTTTATCTCCAAATTTTTCGGTACGGCGATTTCGAGCGCCGCGCGCAGCACCAGCAGCAGCGCAGCTTCGATCTTTCTCCGAAGCGCGGTGTGATCTACGATCGCGCGGGGCGGGAACTGGCGATGTCGATTCAGGTGGACTCGGCGTTCGCGGTGCCGTCGGAGGTTCCGGATCTTGCCAATGCGGTCAGCCTGATCTCTCGCATTACTCAGGAAGATCCTCGGGTTGTGCTCGCCGACTGTACGCGCGCACAAGACTTTCTGCTGGGTGGCGCGCAAGGCTGACGCCGAGACGATTGATCGGATCCGGGCTCTGAATCTGCAAGGCATCCACTACCAGAAGGAAGCCAAGCGTTTTTATCCCAAGCGCGAACTGGCGGCGCAGGTTCTGGGCTACGTGGGTACCGACGATCAGGGCTTGAGCGGGCTGGAGCGTGAATTCAACGAGCAACTGCAGGGCAAGCCGGGCAAGCTGATGATTTCCGTCGATGCGCGCCGGCGATGGTTTGCCAGCGTGGAAAAAGAGCCGGAAGCCGGCAACAGCGTGGTTCTCACCATCGATCAGAATATCCAGTACATCGCCGAACGGGAACTGGAGCGCGGGATGGAAGAGACCAAGGCCATCGCGGGCACGGCGATTGTGCTGAATCCGCACACTGGGGAAATTCTGGCGCTCACGAACCGGCCCACGTTCAATCCGAATATCCGGAAGGAAATCAGGAACGAGGCGCTGAAAAACCGCGCGGTGAGCGACATCTACGAGCCGGGGTCGACATTCAAGACGGTGACCATTTCGGCGGGGCTGGAAGAAAAAGTCACGCGGCCCGAGGAAATGTTCGATTGCCAGATGGGATCGATCGTGATCAATGGCATGCGCATCCGCGACAGCCGGCCGCACGGGATGCTTTCGGTCTCAGACATTATTGCGGAGTCGAGCGATGTGGGCGCGATCAAGGTTGCGCTGCGGCTGGGCGACGATCGGTTCTACAAATATATTCGCGCCTTCGGATTCGGCCAGCAGACGGGGATCGAACTTCCCGGCGAGACGCGTGGCATGACGAAGCCGGTGGAGCGGTGGTCGAAGGTTTCGCTGGCGGCGATTTCGATGGGGCAGGAGATTGGCATTTCGGCGGTGCAGCTGGCGGCGTTGATTTCGACGATTGCCAACGATGGGGTGCGCGTTCCGCCCCGGATTGTGGCGGGGACGATTGCGCCGCAGAATACTCCGCAGACGATTGCGTTTCATCCCGCGGCGGGCATGCGCGTAATTTCGTCGCTGACGGCGGCGCAGATGCGGGCGATGCTGCAGGGAGTGGTGCTCCACGGGACGGCGCCCAAGGCGATTCTTGAGGGCTACAGTTCGGCGGGCAAGACGGGGACGGCGCAGAAGGTGGACCCCAACACGGGCGCGTACTCGAAGACGAAGTATGTGGCATCGTTTGCGGGGTTTGCTCCGATCAACGATCCGCAACTGGCGGTGGTGGTGATTCTCGACTCGGCCGTTGGGCTGCATCAGGGAGGGCAGGTTTCAGCGCCGATTTTTCAGCGGATCATGCAACAGTCGCTGGAGTATCTGCATGTGCCGCATGATGTGCAGCTTCCGCTTAGCCGGCAGACTTTGCTGGCACGGCGCAATGTTCCGGCCGCGAGTCTGGACGATAGCTCACCCGATCATTTGGGCGCCAGCCTGGAAATGGCCGACTCCAACGAAGTGCCTGCAGCGGCGAATCGGGGCGCGATTGGAGCGCAGGTGGTTCCGGCTGCTCTGACTACACGGGAGACGGATCAACATTTGCAGATCGCAAGCACTGCGGGTGCGGTTGGTTCGACGGCGCAATCCGTCGCATCATCCCCCGCAACATCCGCGAATTCGTCTCCGCAGAAATTGCCGGCGGGTGGAACGGTGGTTCTCGACGTGGATGAGGGAGGGATCGCGGTGCCGTCGTTCCTGGGCAAGACGCTGCGCGTTGCGATGGAAGCGGCGCAGGATGCGGGGCTGGATCTTGACGCCATCGGCAGCGGCGTGGCTCGCGAGCAATCGCCTCAGCCCGGGGCACGGGTGGCGGCCGGGTCTCACGTCACCGTAAGGTTTGGGCGATAGGATTTGCTTTCCCTTTGAACGTCTTTGTACTCCTGGCCGCGGAAAGGCTTGACCAAGGGGTACACAGGGGTTCACGGGGGGATGCTATTTATAATCACTGCAATGACTTTTCAACAGCTCCTGTTGGGCGCCGAGGTTCTCTCGCAGAGCGGGAATCCGGGCGTTGCCGGGGTGGAATACGATTCGCGGCGGGTGCGGCCGGGAACGGTTTTCGTCGCCATGAAGGGCGAGTCTAGCGACGGGAATCGTTTCATCGATCAGGCTATCGCTGCCGGAGCGGTTGCCGTTGTTACCGACTCGACGGTCGAAGTGCCGCGTCCTACGGTTGCCTGGGCGCAGGTGGTGCACGGACGGCGGGCGCTCGCGCGGCTTAGCGCTAACTTCTATAAACGTCCGGCGGAGCGCATTGCTAACACTGGAATCACCGGCACGAACGGAAAGAGCACGACTGCCTTCCTGATCGAATCCATATTGCAGGCCGCCGGACGCAAGACGGCGCTGGTCGGGACCATTGAATATCACGTTGCCGGGAAGGTGCTGCCGGCTCCGCACACTACGCCAGAAGCGCTGGAGTTGAACCGGTTGCTGGCGGACGGTTTGGGCCTGGGAGCGACTGAGGCGGTGATGGAAGTGTCTTCGCACGCGCTGGAACAGCAACGTGTTTTCGGCATTCCTTTCGACGTAGCCGTGTTTACCAATCTCACGCGCGACCATCTCGATTACCACGGCACGATGGAGAATTACTTCCTTGCTAAACAAGTGCTGTTCGAGGGATGCGGGACGGAGCCTCCGCGTGCCGCTGTTCTTAATATTGACGACGAATACGGGCGGCAGCTCTTGAAGCTCTCCAAGAAAAAGAGTGCTTTGGCATTTTCCTACGGGCTGGTGTCGGGCGACTTCCACGCGGAGTCGGTTGAAATTACGCCGCGCGGGACGCGGTTTCAGATGGTGACGCCGGCGGGGAAGGTTGCTATGTGGTCTCCGCTGATTGGCAACGTAAATGTGTATAACGTGCTGGCGGCTTCCGCGGCTGGGTATGCGCGCGATTGTTCTTGCGAGGCGATTGCCAAAGGGATCTTCGATCTTGCCTGCGTTCCGGGGCGCTTTGAGCGGGTGGATTGCGGCCAGCCTTTCACGGTGGTGGTGGACTACGCGCATACCGACGACGCGCTCCGCAACCTGACCGCACTGGCTCGCGATTTTGTTACGCGCGCGGGGCTCAAAGGTAAGGTCATTACGCTGTTCGGATGCGGCGGAGATCGCGACCGGGCCAAGCGTCCGCTGATGGGCGAAGCGGCGGGCAGGGGCAGCGACTTCGTGATTCTCACTTCCGACAATCCGCGTTCGGAGGATCCGCTGGCGATTATGAATGATGCGCTGGTTGGGTTGCAGAAGTCGGGCGCGAAATATTCCATGGAGCCAGACCGGCGCAAGGCCATTGCGTTCGCTTTGCAACAGGCGACTCCGGGCGACATCGTGTTGCTGGCGGGCAAAGGGCACGAAAAGGTGCAGGTTACACGGGAGGGGACGATTCCTTTCGACGATGTGGAGGTCGCTCGCGAGACCTTGCAGGCGCTGGGCTATGACTGCACGAGCGCGGCAAAAGCGGGCATTGCGGGGAAGACGGTATGAAGCTTCTTCTGTCGCGCATCGGCGAATTTTTGAACGCAACTGGCCAGTACGATGTCCACGCTACGGCACTGGGATATTCGATCGATTCGCGCACCGTGCAGCCGGGCGAACTTTTTTTTGCGGTGAAGGGTGAGCGTCTCGATGGGCACGACTTTGTGGTGCAGGCGCTGAGCCGGGGCGCGATTGCGGCGGTGGTCCGGAAGGATCAGTTGGCGCGCTATTCCAAGCTTGCCGGGCTGCTTGCCGTCGACGACACGCTGGTCGCGCTGCAGACGCTGGCTACGGCGGTCCGGAAGATGTGGGGCAAGACGGCGATCGGCATCACCGGCTCGATGGGCAAGACCACTACCAAAGAAGCGATGGCGCATTTGCTGGCGATCAAGTATCGCGTGCATCGCACCAAGGGGAATTTCAATAATCATTTCGGTCTGCCGCTTGGGCTGCTGACTCTGGAGCCGGAATACGATCTGGCGGTGGTGGAGATGGGAATGTCGCACGCGGGCGAAATCGCGGCTTTGGCCCGCATCGCTCTGCCCAATCAGGCGGTGGTCACCAATGTTGCGCCGGTGCATCTGGAGAGCTTTGACTCCATTGCTGGAATTGCGCGCGCGAAATATGAGCTGATCGAGGCTCTTCCCCACGGCGGCACGGCTGTGCTGAATGCCGACGATGAGTATGTTAGCCAGTTCGGGCGCGACTTCAAGGGCAAGGTTGTGCTGTTTGGATTGAAGGCAGCGGCGGGTTTTTCTACAGACGTACGGGCGGAAAATATCGAGACGCTTGGCGCCGACGGCACACGCTTCGATCTGGTCAGCCAGGAAGTGCGGCAGCCGGTGCAGAGTCCGCTGCTGGGGAAGCACAATGTATACAACGTGCTGGCGGCGGCGGCGATTGCGCTGGAGCACGGGATTACGCCATCGGAGATTGCGGCGGCTTTGCCGTCGCTGCAGGCGGCGGACAAGCGCGGACAGGTCGTCCAACTGGGTAACATCACGGTGCTGTACGATTGCTACAATTCAAGTCCGAAGGCGCTGATGGCGGCGGTGGATACGCTTGCGGCCATGCCTGCGCGGTGGCGCATTGTTGTTGCCGGAGAGATGCTGGAACTTGGCTCGACCGGCGAGCAACTGCACCGCGAGTGCGGACGGTATATGGCGGGAGCCAAGTGCGACTTCCTGCTTGGCGTGCGCGGATTGGCTGCGCCAATGGTGGAAGCGGCTGGCGCGGCGGGACTGAAAGCGGAGTTTGTGGCTACTCCGGAAGAAGCGGGGGAGTGGCTGGCGCGCGAGACTCGCGAAGGCGATGTGGTGTTGCTGAAAGCGTCGCGCGGCGTGAAGCTGGAAAAGGCGCTGGAGACCTGGAAACAGAGGAGTGGCGCCGAAGACTAAGCGCGGGTGTCCCTCAGGGGCTAAAGCCTGCGTCATTCTTGGCTCCGAGCGGGACGGCTGAAGCCGCGCCGTACCCAGTAATGATTGATGGGATGGTTTCTAATCACTGAAAGCTGACAGCGGAGAGCTGACAGCGGTTGTCGGAGGCGGATTGCTCTACTGGCTGCTCTACCTGAAGCTCTATCATTATTTTCCGCCGTTCCGCATTTTCCGGTACCTTACTTTTCGTACAGCGTTTGCCAGCCTTACCGCGCTTTTTACGGGCCTGATCGTTGGGCCGATTGTGATTCGGCGGCTGCGCGATTTTCAGATTGGGCAGTATATCCGCGAGGAAGGGCCGCAGGCGCATCAAAAAAAAGCGGGCACGCCTACCATGGGCGGGCTGCTGATTGCGATCGCCATTCTGGTGCCGACTCTGTTGTGGGCGGACCTTGGCAATCCATTCGTGTGGATCGCGGTGTTCTCCACGGTGGCGTTCGGGGCGATCGGGTTTGCCGACGACTATTTGAAAGTTGTTCATCGCCGTAATCTGGGGCTGACGGCGCGCGCCAAGCTGGGGTATCAGGTCGTGGCCAGCATTCTGATTGCGATTGCGCTGATCGCATTGCAGTACCGGGGAGAGTATTCGACCCGGCTGCTGGTTCCATTCTTCAAGCAGATCCATCCGGATTTGGTGATCGCGCGATGGGCGGTTCATCCGCAACTTTGGCCGCTGGCTTTTCTGCCGTTTATAGCCTTCGTGGTGCTGGTGATTGTGGGATCGAGCAACGCGGTGAACCTTACCGACGGGCTGGACGGGCTGGCCATTGGATGCACGGTGATCGCGGCCGGAGCGCTGGCGGTGCTTACTTACCTCAGCGGGCACGCCACGTTTGCCACTTACCTGGAATTGCAGCGCATGCCGCAGATCGGCGAGCTTACGGTGTTTTGCGGGGCCATGGTGGGTTCCTCCATTGGATTTCTGTGGTACAACGCGCATCCGGCGGAAATCTTCATGGGCGACGTGGGCTCGCTGGCGCTGGGCGGCGCGATTGGCACCGTAGCCGTTATGATCAAACAGGAACTGCTGCTGCCGTTCATCGGAGGAGTTTTTGTGATTGAGGCGCTCTCGGTGATTCTGCAGGTGGGTTCCTACAAGCTGCGCAAGAAACGAATTTTCAAGATGGCGCCGATTCACCATCACTTCGAACTGCTGGGCTGGTCGGAGTCGAAGGTGATTGTGCGGTTTTGGATTGCATCGCTGGTGTTTGCTCTGTTTGCGCTGACGACTTTGAAATTGAGATAACAAAATCCACCACGGAGGCACGGAGACACGGAGAAAACCAAATCTCTCTTGTTTTTCTTCTTGTCACCGGGCTTCTTGGTGACGTGAACTTTATGGATCTGAACAATAAACGCGTGCTGGTTGTCGGTTTGGGCAAGTCGGGCGTGGCTTCCGCGCTGTTTTTGAAGTCGCGGGGCGCACGGGTTACGGTGTCGGATGCGAAGCCGGAATCCGAGTTGAGGGATGAGATCCTGCTGCTGTTGGAGCATGGGATCACGGTTGAAACCGGCGGCCACGGCGAGCGCACGTTTCGGGGACAAGTTTTAATCGTGGTGAGCCCGGGGGTGCCGGTGGACGCGCCGCAACTGGTGCAGGCGCGCAGCCTGGGAGAACCGGTGATTGGCGAGATCGAGCTGGCGGCGCAGTTTCTAGCGGGTCCGATCGTGGCCATTACTGGAGCGAACGGGAAGACCACTACCACTTCGCTGGCGGGCGAAATTATCGCCGCTGGAAAGTTCTCCACGCTGGTGGGCGGCAATATCGGCACGCCCGCGATCAGTTTTGTGGACCAGGCCACGGCCACGACCTGGACTGTGCTTGAAGTATCGAGCTTTCAGCTGGAAACGATCGTTGATTTTCGTCCGCGGATCGCGGTGATTCTGAACATCACGCCCGATCATCTGGATCGACACAAGACATTCGAAAATTACGTTAATGCGAAGGCGCGCGTTTTCGAGAATCAGCGGGCCGACGACTTTACGGTGCTGAACGCCGACGACCGCACTACCGCTGTGCTCTCGGCGCGTACCCGCGGACAGTTGTTCTGGTTCAGCCGGCGGAAGGAAGTGGATAAGGGGGCGTTCGTCCGGGGCGCGCATATTTATTTTCGCGATGAACGCGGCGAGTGCGAGATCATGCCGCTTGCCGAACTGCCGCTGAAGGGCGCGCACAACCTGGAGAACGTGCTGGCGGGAGTTTGCATCGGCATGCTGGTGGGCTGCGAACCGGAACAGATCCGCCGGGCGGTGAGCAGCTTCAAGGCGGTGGAGCACAGGTTGGAGTTTGTGACCAGGATCGCGGGCGTCGATTACTACAACGATTCGAAAGCCACGAACGTGGATGCCACGATCAAAGCTTTGGAATCCTTTCCGGCGAATATTCATTTGATTCTTGGCGGCAAGGACAAGGGCAGCGATTACACGGTGCTCAATGAGTTGCTGCGGCAGCGGGTGAAGCGGGTGTATACGATTGGGGCGGCGGCGGCGAAGATTGAATCGCAGATACAAGGCGCGGCCGAGATCGATCATGCGGAGACTCTGGAGAACGCGGTGCGACGGGCTGGAGAATCCGCCGTGGCGGGTGACGTTGTCGTTCTGGCTCCGGCTTGCGCCAGCTTTGATCAGTTCGAAAGTTATGAACACCGCGGTCGAGTGTTTAAGGAGATTGTGCATTCGCTGGCTATGGCGCGATCGACGTAGGAGCAGTTCCCAGTTCTCCGTTCCCGGTTCTCAGTCAATGTGACTCAATTGAGGACCAAGGCGGGCTGCTCTGAACCAAATCAGTTATCCCCCGGCTTATAATCCACACGCAAAACTCCTCCTGGGCAACGTCTTGCCGTGATGAAATGGAATCTCTATGGCTAAGCGGGTCAGCGTCGATCGCTGGATGTTTACGGTGACCACGATCCTGGTTTTTATCGGGCTGGTCATGATCTTCAGCGCGTCCGCGGTGATGGCCAAGGAGCGGTTCGGGTCGGCCTACGAATTTCTGCTGAAGCAACTGGTGTGGGCGGTTGCGGGACTGGTGGTCATGGTTGTAGCCATGAAGGTGGACTACAAATACCTGCAACATCCGGCGCTGGTGTTTTCGTTTCTCGGGTTAACCACGCTGCTGCTCATTTCCGTTTTTTTTCTTGACCGCGCGCACGGCACGCATCGCTGGTTTCACCTGGGGCCGGTTTCGCTGCAACCTTCGGAACTGGCCAAGCCCGCGCTCATTCTGTTTCTTGCCTGGTTTCTGGAAAACAAGACCAAGGCCATGGACGACTGGCGCAATACGTTGCTTCCGGCGGTTACGCCTACCGTGATTTTTCTGGGGCTCATTGTTTTTCAGCCCGACCTGGGCACGGCCATTGCCTGCGCGGGCATTACCGCTTGCATTCTGTTTATTGCGGGCATCCGGCTGCGTTATTTTGGATATGCTTTTGCGGTCGCGTTGCTGCCACTCTATTTTTTGATCTTTCACGTGGCTTACCGGCGGGACCGCATTCTGGCTTTTCTGAATCCTTACGCCGACCCGAAAGGATTTGGGTTTCATATTATTCAGTCGCTGATCGCGGTTTCGACTGGTGGCGTGACCGGGTTGGGGTTGATGGAAGGGAAGCAGAAGCTGTTTTATCTCCCCGAACCACACACCGATTTTATTTTCGCGGTCACGGCCGAGGAGTTGGGGCTGGTGGGGGCGCTTGCCGTGATCTTCCTGTTTGCGATTTTTCTTTGGCGCGGAACGCGGGCGGCGCTGCGCATGCAGGATAACTTTGGACGCTTTCTGGCGGTTGGAGTTACCAGCATGATTGTGCTGCAGGCTTTCATTAACATCAGCGTCGTGCTGGGGCTGATGCCTACCAAGGGGATTCCGCTGCCCTTTGTTTCGTATGGCGGATCGTCGCTATTTGTCACGCTGATGTGCGTCGGCGTACTGCTGAATATTACGAAACAGGCGGAGTAGGGCTCGCGAGGGCGGCGACCCTCAGCGGCTAAAGCAGTCTTCAAAACGCTGCCGTTATCGCAGCGGTAAACCGCTGCGCCACCCAAAAGCAAGTTTTTCAGCAAACTGCTCGAGTGTAAAGTCGGTCGTCCCTCTCGGACTTGAAAACCACGCTTCCATTTTTCGCAGCGCTCAAGCGCTGGGCTAAGCTGGGTCGCCCCTCCGGGGCGGCATTTTGTGGTCCCTCGTTGCGCCAGACCAGCCAAAAACGAGGCTCTCACGCAGCCCATGAAGGCATCCGCTTAGAAGTGATCGTCTGCGGCGTGTCTGGCGTGGCCTGGACGCTGCAGCGCTTGGGCTTGAATCGCTCGGTCCCAGGGGCCGCTCTGCCAATTGTCTTTCTTGTGATCGGTGGGGACCCATGGCGGCAGGGTCATGAGAAGGCGGCGGCTGAGTGCGTAAAGATAGGGTTCGTAGAGGACTCGAAATTGCGCCAGATGCTCGGGCGCGTCCGCGCCATCATTCAAGGTCACGCCGTGGGTTGCTAGATCCGCACGCAGGCGGTTTAAATCTTCGGCCGTAAGCCGGCCGGCGTCTTCGGGACTGTACTGCGCGTTGACTACCTGGGCCAGGTCGACGGCGGCGTGGCGCGCCATGGCGAATGTAAGCTTGGCCTGGTCGGGGTGGATGCCGTCGACTCCGGTCATGATCAGCGATGTGACATCGAGCATGGTGGCCAGCGCGCTCAGCCAGGATTGATTGCTGTGCTGCGAGCGAAAGAAAAGCAGCACGGGATAGGAAATGTGGCTGGAGAGAAGGTCGGCGCACCAGCGCTCCCAGTCGCGGAAGATATCGTCGAGCACGGTTTGATCGGGACAGCAGCCCAAGCGGCCGAGGAATTCGGCGGCGCTGGGCGGCGATCCGGCGCGGGCATCGAGCAGCGAAATTTCGACCTCGCGCGTGGCGAAGGAATTATAGATAACGGGCAGATATCCGATTACGACTCCTAGAAAGGCGAAGCCCATGCCCGCTTCCATCACGGACAGAGTGCGGGCGGCGGCGTTGTTGGGGGTGATGTCTCCGTAGCCCAGGGTAAAGAAGGTTTCGCCGCTGAGGTAGACGACTTTCCAGAATGTGATTTTTTCGTTGCCCAGCGTCAGATGTTCGCCCAGTCCATATTGCACGCAGGCGAATCCTAGAATCAGCCCGAGCGCCCAGAAGCCCAGCAGCGGGAACAGAGAGAGCGGTCCGAAGTAGGCGAGGAAGCCCTCGCGCCGGTTCGCGGACTTGATGTGCCGGCCTACGCGCCTCCAGAGGCCCCAGCTTCGCTTGTAGAACCAGGACGAGATGCGAAAGAAACTTCGCCGGATGCGCCGCGGCAAGACCACGGTCTCAAAGGCATCCATGAGGATGGTGAAGATGAGGACGATACCGGCAATTGAGGCCCACCAATGCATAGGGATGAGGGTTCAGATGACGCGGGAATGGTAGCAGATTCAGAAAGGATTTTTTTACCACGGAGACGCGGAGAAAACCTCGACCCACTTTTTCACCACGGAGACGCGGAGAAAATCTTGAATCTGTAAAAACTGGAAGGCCAGGGGTTGGCCAAGCTTTTGGTTTTCTCCGTGTCTCCGTGGTGAAAAGCCAAGCTACGGGCGGCGGATTTCGTCCAGCAACTCGCCTTGCGGGCCGATCAACTGGACTTCGAGAGCCATCTGGCCGGCGGCGTGGGTGGAGCAACTCAGGCACGGATCGTAGGCGCGGATGACGGCCTCGACCCGGTTCAGCATTCCTGGCGTCAGATGTTCGGCCACCACAAAATGCTTGGCGACTTGCAGGATGCTTCGATTCATTGCCAGGTTGTTGTGGCCGGTGGCGATGACCAGGTTCGCCCATTGGATGAGGCCGTGCTCGTTGATCTTGTAATGATGGAACAGGGTGCCGCGCGGGGCTTCGCAGGCGCCGACGCCTTCCATGCAGTTGGGCCGGGCGAAGGAGCGAACGTGCTTGGATAGGATTTCAGGATCGGTGAGGAACTGCTCCAAGCGCTCCACGCAGTACATGGCTTCGATCAGGCGCGCGTAGTGATTGTGGAATGAGCTTAGGACGGCGGTGCGCTGGAGTTCGTGAAATTCCGCGAGTTCCTGGTCGGCGCGGGGCGTGCCGCAGCGGCTGGCGACATTGAGGCGCGCCAGCGGTCCGACGCGGTAGATGCCATCGGGGCAGCCCTTGGGTTTGTAGTAAGTGGATTTGAGATAGCTCCAGGACTCGACTTTTTCTCCGATGTAGTCGGGATAGCGCGCGGGATCGAGTCCGGTGGCAACGGGATCGGCGTTGGCATTCACGATGCTGATGTTGCCGTCGTAGAAGGTCAGTCCGCCACCCTCTTTCACAATTGCCATGAAAAGCGAGGGGAAATTGCCGAAGGTTGTGATCTCTTCGCGGAAGGTCTCGCGAATGCTCTTGTACCAATCCAGGGTGTGTTCGACGATCTTTAGCGCTTCGGGAATGTCGGCCAGAATGGCGTCGCGGTTGGACTGGCTCAGCGGTTCGCTTACGCCGCCGGGGACGATCCAGGCGGGATGAATGCGCTTGCCGAACAATACGCGAACGGTCCAAGGTATAGAAGAACA
>CAVZUP010000062.1:0-4367 GCA_963778255.1 uncultured Acidobacteriaceae bacterium
CTCAGCACGGGAGCGAACACCGTCTCGCTTCCGTTGATGGTTCCGGCGCCACTCACGATTTGACTGCCAATCGCGCTGAAATCTCCGCCGAAGCCCAGCCAAGGCCGCACGTTGACGCCGAAATCGCTTTCGAAGCCGCGCTCCGTGAGATTACGCGCTGGGCTGATCATGTAATCGAAGCCGGTAAATAAGGTATATCGGTTGATATCGGTCTGCTGCGCGAGCGCAGGCAGACAATAGAAAAAAATCGCAAGGCCGCAAAATAGCATTCGTTTCATATGCTTCGCTACTCCTTCCGACTTTCCGTAATTACGCTCTGACAAGAGGACGTGACGTGATCCAGAGCACCGAGGTCGTCGCATTGATTCGACACGAACACGCGTATTGCGTCAGTGAAATCAGTCACATCGTTATGTGCGCTGTGCACGCTGGGCCGCTCCGGCCCCGCTGGGTAGCCCGTGGTGGACGCCCTTGGCCCGCACTGAATCAGAGCTTCCCGGACGTTCACGGCTTAGCGAGAGACACTCGTGTTTGGCCGTCTTGCAGTAGAGTAAAGTTACAAACACCATCACCGCGGCGAAACAAGGAATCGTGTTAGCGTGAAGATCCGGTTAACAATTTGCCTTTTCCTTCTGACGGCCCCTCTCTGGGCCGGATCGCATGGCCGTCCTGCCAAGCCGGCTGCTCCCTCCGACCCGGGCTACGTGTTTGCCCTGGCCGGGGCCAATCACTTCCTCCACGCGTGGCAAGTCGGAGATCTTGCAAACGGCATGGTCATGCTCAGCGACGGCCTCCGCCACTCGCAGAACGCCGACAGGCTGGAACAATTTTTCTCTACCGAGGAAGACCGCGCCTTCGAGATCACCCGCGGCCATGGGCATAAAGGGCGCTACAGCTTTCCGGTGGCGCTCGTCACAATGCGAGGGTCACACGTCACACGCCGATTTTCCGAAATAACCCTGGTCGAGACTGGTAAGAATGACTGGGTGGTGGATAAACTTCCCTAGAAGAACTTTTCGACGAACTTTTCATGGCAGGAGTCGCATTTATGAAGCGCATCCATAAGGTTGCTGTCCTCGGCGCGGGCACCATGGGCGCCCGTATCGCGGCACATTTCGCTAACGCGGGAGTGCCTTCCTTGCTGCTGGATATAGTTCCAGCTAACTTGGCGTCCGATGCGGATCTTTCCGCGCGGAACAAGATTTCGGCCGCTGGACTCGATGGCGCCAGAAAATCAAAGCCCGCGGCGTTTTTCGAAGCCTCACTTTCACACCTGGTCACCGTGGGAAATTTCGACGACGATCTGAAGAAGTTGGCCGAGGTGGATTGGATTATCGAGGCCATTGTCGAGAACCTCGACATCAAGCGGTCCCTATTGAAGAAGGTGGAAGCCATCCGCAAGCCTGGCACCATCGTCACCACCAACACCAGCGGACTTCCCGTGGGCAAGATCGCCGAGGGATTCTCCGAGGATTTCCGGCGCTCGTGGTTCGGCACGCACTTTTTCAATCCCCCGCGCTATATGCGGCTGCTGGAGCTGATTCCGACTCCCGAGGCCGACCCCGCGCTGATCGAAGCGGTCAGTCATTTCTGCGACGCGCAACTGGGCAAGGGCGTCGTGATGGCGAAAGACACTCCCAACTTCATCGGCAATCGCATCGGAACATTTTCCGTGCTCAACGTGATGCGCCTCATGCAGGAGATGGACCTGACCGTCGAAGAGATCGACGCGCTCACCGGACAAACCGTGGGCTGGCCGCGTTCGGCCACCTTCCGGACCATCGATCTGGTGGGGCTCGACATTCTTGGCCACGTGGTCTCGAACATGACGCAGAACGTGCGCGACGAGCGCAGCGAACTCAAGATTCCCGATTTCTTCCGCCAGATGCTCGAACGCAAATGGCTGGGCGACAAGACCAAGGGCGGGTTTTATAAGAAGGTTAAGAGCGCGCACGGCAAAGACGCGGACGGTAAACAGAAGGAAGACGAGCGCATGGCACTCGACTGGAAGACGCTGGAATATCATCCGCGGCAGAAGCCGAAATTCGCTGCACTCGAGATGGCGAAGAACGTCGAAGAGACGGGAGCGCGCGTCCGCATGTTGCTCGGCCTCGACGGAGGCGCGCCGCAGAAGCCCGACAAGGCCAGTACTTTCCTATGGTCGGCGCTCGCCGACTTGTGGACTTACTCCGCCAATCGCATTCCTGAAATTTCCGATTCCGTGGTGGAGATCGATCGCGCCATGCATCTTGGCTTCAACTGGGAGCTTGGTCCGTTCGAACTCTGGGACGCGGTGGGCGTGGAGGCGACGGTCGCGCGCATGAAGAAGGAAGGGCGTCCGATCGCGGCCAACGTGGAAAAGCTGCTCGCCTCCGACGCAAAATGCTGGTACGAGGACGATCCAAAGACGCCATCCGGCCGAGCCTACTTCGACCTGGTCCACGGCGGCTTCAAGCCGGTGGAAGTTCCGGCGGGAGTCTGGTCGGTGACCGTGGCGAAGAAATCCAACTACGTGGTCAAGAAGAATTCCGGCGCGTCGCTGGTCGACATCGGCGACGGTGTGGGTTGCATCGAGTTCCACTCCAAGATGAACGCGCTCGGCGCCGACATTATTTCGCTCATCCTGCAGACGCTGAAACCGGGCGGGCCGGGCGACGGCTTCGAAGCCTTTGTCATTACCAACGACGCGCAGAATTTTTCCGTCGGCGCGAACCTCATGCTGCTGCTGATGTCGGTGCAGGAAGAAGAGTGGGATGACGTGGACATGGCGATCCGCCAGTTCCAGGGCATGACGCAAGCCATCAAGTTTTCGCCGAAGCCGGTCGTGATCGCGCCTTTCGGACTCGCGCTTGGCGGCGGGTGCGAAGTCTCGCTGCATGCGGCCGCTCGCCAGCCCCACGCCGAACTCTACATGGGATTGGTCGAAGTCGGCGTGGGACTGCTTCCCGGAGGCGGGGGTTGCAAGGAAATGGTGCTGCGCGCGGTCGATAGCGCCGCGTCGATTCGTCCCGATCTTCCTTCCAACGCTCGGGGCGAATCGGTCGAGCTCATGGAGGCGATGAAGAAAGCTTTCGAAACCATCGCCATGGCAAAAGTCTCCACCTCGGCGCATGAAGCGCGCGGGCTTGGGTTCCTGTCGAGTTCCGATCGCATCACCATGAACCGCGAGCGCGTTCTTTCCGATGCCAAGACGCGGGCGCTGGAGTTATTGCGCGCGGGCTATGAGCCTCCGGTGATGCGGACGAACATCCCCGCTCCGGGCGAAAACATTTTTGCCACGCTCAAAATGGGCGCTTACATGATGCGGCAAGGCGAGTTCATCAGCGATCACGAGCAGAAGTTAGCCACGAAAATCGCGGAAGTCCTCTGCGGCGGCAACATCACGCCCGGGACGCCAATCAGCGAGCAATACCTGCTCGACCTGGAGCGCGAGGCGTTCAAGTCACTGTGTGGCGAAAGGAAGACGCAGGAAAGAATTCAGTTCACGCTGAAAACGGGTAAGACACTCAGAAACTAGCCCGTGGATTGAGCAGGGCATCTCCTCCCATAGGGGCAGTTGCCCCCACCTGCCCAACCGAGCACTGCTCGGCCTCATCCCGTAAGATACGTGCTGTGCGCGAATCTACTTCGACAGCGCCCGATCCAGTGAGAAGGCACCGGCCCCGCGCAGCAATAGCGCCGCGGCTATCGCAAGCACCAGCAGATGGTATTCAATTCCCTCCCCTTTCTGCGTGCCCATCCAGTTCATGAAGAAACCGTTCGACAGGTGGACCATGAAGATCGCCCCGATCATCAGCCCGGCGATTCCGAGGGAGGCGATACGGCTCAGCAAGCCGACAATCAGTCCCAGCCCGCCAAAGAATTCGGTGCAGATCACCAGCAGCGCGACAGGAGCGGGCATTCCCATGTGAGTAAACGCTCCCATAGTGCCGTGAAAACCAAAGCCGCCAAACCAGCCCAGCATTTTCTGCGCGCCGTGGGCGAAGAACACCACGCCCAGAACCACGCGCAAGGTGGTCAAGCTAACGTCGTTCGTCGTATTCATCAACCGCTTCAGCATTGCATCCTCCCATTATTATCGTTATAACGACATTATAGTTCGATTCCTATCCGCCGCGCCAGGATTCATTTTCCCAACGCGCCGCCACTCACACACCCGTTGCCCGAAAATCAGTCCTCTCGAAATCAGCTCACCACGGAAGCGGGGTATAATTTTGAAACACACTTCCGCGAAGGATGGTACAACGAAATGTCCGCAAACAATGGTAATCCCACCAACGGCGCGAACGGCAACGATTTGGATGCGGTTCTGAAACCGCGGGCAGAGTGGCTGGCGAAGCGGAAGGCCGAAAACAAAGACGGCAACT
>CAVZUP010000063.1:0-22187 GCA_963778255.1 uncultured Acidobacteriaceae bacterium
GGATAACAACGCGAATCACGAAGTGAAGCTGACCGATGGCGGACGCACGGTCTATGGCGGAGGCGGCATCACTCCCGATGTGAAGCTCGCGCCCTACAAGTCCACCAAGTTCCAGGATTCGTTGCTGCAGCACTATGCTTTGTTTAATTTCGCTAAGCGCTACGC
The DNA here is from genome assembly GCA_963778255.1 of uncultured Acidobacteriaceae bacterium. Taxonomy (GTDB): domain Bacteria; phylum Acidobacteriota; class Terriglobia; order Terriglobales; family Acidobacteriaceae; genus Acidiflorens. The sequence continues at coordinate 166 of CAVZUP010000063.1, forward strand.
TCTGAACCACAAAATCACGCAGAGCTTCGAAGTGGACGACGTCCTGCTGCAAGACTTCCGCAAGTTCCTCGACGAGGAAAAAATTCTTTATACCGAAGGCGAGATGATGGACAACAACGATTGGCTGCGCTCCAACCTCAAGAGCGAGCTCTTCGTCGATGCCTTCGGCCAGGAAGAGGGCTTGAAAGTAAGAGCGGAAACCGATCCAGACGTCATCAAAGCACTGGACCTGATGCCGCAAGCGCGAGCCTTGGCGGACAACGCCAAGAAAGTGGTAGCCGAAAGAAACTCCGCCCCCGCAGTCTCGCGTTAGACAGTATTTTTCGATTCGAATCAAGGCCCGGGAAACCGGGCCCTTTTTTTGTGCGAGAGAGTTCCCAATTCCCAGAAAAAACCAACCGTCGATCGCATACCACTGGGTACTGGGTACTGGGTACCGAGTACTGAGAACTTCTCTCTTGAGACTCCTGCCTGGAAGACATAAAGTAGCGAAAGCGAAATGATTCTCGCCCCATGGCTTCCCGCAATGCTGCTGGCAATGGTTGCCGGGATTCTCGATTGGCGCTACCGGCGGATTCCGAACTGGCTAACCGTGTCAGGCCTGGCCACCGGCCTGGCGGTCAACACACTTCTCTACCGCTGGCCGGGATTGAAAACCGCAGTGCTGGGCACGGCCCTGGGCCTTGCCCTGCTGCTGCCGTTCGTCCTGATCCGCAGCCTCGGCGCGGGAGACTGGAAACTCGCCGGCGCTTTAGGCGCGTGCCTCGGTCCGCAGCAACTGCTAGCCGTGCTCATGGGCACCATTCTAGTGGCCGGAATCATGGCGCTAGGCGTGGTGATCTGGAAAGGCCGCCTGAAACAGACGCTCTTGAACATCGCGCATTTGCTCGGAGCGTTGCTCAGCCTCCGTATGCCCGGCTCCCAGGTATCGCTCGACGATCCGCGGTCCACAAAAATTCCCTTCGGCGTGGCCATGGCCTTGACCGTCTTGCTTTATGGGATAGGCAAGGCAATGGGAAAATTGTGATCGTGAATCCATAAGCGATTTATCATTGTCATTCCGAGCGCCTGTGATTTGTCGTCGCGCTTATGCTTTGTCGTCGGTTTTGTGCTTTGTCATCCTGACGCTGAGCTTGTCGAAGGGGAAGGACCTGCTGTGTGCTGAAGATCAGACCCATCGCGCGCAAGCTCGCAACCACTACCGGCGCGGAGATCGCCGAAGCCGCCCTCGTGCTGCCCTTGGTGTTCATGCTTCTGCTGGGCATCGTTTGGTTTGGACGAGCCTTCAACATCTACTGCACCATGCAGCAGGCGGCGCAGCAGGGAGCGCTCGCCGCCGCCCGCGCGTCGTGCGCTATGTGCGGAGATACCACTGCCACCAGCGCCGTGACTGGCGCGGTTCTGGCCGTGATGCAATCCTCTAATCTCGAACCCGGCCAGATTCAGTTGCCGCCTTCTGCTCCAAATTGCGCCCCCGGACAAATTTGCATCGCATGTCCGTCGCCACCCGCACCCTCCACCGGCTCCTGCTCTTCGGCTTCCAACATCTATATCTGCCAGAATGTGCAGCTGAATCCCGCCACCGGCAGCGCCCAGCCCGCGCAATGCGGGTCCGTGGTGAGCTTTCAATACCCCTTTCAGTTCTACCTGCCGGGCACTTCGCTCAACCTGTCGAGGATTGTCTTGTCGGCGCAGGCGCAGAGCAGGATGGAAAACTAGATGCCTCGCATTCTCGATCGCCGAGCTTTACCGGGTGTTGAGAAACTCCGTCGCGAGCGCTTCCGGGAAGGGCACGACTTCAGTCGTGCCGCTATGCCGCTGAAAATACGCCGCGCTTTAGCGCCTTTGGGCCTCCTGCAGGACGTTCAGGGCTCGGCCCTGCTTGAGTTTGCCATCGCCCTGCCCCTGCTGGTCGTGCTCGTCGTCGGCATCTACGATTTCAGCGGCGCTTTCAGCCAGAAACAAAAGGTCGAACAGGCGGCGCAAGAAGGAGCGATCATTGCCGGCGCTCAGCCCATGACCGACATTGGCGCCAACCCCGGCTCTCTGCAAGCCGTCGCAACCGCGGTTTTCAACTCGCTCGCCGGCAACGGCGTGGTGCCCACCGGATCCTGCACGCCCCCCGGAACGGTCGCCAACACCTCTCCCAGCCTGACTTGGATCTACACGATTTCCGGATGTTCCAGCGCTTATCCCACCGACAATCTGGTGATCACCATCAACCGCGCCTGGTCACCCGGAGCTGGATCACCCGCCGTCGTCGGCACCATGGTGACCGTGGCGTATCCCTATCATTGGCGATTTAATCGCGTGATCCAATTGTTGTTTCCCGGCCCAACATCGTACTTGGGCACCACCCAGGTGACCGAAAGCGCAACCGTTCACAACCAGATGTGAGGAAGCATGCAACGACATCGACACAATTCGAAGCGCGGATTGCGGGCCAGCGGCGAGCAAGGCATCATCATCACGCTGGTCGCGGTCTTCATCCTCGCGGTCGTAGGAGCGATGGCGGCGATTTCCATCGACCTCGCAACCCTCTACACCGCGCGCAGCGAGGCCCAACTCGCGGCCGACGCAGCCGCCCTGGCCGGTGCCCGCGTCCTGGCCAATTCCGGAATGACTTCGTCGCAAAACGCCACCTTGGGAGCAAACGTCGCCCCTCTTGCCATCATCGTGGCCACGCAAGTCGCGGCCAATAACCCGGTAGGCGGCAGAACCCTGGTTCCCGGAGCGTCGCCCTGCACCGGGGGACAGGAAATCTGCGTCAACATCAACACCGCCGCCGCCAATTTCATCGGCAATCCCCAAGTCACGGTGCAGGTGCAGAGAGCCGATTTGCCCACCTTTTTTGCCCGCGTTTTCGGCGTCACCACGCTCACTGTCAAAGCCTCCGCCACCGCCGAAGCCTACAATCCCACCGCCATCCCCGGAGGAGCGCCGCCGAACCCGCTTCTACCCGTGGCCCCCATGTGCGTGAAGCCCTGGCTGCTGCCGAATATCGATCCCATCAACACGGGCAATCACATCTTCGATCCCGTAGCCGGGACCATCTCCGATTACAGCTTGCTGGGTTGGGAGACCCCACCTTTCGGCGGTCCGACCGCGATCCGGCTGAGGTCCGCCTGCACGGGCTGTACCGCGCAGAACAATCCGGTCTACCCGCTCAGGTACTATCCTGGCACCACCGATACCTCTGGCAGCTTCCCCGCGCCCAGTGCGTCCTCATGCGTCGGCTGTGGTGGGTTCAGCGCTTACCAGTTGAGTGTTGCTGGCTGCGTGCAAACGCCCATTTCCTGCAAGCAAACGGTGACCATCGACCAGACCTCCGATCCAAATTTGGACCTCCACACCAGGGAAGCTGTGGACACTCTCACCCACTCCGCCGGCAATCACGGCGACAGCGTCGATACCACCGTGGTGACGCCCCCGAACGGCAACGCGCCGTTTGAGTTTGTCGCCGGAGCGGAAAATCCGGCCGTGCTCTCCAGCAGCGGGCTGGCCGCGGGATCCAACATTATGGTCAGCGATTCGCTGGTGACCGTACCGGTGATCAACGTGGACACCGTAAATTGGCCGAATGGCGGCACTCTCCCGAGCTTCCCCTCCGTACAGATCATCGGCTTCTTGCAGCTTTTTCTAAGTCCAACCGGGCAACAGGCTCCATTTAGTGGCCATATCCACGCCCAGATCATCAACCTGGTTGGCTGTGGAACCGGCGGAGTCCTCACGCCGACCATCATCGGCAACGGCGCCTCTCCCGTGGCTGTCCGCCTGATTACTCCCTAGCGGCTTGCGGAAAAGCTTGATCCGTCAATGAAATGGGAAGGGCACGAGTTTTACTCGTGCCATCAGTGCCGCAAAATCAATGGCGGCTTTTGGCCGCTGAGGGCGGCTGCCGCGCGCGGCGAGACCTCACCCCGCCTTGATCGCCGTATCGGCCGCCTGGAAAGCGATCTTGTTGTGACTGCCGTCGCAGAAAGGACGGTTCGCGGAAGCGCCGCAGCGACAAAGGGAAAAACCGGTCTTCCCCGTCAGATCGTACTTGTTGCCATCGCCATCCAGCATTTCAACCACGCCATTGGGATCGTCCACGCGCAAAGAACCGTTCTTGCGCACCGTAATCGTGACTTGAGCCATGCAACCTCCGGAAAGATGACCTGCTTTTCAACTATCGCACAAAACAACAAGTACCCAGTACCAGGTCTCAGCGTTTCAAGGTTTCAGGGTTTCAACCGTGCAAGAACTGCGACCGTTCACAATTGTTTCTGTCTTTGAAACCTTGAAACGCTGAAACCTTGAAACCTAATCTTCTCGCCTTACCGCCACCGATCCACCGCTTCCCACCAAAGCATCTTCGACCACTCATCGAAAACGGATTTCGCCCATTCCCGGTTCGTCCACCAGGCCTCGCCGAACTGCGTCGAACTGCGCGCCGCGGCCATGCTGAACTGGTATTGCGGCAGCCGGTGCCGAAAGATCATCAAGGCGCGGCGGGTATGATAATCGGAAGTCACGATCAGCACCCGATGCGCCCCCAGCGTTTGCAGGCAACGATCCACATCGCTGGTTTCGGCGTTGGTCGAGAAACTGACGATCGGGCACACCGAAACGCGGCCTGTTCCCCCCAACCCATCCACGTATTCTTGCGCAACGTCGGTCAGTTTCCGGCCATAAACCCTGCCCCGCGTCTCCGCATTCAGAAATACGTGCGGCGCCAATCCCTGACGCAGCAATTCCAAAGCGCGCGCCGGACGCACTTCCGTTTCCCCGGCCAGCACCACGATGGCATCGGACTTCTCCGGCGCATCCACCACCAGAAAGCGCGCCGCCTGGCTCGCCAGCCCAGCCATGATGCCGGCAACCACAAGTACCGCAATCGTCCATCGACGGAATCGCATCTCCCTCGCATGTTACTAAGGAAAGCGCGTACCGGGCGAATTCGATTACCACAGTAATCAAGATCGCAATCGCGCTGTAAACATCGCGTGAAAATCGCGCCACAATCGTGCCAGAGGCCGGGCGTCCGCGCCTCAAGCGGAACCCGCAATGCTAAAATTACTTCTGCCCTTATGAATACTCAGCTCACCGCGTCTTCCCTGTTTACCGACTTAAAGAGCCGCATCAGCGCCCGCCAGGCTCACGTCGGAATTATCGGCCTCGGCTACGTCGGATTGCCGCTCGCTCTGCTCTACAGCGAACAGAAATTTCCCGTCACCGGCTTCGATATCGACCAGCGAAAAATCGACACCCTGGCCAGCGGCGGCACCTACATCTTCCGCATCACCCCCGCCGAGATCGCGGCTGCCAAGGCCAACGGCTTCCAGGCCACCGCCGACTATTCCCAGATCTCCGCCATGGACGCCATCATCATCTGCGTCCCCACGCCGCTGAACGAATATCACGAGCCCGACCTCAGCTACATTACCGACACCGCCCGCGCCGTCGCCCCGCATCTGCGCGCCGGCCAGATCGTCATCCTCGAGAGCACCACCTACCCCGGCACTACCGAGGAAGTCCTGGTGCCAATCCTCGAAAAAGAAAATAAGGCCGGACTGAAGGCATCCCGCTTAGGCGGCGACGGCGATATCTGGGTCGCGTTCTCGCCCGAGCGTGAGGATCCCGGCAACACCCAAGTCGCTCGCCACGATATTCCGAAAGTGATTGGCGGACTCGATCCCCAGGCCAGCGAAATCGCCGCCGCGCTCTACGGCTCCATCTTCCGCCGCACCGTGCCCGTCTCCTCGCCCGCCGCCGCGGAAATGACCAAGCTCCTCGAAAATATCTACCGCTGCGTCAACATCGCGCTCGTCAACGAACTCAAAATGCTCTGCCTGCGCATGGACCTCAATATCTGGGAGATCATCGACGCCGCCGCCACCAAGCCCTTCGGCTTCCATCCCTTCTATCCCGGCCCCGGCCTCGGCGGCCATTGCATTCCGGTCGACCCGTTCTATCTCTCCTGGAAAGCGAAGGAATTCGATTTCCGCACCCGCTTCATCGAACTGGCCGGCGAAATCAACGTGGCCATGCCCTACAACGTGATCGCCTCGACCATCTCGGCCCTCAACCGCCACAAAAAGTCGATCAACGGATCCAAGATTTTGGTCCTGGGCGTAGCTTACAAAAAGGATATCGACGATCTCCGCGAGTCCCCCGCCCTCACCATCATCGAACTGCTGCAAAAAGAGGGAGCCACGGTCAGTTATAACGACCCCTATTTCCCCTTCGTCGGTCGCGGCCGCAAGTACGATCTGCAGATGAAGTGCACTCCGCTCGATAATCTCGGCCAGTACGATTGCGTGCTCATCGTCACCGATCACACCGACTACGATTACAAGAAAATCGTCAACGAGGCCAAGCTGGTCGTCGATTCGCGCAACGCCACCCGCGGCATCAAGAGCGACAAGATCGTACACTGTTAGCCGCAACGAGAAATCTTTCACGGATTATCATCCGGCATTTTTTGTGTCCTACGGCACCGATCAGAACGCATCGCCTGTGCTAGTATGTCGCGTTGACTAGAGCAGCGCCGGTGCTTCACCCTGCATCCAACGGTGTGCCGATAACGGTGTTTTCATGAAAGATACGCTCGGAATTCTGCTGGCGGGTGGCGTCGGCGAACGACTCTACCCGCTGACTCGTGACCGCGCCAAACCCGCCGTGACCTTCGGTGGCATCTACCGCATCATCGACATCACGCTTTCCAACTGCGTCAATTCCGGCCTGCGCCGCGTCTACATCCTCACGCAATACAAGGCGCTCTCGCTCAATCGCCAGATCCGCGAAGGCTGGAACATCTTCGGCCGCGAAATTGGCGAGTTCATCGAAATCCTGCCGCCCATGCAGCGCGTCAGCGAAAACTGGTATATGGGGACGGCCGACGCCGTCTACCAGAACATCTACTCGATCGGCTCCGAGCAGCCCAAGTACGTCATCATTCTCGCCGGCGACCAGATCTACAAAATGAATTACGCGCGCATGCTCCAGCAGCATATGGACGCCAGCGCCGATGTCACCGTCGCCACTCTGACCATGGACCCGGCCGAATGCCGCCATTTCGGCGTGGTCGATATCGATCGCGAACATCGCATCGTCGGCTTCCTGGAAAAACCCAAGCAGACCGAACTGCGCTCGCCCTATGATCCCACGAAAATTTCGGCGTCGATGGGAATCTATATCTTCAACACCGACGTACTCATCCCCGTGCTTCTCAAGGATGCGGAGGATCCCAACTCCAGTCACGATTTCGGCAAGAATATCCTGCCCAAGATGCTGGACGATTACCGCGTCTTCTCCTTCAATTTTGTCGACGAAAATAAGAAGGAAGCTCTCTACTGGCGTGACGTGGGCACGCTCGAAGCCTACTACGAAGCCAACATGGACCTGGTTTCCGTCTCCCCGGTCTTCAATCTCTATGATGAAGCTTGGCCGATCCGCACCCACCAGCGCCAGTATCCCCCGGCAAAATTCGTCTTTGCCGAAACCGGACGCATGGGTCACGCCGTCGATTCGCTGGTCTCTTCCGGCTGCATCATCTCCGGCGGTTCCGTCCAGGATTGCGTGCTCTCTCCCAACGTGCGCGTCAACTCCTACTCCGAAATCGAGAGCAGCATTCTGTTCTCGCACGTCAACGTGGGCCGCAGTTGCCGCATCCGCAAAGCCATCATCGACCGCGACGTGCACATCCCCGAAGGCACCACCATCGGCTACGATGCCGAAGCCGACCGCGAGCGCTACTTCGTTACCGATAGCGGCATCACCGTCGTCACCCGCGATTATTCCCTGTTCGAAAACCCCGTCACCGTCGATTACTTCACCAGCGAGTAGGGGAACAGGTGTCAGGACCCGATGCCTTTGGGGATTTTCCTGAAACCTGACACCTGCAACCTGACACCTTTTCTAATGCTTCACCAGATCGTCGGCCAGCAAGTGCGCCTTCTCGGCCAGCGTGCTCGCCCGGCTTACATCGCCTTCCTGCAACGCCGAACGCGCTCCCTCCACATAATTGCGGATCTGCATCACCGTCTGCTGCCGTTGCGCATCCAGCGTGCGTCCTTCTAATTGCTTCAGTTGGGCGTCGGTCGAACTCAGCCACTGTTCCGCGTGCTGCCGCTGCCGAGCCCCTTCCGCCGGAGTCATGCCCGGCACAATCTGCGCCGCCGGCTCACTTGCCCCGCCCTCGCGAATCACAATCTTCCGCGGACTGCCGTCCGCCGGCGGAGCCACTTGCTTGCGGCGCTTCGTGGTTGGCTGTGCTGCACCCGTCCCGGCTGCATTGCCATTCGCCGAAGCAGCTGCCTTCTTTTCTTGCCCCACGCTCTCCTGCGTATTCTTCTCCGCAGCCGGTGTTCCTTCCGCCGGAGCGGCAGCCGGAGCTTGTCCCCAAGCGCCGAAACTCAGCCCCAGCGCAATCGCAAATCCGCACACAGATCGCATAGCAGTGCCAAAGGAATTGTTTCCCACCCTTGCCAGGAACGCAAGGCAGGAGCGCTTGCCTCCCAAAAAAGAACCCCGCCCAAGCAAGCTTGGACGGGGCACCCTTGAGATTCAGACGCTCGCGACTGGCTACTCGCTGCTGCCCGCACCGGCAGCCGCGCTGATCGGCGCACCTTCCGGCTGCAGGATTACGCCGTCAAACGGAGTCGCGCCCACAAACCGTCCGCCGATCACGCTGACCCGGCGCAGCGGGAAACCGCTGTCCGGACCGCGCTGCCAGCTGCGTCCACCATCGAGGCTTTCAAAGATCACGCCGGTCGCGTCGCTGGTAGCGAGCAAACGATGGTGCGTGGAATCGAAGCTGATGGATGTGATGTCTTTGCCCGGCAGGCCGTTGACCACATGCTCCCAGGTCACGCCGCCGTCTCCGCTGCGGTACGCGCCTTCGCGGGAGGCCATCATGATCTGCCCGTCGGAAGCAATGACCACGCTGCGGATGCCGACCACAAACGACGGCAGCCCGGCCCGTTGCCAGGTCGCGCCGCGGTCATTCGAGACCATCACGCCGGAACGCGTCGCCGCCACCATGGTCGAACCATCCGCCCGCACCGAAACAAAGTCCGTCTGTCCCAGCACCGGACCGCCCTTCCAGGTCTTGCCCTGGTCGGCGCTCGAGTAGATGCCATCGGTAGTTGCCGCCAGCCAGCGCTCTGAACCGAGTTCCAGATCGTTCACCCGCGCCACCAGTTCCTTCTTCTCAATGGCTGTTTTGGTGATCGCCTTGTGTGCTCCCTTGGGCGTGACTTTCGAAACATGCTCAATCACCACCACGTTCATGGAATGCCACGCGCTGCCATTGTGCTCCAGCGAATAGACGCCATGGTTGGTCCCAGCCACCAGCATTCCGCTCGGAGCCTGCTTGAGCGCGAACACGTCCTTCCCACCGAGCCCTTCCGCCTTCTGCAACCAGTGCTGTCCGGCATCGTGGGAATAGAACACGCCACCGTATTCGCGGTCGTTGACCACGCCCACGTACAGCGTGCTGGCGTCCTTGTTATCGGCCAGCACCGCGGAAACATAGCGGTGCGCGTAGCCGTGGTTCGAAGTCGTCCAATTCGTGGCGCCGTCCGTCGAGGCCAGCACGCCGCTGCGGTCGGTAGCCAGCAGCACGCGATTCGAATCCCGAGGATCGATCATCACATCATTGACCACGACTTCCGGATCGCTCACCCGCTTCCATACTTTGCCAAGGTCAGTCGTCTTCCATAGACCTTCCGTGGTTCCGGCATAAACAATGTTCTCGTTCGTCGGATCCTGCTTCAGCACACGCGTGCGCCGCGCCGAAAACGGAATGCCCTGAATCTTCGAAAACAGGTTGCCCGCCGTCTCGCTCTTATAGATTCCCGAGCAGGCGCTCGCGAACACAACCGAGGGATTGTCATGGTCGACGATCACCGAAAATACATCCGAATCGTCGATCATGCCCTTATTAATATGCTGCCAGTTCGCGCCGCCATCGGAAGTCTTCCAGGCCAGGTGCCAGGTTCCGGCATAAACCGTGTTCGGATCCTTGGGATCGACCGCAATCGATTCAATATTCTTGATGTCGGGCGAGTTCGCGGGCGACAGACGCTCCCAGGAATTGCCGCCATCCTTGCTGCGGTAGACGCCATCGAGCGCTCCCGCCACCAGCACGCGCGAATCGCCCTTATACATCGCCAGGGCCCGGATCGACTTGCCATGCATCGCGGGCAGCGTATCCCAGTTACGGCCGCCGTCGCGGGTGCGGAAGATCTCGCCAATCTGCTGGCCCGATGAACTCCACGCCGACACATAAATACGGTTCGAGTCCTGCGGATCGATGGAAATGTGGTCCAACACGTATTCATCGCCACCCAGCTTCGCCAGGCGCGACCAGGTGCGTCCAGAATCGTTCGAGGTAAACATCTGGCCAGTACTGGTACCCAGCAGAATGTGATCGGGATTGTGCGCGTCGTAGGCCAGGCTGCGCGCGTCGCCGCCGTCCGGACCCAATACCTGCCACGGCTCGGAGGCCCACAGCGCAGTACTAAAGAGGCTGATTGCGAAAACAAGCAAACCGGTGCGGAGAATGTTCCGTTTCCCTGTGAAATTCATGCGCGTAGATTGACCCCTGCGAACGATATTCGCCTGCGCTTCACTCTAGACAGGCTAGCACGCTGGAACAAGGTTACTGAAGAACGACCAAGAAAAAGGCCGGTAAGGTTACCCTCACCGGCCTTTCGTGCTCTTTCTATCTATGTTATTCGGCCTTTTTCGCCGCTTTCTTGGCAGCCGCCTTCGCGGCCGGCTTCGGATGATCCGGAATCGCCTTTACCTTCTTCTCGTCCACTGGCGTCGTGCTGCCAGCGTCCGGGAAGGTCGCGCCCGCCGGAACGATCCACTGTTGCGTCGTGGTCGTGCCTTCGTTACCGGTGCGGGTCTCGATTCGGCTCGGGTCGATGTTCTGTTTCGCTTCGCCTCCCGAGAGATAGGCCTTCACGTCCACCGCGCGCTCGGCCGCCAGGTTCTTACGCTTCTCTTTTGGAGTCGCGTTGCCAACCACCACCAGCTTGGCATCCGGATCCTGCTGCAGCTTCAGTGCAACATCGTCCAGCTCGGCCTTGCAGGTGTTATCCACGCGCCACGGTTTCTTGACGTTCGGATACTGGCACTCGTTCACCTTGCTCGCCTGCGGAGGCGGCGGTGGCGGATTTTCAACCGTTACCGAGCTCGATGTCGAGGACGTCAAGCCGCGCGAATCGGTACAAGTAGCGCCAATCCTGATCGGACCGGAAGAAGCGCCCGTGGTGTTCAGAGTAGCGGAGTTTCCGCTGCCCGAAAGGCTGCCACCGCTCGCCGTCCATCCGCCCACCGTGACCGGAACGTTATCCGGGCTGGTGCAGCTGCAAGTGATGGTGGCCGAGGTGCCGGCTTGGACCGTCGTCGGATTCGCCGAGCAGGAAATCTGCGGCGGATTCTTGGGCGGTTCCTTCACCGTGAAGTTCGCCGTGCAGCTGGCCGTATTGTTCTTCTTGGCCTTGGCATCGGTGACCGTAGCGGTAACGGTGGTGGCATAGCTGCCGGAGACGCCGCCGCCGATACCATTGGTATCAATGGTGGCACCGGTATCCTTGCCTTCGATCTTGCCCGCGCTGCTGGCCCAGGTGTAGGTCAGCACGTGCTTGGGATTGAAGTTGCTGCCGGTGACCGTGGCATGCACCGGTTCGCCAACCAGCACTTCGGAGGGTTGCACCGAGCAGGCCGCCGCTACGAGAGCTTCCGGAGCTTGACCGCCAAAGTTGAACACCAGACCGGTGCGGAGGCGAACCCCGTTGTATTCCGGACTGCGCAATCCGGGATCGTTAAGCGAAACGTTGCCCGCGAAGTTCTCGCGAGCCCACTGGTAATCGGCCTCAAACAGCCGGAACGAAAGCGATTGCCAGATCTTGAGATCCATGCCGCCGCCAATCAGCCCGGTGATACCGTTGCTCTGATTGTCACCGCTGGGCGACAACCGCTCCCATCCGAACAGACCGTGCGCAAAGAAATTGATGCCGTCGCCGCGCCAGGTGTACTTCGGACCGAACGTCACCGTGTTGACCGTCGCGTACTTGTTCCAATCCACCCCGTAATCGCCTTCCAGGGCAAAATTCCTGGTGAAGTTGTAGCTCAGGCTGGTGCCCACGCCCGGCGCGATAGAGGGTAGCTTGAACGGGTTCGGCGGTACGCTTTGGTCGGGCACGTTGCCGCCTGGGTTGTACCACTGATAGCCAACGAATAACTCTAACGTAGGCACTCCGGAGTCCGACGACGTAGTCGCCTTGGGTGCGGTTTGTGCGCTCAGCAAAGCCGGCAACGCAACTAAGACAATGGCCAGGACGAGCGCGACACTGGCGCCCCTCCGGTAATTTTCGTGACAAATTGACATTGAATTCCTCCGAATCAAATCCATTCCAAATTATCCAAACAGAACTGAAATCAATAAACCCTTACAGTACTCACGGATAGACTGTACTTGGGAACACCGAATTCTACAGCAAATGGGCTCTTTTGCAAAAGTGCAAGAATTGAGACGGGACGGTCTCGGGTCATCGCGGGCCGCAAATTCTCCTTGCCAGAGCACCCTACAGAATTGCATCACCAGCAGACGCAATCTGTTCCTTTTTGCTCATAAGGAAAGTTCTGAGCTAAGTCCCCGGTTCCCCCATGCACCCCGGAGCCTGCCCTGAGCGTAGTCGAAGGGTACCCCGTGGTGAATGCCTCCTGCCGACACTAGATCAGAGTTCCCTTAGAGCAGGCATTACGACTGATCGATTGAAGCCCGGTTGCGAGGCGGCGCACTTCCCTGAATAATGCAGATGGGGCCGGGCACAGAATATGACTCAAGAACGCGTGTTAATTGTTGAAGACGAAGAGAACGAACGAACCGGGCTGGCCGAACTGGTCTCAGCGTGGGGCTATCGCACCGATACCGCCGCGGACGGCGTCGAAGCCTTGGAAAGAATTGCCGCCTTCGCTCCGTCGATCGTAATCACCGACGTGAAGATGCCACGCATGGGCGGCATCGAACTCGCGGAACGCCTGGCCGACACCGCACCGTCCACCGCGGTCGTGATGGTCACCGCACAGAAGACAACCGACACCGCCTTTCACGCCGGTAGGCTAGGCGTGCAGGACTACATCGAGAAACCGATCGACTTCCGCCGCTTGCGCTCCATCCTGACCAATATCGGAGAGATCCTTAACGCCCGCACCGAAAGCGAGTCGCTGCGCCGCCGCCTGCGCGACAAAGGGGCGCTAGGCCTGCTGGTCGGTGGGTCCGCGCAAATGCAGGCTATCTTCCGCCTCATCGAACAAGTGGCGCCAAGCACGGCTTCGGTGTTGATCACCGGAGCCAGCGGCACCGGCAAGGAATTAGTGGCGCGCACCATCCACGACCTGAGCCCGCGCCGCAACAAACCGTTCGTCCCTATCAATTGCGCCGCCATTCCCGAAACGCTGATCGAGAGCGAAATCTTCGGCCACGAAAAAGGCGCCTTCACCGGCGCCATGGAACGCCGCACCGGCTGCTTCGAACTGGCCGAAGGCGGCACGCTGCTGCTCGACGAGATTGGAGAAATGCCGGTTGGCACCCAAGCCAAGCTCCTGCGCGTGCTTGAAGATCACAAGCTGCGCCGCCTTGGCAGCAAGGTCGAAACTTCAGTGGACGTGCGCGTGCTCGCCGCCACCAACAAAGTTCCCGCCGATGCCGTGGCCAAAGGAGAACTCCGCGAGGATCTCTATTACCGCCTCAATGTTTTCAATCTTCATATGCCCGCGCTCCGCGAGCATAAAGACGATATCCGCGAGCTGGTGAAGAGCCTGCTACAGGATATGAATGAAAAACATGGCCGCAAAGTAGCGGACGTAAGCGAAGCCGTGCTCAACATTTTCCAGAGTTACTCCTGGCCAGGCAATGTGCGCGAGTTGCGTAACACACTGGAGCGAGCCGTGATCGTTTGCGAAGGCGGACTGGTGGAAACCAGGCACCTGCCCCCCGGCTTCGGCCAGAGCGTAAGGCCAGTAGTCAACGATCCCGATGCCGTCCACCTGGGCGTAGGCACGACCGTAGAGGAAGCGGAGAAGCTCCTGATCCTGAAAACCCTGCAAGCAACCAACAACAACAAAACCAGGGCCGCGGAGATCCTGGGCATCAGCCTGAAAACGCTGCATAACAAGTTAAAGGAATACGGACGACCACAAGACGAAGTAGTGGCCGCCGAGGAGTAAGAAGGAAGGTTTCGAGAATTTCGAGAAAAACCCAGGTGTCGCGACCTTGGACCTTAAAACTTTGCAACCCTGAAACCTTGAAACCTGCCCTTTTCGATGACTCGCAAATTCATCATCGTGCTCGTGATCACCACGCTGTTCACCGCGCTGGTCGTCGCCTTCTCCTGGATTTACCTTTCGCAACTGCTGCGCCAGCGTCTGCTCTGGGCCGATGAAACCGCCTCCCAACTCACCAATCAACTCGAGTACGCCGCCTCCAAAGCCGTGCCCGACCTCACCAGCACCCGCGTCAATACCGAAAATCCCAAGGCCATGCGCGCCGCCATCGCCAGCTACTTGCAAACCGACACCAACCTGAACGATATGTTGGAGTCGGTAGCGGGAAATTCTCACATCGTCTACGATGCCGCCATCATAGATCCAAACGGAATCGCCATTCTCGACACCAACCCGGCTCTGAATGGCAAGCTGGTTCCGCAGCGCGCGCCTTTGAGCGAACTGGAGAACGCCGGCTTCCGCCGCCAGGTGCGCCTGCTCTACGACCCCGGCGCCGTTTACGACGTAAGTATCGGAATGCAGCTCGACGGCCAGGAATTCGGCAGCGTCCGCGTGGGCGTCTCGACGGTTTTTCTGCGCAACGAACTCACGCCCAAACTGCAACAGGCCGCATTCTTTTCCGTGGTCGCGATTTTTTGTTCTCTGGTGCTCTCGGCCGTGATTTCGAATGTCGCGCTCGGACCCTTGAAGGTCATCAGCCGCAACCTCGACAGCGCGAGCGCCGGTGACGTGCTGCCCGACGACGAAACCAATGCCGACGATGAAGTAGGCCTGGTCTCGCTGAAGATCGCGCACCTCGGCCGCCAGATTCGCGATACCAATCAGATCTTCTCCGCCTTGAAAGACAACGTCGAACAGGTCATGACCAAGCTGCAGGATGGCCTCATGCTCTTCACCAGCGATTCGCGCGTAGTGCTGGTAAGCGCCTCGGCGGAAAAATTTCTGGGCCGCCCACGCCGCGACATCCTGGGACACACCGCCGAAGAAATCTTTTCCGATGGCACGGTTTTAGGCGCGGTCGTCCTCCCCGCATTCCAGAAACAGCGTCCGCTGGTGCAGTACGAATTCGACGCCGTCGATGGCCGCCGCGTGCAGGTGTCACTCGACTTCATCCAGGAAAAAGGCACGCCCATCGGAGCGCTGCTCACCATGCGCGATGCCGAATCGGTGCGCCGCATCGAGAACGAGATTGAAATTTCCCGCCGCCTCTCCGCCAGCGGACGCCTCACCCGAGGCGTGGCCCACGAAGTCAAGAATCCCATTAACGCCATCGTCCTGCACCTGCAATTGCTGCAAAACAAACTGCAGCAGGACGATCCCGAAACCCGCCGTCACATGGATATCATCGGCAATGAAATCCATCGCCTCGACCGCGTCGTGCAAATTCTGGTGGATTTCACCCGCCCCCGCGACCTGCGCCTGGAAGACGTGGACCTGCGGAAGCTCCTCGAAAGCGTATCGGTGCTGGCCGCGCCCGATGCCGCAAGCCACGGCGTCCGCATCATACTGCAACCCGCGGAGACCGCTGGCAGCCCGTCCCCGACTGACCCGCTACTGGATGAACCGTTGATGGTGCGCGTCGACTCCGACCTGATGAAGCAGGCGATCCTGAACCTGGTGCTGAACGGCGTCCAATCCATGACCGAGGGCGGAACCCTCACCCTGAAAGCCCGCCGCGAGGACGAAATGATTGTCGCCGAAGTCCAAGATCAGGGCTGTGGCATTCCGCCCGAAGCGCAGGAAAAAATCTTCGAACTCTACTACACCACCAAGAGCGCCCAGGGTGGCAGCGGCATCGGCCTGGCCCAAACCTTCCAGATCATGCAGTGGCACTACGGCTCGGTGGAGTTCGATTCCATTGCCGGAGCCGGCACCACCTTTCGCCTGCGCCTCCCCGCCGCCCCAAAACCAGATCGCCGCGAAGACACCGACGCTGCAATAACAGCCTGATGCTTCTTTGTTTCGAAAGGGCGCGGCTCTTAGTCATGCCGTAAGCCGGTAGCCTAACCTCTCCTGTCATCCTGAGCGAAGCGAAGGACCTACGGATTTGTTCGCATATCTCCCGGACAGGACGCCTAGATCGGCTTGCGCCCCTGTATGACCCGGATGAGCACCACGATAATCGCGAGAACCAGCAGCAGATGCACATACGCGCCCAGCGCGTGAAACGAAACCATCCCCAGCAACCACAGAATTACGAGGATTACAGCGATCGTCCACAGCATGGCAAACTCCTCCTTGGTCTCTTAGGATCGATTCCCAATCGTTCCCGGGCAAGGCGCCGGTAGCCCAGCGCCTCGCCGCAAACCAGCCCTAGCGCTTAGGTCCCGGCCGCTGCTGCACTTTCTGCTGAAACTGCTGCGTCTGCTGTTGGTGCTTCTGTTGCAACTGCTGCGTCTGCTGCTGGTGCCGCTGCTCCACCTGCTGCTTCTTTTCTTCACTGGCGTTCTGTCGAGCCAGTTGCTGATGTTCTTTTTCCTGCTGTTGCTGCAGTTTTTCCCGCTCCTGATTCTGCTTCGCCAGCATCTTCTCCTGCTGCTGCTGGTACTTCTGGTCGAGTTTCGGATTGCCCGTATTAGGCGCGCTAGGCCGTTCCACCGGCGGCAAGTCATGGGGATGCACAACATTCCCCGCATGACCCACAGTTCCGCCCCGTGCCGCAGGAGTATAGGCTCCACCGGCCTCTCTGGCCGCCACCACGCCACGTCCGCTAAATTCTCCCGGCCGCGCCGTCGCCGCTATCGATGGCCGTCCCATGTTTACCGACGCCCGCATCTGCGGATTGCCGCGCGCCGCCTGCACATGCTGCGTCTGCGCGGATATCGGCCCAACGTGCCGCTCATGCATCGCCGCTTCTTCTTCCGGCCGTGGACGCACCTCGATGCCGCCATTGCCGCCGTTAAAGCTGATGTGGTTCCGGTTCTCGATCACCGTGGTGTTGTAAACATTGTGAATTTCCGTCACGTTCACGTTCAGCACGGCGCGGTTGTAGAAGAAATGTCCGCCGTCCCAGCGTCCGCCTTCAAAGCCCAGGCCGAAATAGCCAAAACCATAATTGATCCCGCCATAGAAACCGACGTGCGGTCCCCAATAGCCTTCATAGAAAACGAAGCGGTCCCCGCCCCAGCCCCAGTATCCCGGAGTCCACAGGAAGCCCACTTCCGGCGCCAGCACCCACGTGCCCGGCACCCAGTAATAGTCGCTGATGTCATAGTCGTAGGCCCAATACCCCGGCACCCACATATATCCGTCGCCGGGGCAAATCGGCTGTTCATAAACCGGCAGAGGGGGTGGCCCGATCGTAATCGCCAAGCCGATCTGCGCAAACGATGCCGTCGGCACCGACAGCACAACCAGCGCCAGCAAAAGCGCCGGGAATAATGCGGAGAATACCTTGAACGCCAAACTGCGAATGGAACGAATCTGCATGATATTTCCTCGGGCCCGTCATCCCTCGTTTGCCCGGTACGGCTTGCAACAACTGCGGGCTTCGTGGATGGAGAGGCGAGATGCTTCGGATTTAAACCTTTGCGGCCAATTTTACTGCATCATCTGGCCGCGCATGACAGGAGGAATTGAAGGAAGCGCTTCTTGGCGAACCCATCGAACTCGACAACCGCCCACGCCGCAGCATCCAGCGCATAGCCCACAAGGCGAAAGTCGTCGACGCAACCGTCGCCGGGGCAATGATCGCCAGTGCCAGGGTCATGCAAAACATGAACGCCTCCAGTCCACCCACGAAATAAGCATGCTGCGTACCAAAACGAAAAACGCGTTTTCTTACTTCAACTTAGCTGCTTGCGGCGCGCCGCGTAGGCGAGTTGGCGCTACCGACGGAGTGTAAATTTTATGTGGTGAGAATTCTGCTTTCGTGCGAAGGCCGCCAGGCGCACAGTGCGAGAACGTCGTAGCAGCTCGGCCTCAATTCGGAAACTAGGGGTATTGCTGCAAGTCAACCGCCTGCGCCAGACGAAAGCTGAGACGGCGATCGCCGCCGAGCACGATATCTTTATCTTTTCCCCGCTCCCTCGGACTCGCACCCGCCCCCGGCTTTCGCTCCTCGCGCGCCCCGCCTTTGGCAAAAATACTCGAGGTCTCAATCGCCACCGTCCGTCCACCAACACTCAAACTCACCAGCGCAATGCGCAGATAGCCGGTGTCGTGTGTACTTGCAAAAGCCTTGGCTTCGAGCACGCGTCCGCTCGCCGCTGTGCCGCGAGCAACCAGCGTCTGGCCATCGATCGCGACCGCTTCATCGACGATCGCCTTGAAGCTGTCTCCCGCATGTGCCGACGCGCTCGAAAGCGTGTCCTGCACCCGAACCACGATCGGCGTCCCCTCCGGCAGCTTCGCGGCCGACGGAATCATCGACTGGCTGGGAGAAATGCCCGTCGTGCCCGCCTGCCGATCAAACGGAAGCTTCTGCGAGTCAGCGGCCTTCGAAGCATCCTCCACCGGAGGCCGTCCGCAGCCCCACAGCAGTCCAGCCAGCAAGACAATGACAACGCGACCGGTATGGGATGCCATGGTTTCTCCGCGGAACGCAAGCGAGTTGCTGGATTGACGGCAGCTTATCAGGCTCCGATGCCGCCTGTCAGCAATCGTGGTCGCAGTCTCCATCCTCATCCCCTCCAAAGTCCCGTCCCCAACTCCCTCGTCGGAATTGTCACAAATTGAGTGTGATGGCCGTACTTAGCAGTGCTGCGAATCCGCTCTACACTTTCCCCTATCAGGTCGGCGCAGTCCATTCGGGGAAGATTTTTTCCCAGCTTGGAATCGCCCGATCGGCGCGCGCCGCCCAGCGGTCGCCGGATCATCGAAGGAGCAGCCGTCGTGAATGTCGTAACCCAGTTTCCGCTGACACCCGAGCCCGGCCACGATCCGCGTCTCCAGTCGATGTTCGAAGCAGCCGTGATCGGCATCGCAATTTGCCAGCTCGACGGCCGGATACTGGAAGCGAATCCGGCGCTCAGCCGCCTGCTCGGCGGCAGCCCGCAGGAACTAACAGGCACGCCGCCGGGCGATCTCTATCTTGAAACCGCCCGTGAAAGCGGCCGCACCATCTATCCCGAAAATTTCCGTCCCGACCAACGCCTCCTCGACGAACTGCTGCGAGGCGAACGCCCTTCGTTCGACATCGAACGACTCTACCGCCGCCAGGACGGTTCCGAGTTTTGGGGACACCTCACGGTTTCGCTCGGCCGCGACGTCCTCCGCCAACCCACCTTCCTGATCGCAATGCTGGCCGATGCCACCGAACGCCACCGCGTGGAAGAACGCCTGATCGAGACCGAAAAAATGGCCGTCATCGGACGCCTTGCCGGAGGCATCGCCCACGACTTCAACAACCTCCTCACCGGCATCCTGCTCTACTGCGACCTGCTAAGCGCCGGGTTGGAGAACGCTGAGGTGGAGAACGCCGGTCTGAAGAATGGTGGTTTCGAAAACCGATGGGCCAACACTGCCGCCGAGCGCACCGGACTCGCCCAGCACGTCGATGAAGTCCGCATGGCGGGCGAGCAAGGAGCGGCGTTGACGCGCCAACTGCTGGCGCTCGCACGCAAACCCGCCGCCGAGCCGCGCCCCATGCCGGTTAACGCCATGGTGACGTCCTCGAAAAATCTCTTGCGGCGTCTGCTCGGAGAACAGATTGAACTGGTCCTCTCTCTGGACCCCGTTCTCGACCCCCCGCCCAGCCCCGGCGCCGAACTGGCGCTAGCCGATCCAGCGTCCTTCCGGCAGATCCTGCTCAATCTGGTGCTCAACGCGCGCGATGCCATGCCGCAGGGCGGAAAAATTACCGTGAGCACACGGCTGGCGGAATTTCCCAGCCGCAGTCCCGCCGCCACCCCGCAACTCGCCCTCTCGATCGTCGTGCAAGACAACGGCTGCGGCATGGATAAGGAGACTCGCTCCCGCCTGTTCGAGCCTCTCTTCACCACCAAGCTCCCGGAAAAAGGCACGGGCCTGGGCTTGGCAACCGTGCAGCGCATCGTGAGCGACGCCGGCGGCACGATCGAGGTAAAGAGCGCCCCCGGAAGCGGTACCGCGATTGAGGTGTTACTGCCCGCAATCCAGGCGTCTCGCGAAGAGCTCCAGCGCCCGAAAGCGGATTCATCCTGACAGTTGGCGGATTTTCGGGAAGGGCACGATTTTACAGTTTGCTGAAAAACTCGCTTTTGGTCTTGCCTTTGGGTGGCGCAGCGGTTTACCGCTGCGAGAAAAGCCTTATTTTTCCGTGCCGGCTTTAGCCGCTGAGGGAAACCCGACAAGCGCAAGTCGACTTTTTCCGCAGCCTCTTCACTCGGGCCATCAAGGAGCCAAGAAACGCTCCGCGCTTTAGCGCCTGGGGGAACTCAACCGCCGTTTGGGCCATGCAGTTCTAAATCGCCAGGGAGATTGCCATGTTCAGTGCCTCGGCCGCCACCGTCCTCAACCATAACCAAAGCCATCCCGCACAAATCGAGGGAGCGAATTTCCTCAACCTCCTCATCGTCGACGACGACCGCGCCATCCGCGAGGCCTGCCGCGACGTGGCCCGCTCGCTCGGCTTCAACACCCAGGTGGCGGAATCGCCCGACCAGGCTTGCCGCCTGCTCGACACCACCGATGTCGTGCTCCTCGACCAGCGGCCAGGCACCGTCGACCTCGAAGCGCTGCACGCCATCAAGAAGCATCGCGCCGACGCGCTGGTGATTGTCGTCACCGGCTACGGCACCGTGCAATCCGCGGTGCAGGCCATGAAGGATGGCGCCTACGACTACGTCACCAAACCCTTCAGCATGGAAGAACTGCGTCAGTTGCTGGAGCGCGTGGCCGCTCATCTGCGGGTCAAAACCGAAAACCGCGTGCTCCGCGAAACCATCAAGTCGCGGCAGGGTTTCGGCAACATCGTCGGACGCTCGCCCGAAATGGAGAAGCTCTACCGCATCGTCGCCAAAGCCGGACAGAGCTCGCATCCCGTGCTGATTCTCGGCGAAAGCGGCACCGGCAAGGAGCTGGTCGCGAAATCGATTCACTTTGCCGGCATGTTCTGCAACAAGCCCTTCATCCCCGTCGACTGCGGGTCGCTGGTGCCGACTTTGATCGAAAGCGAGCTCTTCGGCCACGTACGCGGTGCCTTCACCGGCGCCACCAATCCCAAGGACGGCCTGCTCGCCATCGCCGACGGCGGTACCGTATTCCTCGACGAGATTGGCGAGCTCCCCGTCGATCTCCAGGCCAAGCTGCTGCGCGCGCTTCAGGAGAAGGAGATTCGTCCCGTGGGCAGCGTGAAGCGGGTTCCGATCAACGTGCGCATCCTGGCCGCGACCAATCGTGACCTGGAACTGGCCGTGAATGAGGGCACCTTCCGCCGCGATCTTTTTTTCCGGCTCAATGTGCTCACCCTGCGGATTCCACCCTTGCGCGAGCGCCGCCAGGATATCCCGCTGCTCGTGGCCCATATCCTCGAACGCATCGGGCGCGACGCCGGCACCGAGAAGACCATTTCGGACGAGGCCCTGAAGGCCCTGCTCAACTACGACTGGCCGGGCAACGTGCGCGAACTGGAAAACTCACTCGAGCGCGCCTGCGCCCTGAGTAGCGCCCATGAAATTCAGCTCCGCGACCTGCCCACCAAGATTTACAGCGCACCCGCCGAACTGATGCGCCGGAGCCAGCCCAGCAACGGCATCGTGCCCATGGCCGAACTCGAAAAGCAGAGCATCCTCGGCGCGCTCGCCCAAGTCAACGGA
>CAVZUP010000064.1:0-69106 GCA_963778255.1 uncultured Acidobacteriaceae bacterium
CGGTAGCAGACGATATGTCCGGTTTAGGTAGCGCACGATCTGTCCGGTAGCGTCTGGCCCTTTTGGGAGGGTTTGGATGCGCCGGACGGAAGCCCTTCAGGGGGTGCGCGTGGCGATGTTTTTGCACATTTTGCGCCGTTGGGAATCGGCGGAACTGAACGAGGAGGAGGCGTCGGAACTGCTTGGGGTGAGCGAGCGCACGTTCCGGCGCTGGCGCGGCCGCTACGATGAGGGGGGCGAGGCCGGGCTATTGGACCTTCGACTCGGCAAGGCGTCGGGCAAGCGGGTTCCGAGCGACCGCGCCGAGGAGGTCGAGGCGCTGTATCGCGAGCGCTACCAGGGTTTTACGGTGAAGCACTTCCATGAGCATCTGGTGAAGGATCATGGCTTCGGCTGGGGCTACACCTGGACGAAGCTTCACCTGCAATGGAAGGGGCTGGTGGCCCAGGCGCCCCGCAAGGGGGCGCACCGTCGCAGACGCGAGCGGCGTCCGCTGCCGGGGATGATGCTGCATCAGGACGGCTCGCGACACGCCTGGCTCGAGGGCCGGCCCGCGCTCGATCTGATCGTCACCCTCGACGACGCGACGGGGGCGATCTATTCGGCGTTTCTTGTCGAGGAGGAAGGCACGGCCTCGACCTTTCGGGCTCTGAAGGAGGTGTTCTGCGAACACGGCCTGCCGATGAGCCTCTACACGGACCGCGGGGCGCATTATTTCCGCACGACCAAGGCGGGCGAGATCGACCGGGACCATCTCACCCAGGTTGGCCGGGCGCTGGAGCAACTGGGGGTCGAGCATATCGGGGCCTGGTCGCCTCAGGCGCGAGGGCGCTCGGAACGGGCGTTCCAGACGCTGCAGGACCGGCTGGCGAAGGAACTGAGGCTCGCCGGGATATCGTCGGTCGAGGCCGCCAACGCCTTCATCCGCGACGTCTATCTGCCCGCTCATAACCGACGTTTCGCCGTCGATGCGGCTGAGCCGGGCTCAGCCTTCACCCCGATCCCCGGCGTCGACCTCGGCGAGATCCTGTGCGTGCAGGAGGAACGCCAGGTCATGAACGACAATTGCGTGTCCTACCGCACGCTGAAATTGCAAATCCCGCCGAGCCCGATGCGCGCCCATTTCGTCAAGGCGCGGGTCAAGGTCCATGTCTACCCCGACGGCTCACACGCCCTCTTCCATGGACCGCGGTGCATCGGCCGATACGACGACAACGGAGCGATCAAGGATGCCAAAAGCGCCGCTTAAATCCGCTCGGCGGCGCGCCTGTGGAAATGTGGACAAGGCATCCGCCTTGCCCACAGATCCACGAGGCAGAACAGAACCAGAAGAAGCGGACATTTGATGTGCTACCAAAACCGGACAACTTAATTCGCTATCGACAGACGACGATGGTCGGGGGCTGGTAAGGTCTCAGTTTCATTTTCCGGAAGGGGCGGCGGTTTCGGCCGTTCAAGGTCGGAGGATGGACGGCGCGCGAATGCGCAAGAAGCGGGCTTAGCCGGACGGCTTGGCGAGCCGGCCATATCCGATCCTTAGCTGCCATTGCCGCTCGCTCCAGGACGGCAGGAGGCCGCCAAGAGCGGGCTCTGGTCGAGAGGACGTCAAGTTGCGTCGGGGAACGCGATCTGTCATCCCGCGCCGAACGCGAGGATCGAGAGCGCCGCAGCCGGCGCGTGTCTGACTGCGACACGTGCGGCAGGAAAGAGACTTGAATCCAGCGTCCGGAGCGGGGCCTTTCTGTGTTCGACGATAACCATTCTTTCATTACCCGAGCGTTTCTGCGCGCTGAGTTCGGCCTCGATTACCGCGCATATTCGGTAGAGAAAGACGCTCAGCTGTTGAGAAGGCTCCGCGATTGGGACGAACGTCTGGTTCTCAACGAGACACAGGCCGAAGGCGCCTTCACACAGACTTTTTTCGTCGATGTTTGGGGCTACGGGGAAGCAGGCCGGGTCCCGCCCGACCAGCAGACACGATCATCCCCAAGTTCCCAGTGCCCGGCGAAGGGGCCGGCGGCGGCGCGGGCGAAGCGGATCTCGCGATCGGCTGGTTCCGCGGCCGCAGGGACGCGGTTCCGCAAGTCCTTTGCGAGTTCAAGGACATTCGCTCCAAGCTCGACGCGAAACAGAACCGTAAGGGGAGCACGCGCAGTCCAGTCGAGCAGTGTCTGAACTATGTTCGAGGCGCGAAGCGCGGCTTGTTCGGCAACGAGCCAGTCCAGCCTTGGTGGGGCCTCGTTACCGACATGAACGAGTTTCGCCTTTATTGGTGGGACCGCGCGCCGGCTGAATACATTCGGTTTTTCATTCGGCGGGTGGACCTCTTATCGGGTCAGTACGATCTTCTGGGCGAATCCTGACGATGCGCGGTTCGACCGCTATCTCTTCGCCAAGCTGTTCTCCCGCGATATGCTGCTGTCGGAAGGCGGGCGACCGCTCCTTCTGCGTCTCGTCGAGCGGCAAGGGACCCGCGGGCGCAAGCTCGAAGGCGCCTTCTATGACCGCTACAAGGAGGTGCGCGAGCACCTCTATAAAGTGCTCAGGTTGAACAATCCAAATTTCCCGGGCCGCCCGGGCGAACTGCTGCGGCTCACACAAAGACTTCTCGACCGCTTCATCTTCTCGTTCTTCTGCGAGGACATGGGCGAGCGGATGCTGTTTCCGCCGCAGATGCTACGGGACTTCCTGAAGGGCCGAAGCTTGGAGCCATTCTACGACGAGAGCGGTTCAGAATTGTGGGATTTTTTCAAACGCCTTTTCAAATTGATGAACAGCGGCGGCACTCTCAACCGCCTGACCCTGCCGGAGATCAACGGAGGCTTGTTCGCGCCGGACGCCCTCATCGACAGGTTGAGCGTTCCAAACCACGTTTTCGCCAAAGCCGGGCAAGGGGCGAACGACGCGTCGCTCGAGAGCGACACAGATACGCTCTACTACCTCTGCGCCCGATACAACTACGCCGGCCGCGGAGACGTGAAGGAAAGCCTCAGCCTCTACATCCTCGGCCACATCTTCGAGCAGTCCATCACCGAGTTGGAGTATCGTGAAGGCGAACTCGAGGGGCGCGAGACCGTCGCGAAGCTATCGAAGCGCAAGCGTGACGGCGTTTATTACACACCCGAGCCCGTGGTGAACTATCTCGTCGAGCAGACGCTCGGCGCGCGGTTCGCAAATGCCAAGTCGGCCTGCGGCTATCCTGGGCCGGACGAGGGCGCTCCAACGGAGCCGGCAGCAACAGCCTATGTCGAGCGTCTCAAAACATTCCGGATCGTCGACCCGGCCTGCGGCTCGGGCGCCTTTCTGATTTCGGCGTTTCGCCGGCTGTTGGCGGAACGGATCGCGGCGGCCCGCGATGTGGAGCGTGCGCGTGGCGGCTCATCTTTGGCCATCGAAGAGGCCCCTCTGATTGCTGCGATCCTGCGCGACAATCTCTACGGCGTCGATATCAACCCGGCGTCCGTCGAGATCGCCAAGCTGGCGCTGTGGCTTCATTCCGCGCGGGCGTCGGCGCCGCTCTCCTCGCTGGAGCACACGATCCGCATCGGCAACAGTCTGGTCGACGAGGATTTCTGGACCGGGCGTCAGCGGAACGCTCAGGCTGAGGAGCGCGTCAGGCCGTTCGACTGGCGCGTCGCGTTTCCGGAGGTCTGGCCCGTTGACGGTGAGGGCGGGTTCGATATCGTGCTCGGCAATCCGCCCTACGTGAAGTTGCAAAATCTCATGAAGGTCGACCCGGACGTCGTCGGCTACCTGACGGCGGCGCGTGGCGGCGACACCTATCAGAGCGCGCAGACCGGCAATTTCGATCTCTACCTGCCGTTCATCGAAAAGGGCCTGCGACTGCTCGCGCCGGGCGGGCGGATGGCCTACATCGCGCCGAGCCTATGGGCGGTGAACCAGTACGGCGAGGGTTTGCGTCGCCTCGTGCGTCGAGGCCGGAATCTCGACCGCTGGCTCGATTTCAAATCGCACCAGATTTTCGAGGACGTCATCACTTACACGGCGCTACAGTTTTTTACCCGCGAGCCGAACGAGATGCTGCGCATCGCCAATGCGCCGAACGGCGAAATGGCTGACGTTGTCTAGTCCGATCCGGAGTTTGCCGTCCCTTACAGCGCGATCTCAGATTCCGGTGAGTGGCTCATCGCCACCGGCGCGGAACGGGCGCTGGTCGAGCGGCTCAGCCGAGACTGTGTGCGGCTCGATAATCCATCGCTTACGAGCGGGATTATAGTCGGACTTCAGACCAGCGCGGACCACATCTACCACCTGAAACGTTTGGGGGCTCGTCGCTACAGGGGCACGCCGAACGGCAAGGGGCCACCCCCTACGAGGTCGAAATCGAAGATGCGATCATGAAGCCGCTGGTTTCCGGCCCGGAGGCGAAACGCTATGAGGAGCCGGAGACGGATACTTTTCTTCTGTTTCCCTACGAACGCGATGCGCGCGGCGTGATGCGCTTGATCCAGGCCGCTGACATGGAGCGGCGGTTTCCAAGAGCCTGGGCTCATTTGCGCCGATGGGAGCGGGACCTTCGCAAGCGAGAATCCGATGCGTTCGATGACGAGGTTTGGTATCGCTTCGGGCGAAATCAGAGCATCGAAAAACAAGACATTGCGAAGCTAATCGTGCCGCGGCTAGTGCAACACATTAAATGCAGTTTCGATCAGCATGGCCAATTCTGCTTGGATAATGTCGATGTAGGCGGAATTTTGCCCTCCAATAGGACAGAGCCTAATTACATAATGGCAGCGCTTAACGCCCCGGTATGCGACTACGTATTCCGTGTCATATCGAAGCCCTTTCAGAACGATTATCGCTCAGCCAATAAGCAATTCATCGCCCCGCTGCCCATCCCGAACTCCCCGCCGGAAGCGCGTGTCGAGATCGCAGGCCGCGCACGGCGTCTTCAGGAGCGGTGGACGCATCGCCGCCATCTCGTTCGAGAGGCAATTGAAAGGCTCTCCGTGCTGGCGCGGGCACGTCATCCGGCGCGCTGGCTGTGGCCGGACTTGCCGACCTTACCGGACCTTGCCGCGCAGGCGCCTAGCGGTCTGCGAGTCGAGACCGATCGCCGCAGGTGGGCCGACGAACGGCTCGACGAAATGGAGGCCGCGCGCCTCGAGGCGCTTCAGGCGGCGCTCGACGGCGGCGGCCGACGCGAGGCGCGCTTCGAGCGCGGCGAACTCCGTCTGTATTTCAACGGCGCGGTCGTGCTCCACAAGATCTACCTCGACGAGACTGCCGGGCCACTCGCCGAAGCCTATTGGCGCTGGCTGCTGCTGAGCGCACCCTCGCGTGAAGCGAAACAATTCGCGGCGGACCTCCGGCGTCCGCCCGCTCCGGTCGCCACGCCCGCAGCTGCACAATTTATCGAGCGTGTAGCGGCGCTGGCAATCGAGGTCGATGCGCTCGCCGCCGAAGAGCGCGCGCTCAACGAGCGTCTCTATGATCTCTACAGGCTTACGCCGGACGAACGAAATCTTGTTGAGAACGACCCGAGCCGTCGTAACGGGGTGCTGGTCGGGGCGTGATTCTTCCATGTCCGAGGCATAGGGTTAGATCATAAATCAACTTCCGTTGTTCCGAGCCGAGCCTGCTGAACCCGTGCAACGGCCGCCTGAGTTGGCTCACATTCGTAAGAGTCTCAACCGGCTCCTCCGCTTGGCCCGCGAAGCCCAAATCATGCCTTGGAGCGAGGCCGAAACTGCAAGCTGGGAGAAACTCTTTCCGCAGCTCGCCGCATCGCTGCCTGCCGAGGAGTCGGAGACATTGGCGTCTGAGTTCAGAAGCGAATTGGCCCGGCTTCGATCATCGAGGTGAACGGTGGAAAGGAAACCAAGACTGACGAGTGGGCGGTTCAATCCGGATTGACGCGATTTTTACGACAGGCTCAACCATTGATTGGGCGTCTCTGAGGCCCGCCCCGAGGTTTGCGCGCTTGGAAGGACGGCCGACAGCCTGCTACAGATGGGTCAAAAGGGCGATCGGGGAAGCGGAGCGCATGGCCACAATCGACAACATCCTCGCCACGATCGACGCCGATCAGGGGCCGGCGCTCGAGCGCTTGTTCGCGTTGCTCTCGATCCCTTCCATATCTGCGGTCCGGGCCCATTTTCCCGACTGCGAGCGGGCGGCGGACTGGCTTGTCGGTCAGCTCGGCGAACTGGGCTTCGAGGCCGCCAAGCACCCGACGGAGGGGCGTCCGATGGTCGTCGGACAGTTGAAAGCCAGTCGCCGCGAGGCGCCGCACGTCCTGTTCTACGGACATTACGACGTGCAGCCGGTCGATCCGCTCAGCCTCTGGCGCACCCCGCCGTTCGAGCCAAAGTCGAAACCGGGCCGGACGGCGAACAGATCGTCGCCCGCGGCGCCTAGGACGACAAGGGCCAGTTGATGACCTTTCTCGAGGCCTGCCGCGCCTGTAAGGCCGTTCGGCGGCCCGCCGTGCCAGATCACCGTCCTGTTCGAAGGCGAGGAGGAGACCGGCTCGCCGTCGCTGCCGGCTTCCTCGCCAAGAACGCAAGATGCTCAAGGCCGACTTCGTGCTGGTCTGCGACACCGGCATGTGGGACCTCGACCGCCGGCGATCACCACCTCGCTGCGCGGGCTGGTCGACGAAGAGGTCATCATCAGGCCGCCAATCGCGACCTGCATTCCGGCCTTTCGGCGGCGCCGCCGTCAATCCGATCCACGTGCTCGCCGCGCATTCTCGGCGGCTCTGCACAACAACAACGGCGCAGTGGCATGCCCGGCTTCTACGACGGCGTGGAGGAGCTTCCGGCCGAGATTGCGGAGCAGTGGAATGAGCTTGGTTTCGACGCCGAGGCGTTTCTCGGAGCCGTCGGCCTCACGACGCCGGCCGGCGAGCGCGACCGCACGCCGCTCGAGCAGCTTTGGTCGCGACCGACCTGCGACATCAACGGCATCGTCGGCGGCTATACCGCGCGAGGGTTTCAAAGACCGTGCTGCCGGGCAAGGCGAGCGCCAAAGTCTCCTTCCGGCTCGTCGCCAGCCAGAACCCGGAGCGGGTCTCGCAATCCTTCCGCGCCTTCGTCACGTCGCGCCTGCCCCCCGACGTGAAGGCGGAGTTCGTCAGCCATGGCGGCGAGCCCCGCCATCTCGCTGCCGATCAAGAACGAGGCGCTGCGCCGCGCGCGCCGCGCGCTCGAGGTCGAATGGGGCAAGCCGGCGGCGCTGGTGGGCTCCGGCGGCTCGATTCCCATTGTCGGCGCGTTCAAGCGCGAACTGCAGCATGGACAGCCTTCTCGTCGGCTTCGCCCTGGATGACGACAGGATCCATTCGCCGAACGAGAAATACGAACGCACGTCTTTCCACAAGGGCGCCCGCTCCTGGGCGCGCATCCTCGCGGCGCTGGCGGCTTGAGGGCGGAGGAGACCGTCCGCGGCCGCTTGGACCATGTTGCAATTTGATGGAATAGGAGCGCGCCAAGCGGGCACGCATGCGCGGTCTGCATAGCTCTAGCGCCGCATGTGCTATTTCGCGGCGGCCGAAACCGAGAATTATCTCCCTGTTATCCTTCCCTGCTATTTGCTTTCGCAGACCGTGAGGATTCGTTCGGAGGACATTGAAAACAAGGGTCTTTTCCCTGGCCGGATCGGACGGAATCGCGTGCTTCGCGCGCTTTTCTCCCTGTTACGGGGATAAAATCGCGCTGTCTGTCGCTTGGAGACCCATGCGCGCGCCGCATCACGCAATGGCAACAAACCCGCCTCCGTTCCTACCGAGCCTGTTAGAGACAGCGCCATGCCCGACGACCGCCGCGCGATCTTGCGCGATCAGTTCCTGAGCTCCTTGAGACAGTCGCCCGCGCTGATGGGCATTCTCAACGTGACGCCGGATTCGTTTTCCGACGGCGGGCGCCATTTCGAGGCCGCCGCCGCGGTCGCGCGCGCCGGGACCATGGTCGCGGAAGGCGCGGCGATCGTCGACGTCGGCGGCGAATCGACCCGGCCGGGCCATACGCCGGTCAGCGCCGAGGAGGAGCTTCGCCGCATCGTCCCGGTGCTGGACGCGCTCAGTCGCGAGATCGATGCGCCGGTCTCGGTCGACACCAGCAAGGCTGAGGTCGCGCGCGAGGCGGCGCGGCGCGGCGCTTCGGTCATCAACGACGTCTGGGGGCTGCAACGCGATCCCGGTATGGCGGATGCCGTCGCCGAGACCGCCTCGGCCGTCGTCATCATGCATAACCGGGACTCGGCCGATGCGTCGGTCGACATTCTGGACGATGTCGAGCGTTTCTTCGAACGCTCGCTCGATCTTGCGGCCCGGGCGGGCGTCGCGTTCCCCCGCATTCTCCTCGATCCCGGCGTCGGCTTCGGCAAGACGCCCGGGCAGAATCACGCCTGCATCTGGAATCTCGGGCGGTTCCAGCGATTCGGCTGCCCGCTCTTGCTCGGCCTGTCGCGCAAGTCCTTCATCGGCCGGATCGTCGGCGAGCAGCGGCTTTTGGGCACGCTCGCCGCCGACGCGGTCGGGCTGGTTCGGGGCGCATCGGTCCTGCGCGTTCACGACGTCGCCGAGAACAAAGTCGTGCTCGATATGGTCGGCGCCCTCAAGCGGTCCGTTTCTGCGCCGCCCTCCGCCGGGCGCCAACAGGATGGACGGGTCCGCGTGGTTCTGGCGCTCGGCGGCAATGTCGGCGACAAGGCGGCGACCCTGCGCCGCGCGCTCCGCGCGCTCGGGGAGGAGCCCGGAATCGAACTCAGCGCGGTCTCGCGCTTCTACCGCACCGCGCCCTGGGGCAAGACCGACCAGGACTGGTTCGTCAACGCCTGCGCGCTGGCCTGGACCGGCCTCGCGCCGGAGGCGCTGCTCGATCGGGTCAAGGCGCTCGAGATCGAACTCGGCCGAAAGCCTGGGGAGCGATGGGGCCCGCGCGTCATCGATATCGACATCATCGCTTATGGCGACCTCGCGCTCGACACGCCCCGGCTCAAGCTGCCCCACCCGGAAGTCCTGAACCGCGCCTTCGTTCTCACCCCTCTCGCCGAAATCGCGCCGGATCTCGCGATCGGCGGCCGGCGCGTCGGCGAGGCGGCGGCCAGCCTGCCTCCAAACTCAGCGGAAATCGTCCCGCTGGACTGAAAGTCGCAAAAGGACGATTGTCGGCCTCGCCTCATTCCCCGAGCCCGAGAATTGATGTCCGCCTGGTCGCAAACCTTCACTTTTCTCGATGGCGAATGGATCGAGGGGAACACGCCTTTCATCGGGGCGCGCACGCACGCCTTCTGGCTGGGCTCGAGCGTGTTCGACGGGGCGCGCGCGTTCGAAGGCGTGACGCCCGATCTCGACCGGCATTGCGCCCGCCTCAACCGCTCGGCCCAGACCATGTGGCTGAAGCCGTTCATGAGCGAGGAGGCGATGGTCGAACTCGCGCGCGAGGGCGTCAGCAAGTTCGGCGCGAAAGCCGAGCTCTATATCCGCCCGATGTACTGGGCCGAACGCGGCGGCGCGATATCGGTCCCGCCCGACCCGGAATCGACCCGCTTCTGCCTTTGCATCTACGAGGCGCCGCTGCCGGAGCCGACCGGCGTGTCGATCACCCGCTCGGCCTATATGAAGCCGCTCGGCGTCACCATGCCGATCGACGCCAAGGCCGGCTGCCTCTATCCCAACAATGCGCGCGCGCTGCTCGAGGCGCGGGCGCGCGGGTTCGACAATTGTCTCCTCTGCGACATGCTCGGAAACGTCGCCGAGCTCGCGACCGCGAACGTGTTCATGGCCAAGGATGGCGTCGTTTCGACGCCGATGGCGAACGGAACGTTCCTCAACGGGGTCACCCGCCAGCGCGTCCTCAAATTGCTGCGCGACGACGGCAAGGACGCGCGCGAAGCGACCTTGCGCTTTTCCGACTTCGATGAGGCCGACGAAATCTTCGTTGTCGGCAATTTCGGCAAGGTGACGCCGGTCCGCCACATCGACGGACGCGATCTGCAGCCGGGTCCGTTCTATCGCCGCGCCCGAGCGCTCTATTGGGAATTCGCCCATTCTCATTAGCCGCGTCTGATGAAGTCAAGGTCAAAGGGAGGAGACATGTCGACCCGGTTGACGATTCGGCTGGATTTCGACGCCGGCCGCCGGCTCGGCGCAGGCAAGGTCGCGCTGCTCGAATCGATCGACAGAACCGGTTCGATCTCGGCTGCGGGGCGCGCGCAGGGCATGTCGTACCGACGCGCCTGGCTCCTGGTCGACGACCTGAACCAGCTCTTCGCCGCTCCCCTGGTCGCTGCGCACCACGGCGGGGTGAATGGAGGCGGGGCCGCGCTGACCGACGAGGGCCGGCGAATCGTCGCGCTCTACCGCGGCGCCGAAACGAAAATGCGTGTCGCCGCCGAAGCGGAAATCGGCGCGATCGAGGGCGGGCTCGCGGCGCCGACCCCGCAAACCGACGCCGCGCCGAACGGCGACGGAGCCGCGTTCCCGGCAGGTCAGCTCACATCTTCTTCCCGTCGGGGCCGAACTGCTTGAGGTAGGCAATCACGTTGGCGATGTCGCTGTCGCTCGTCAGGCCTGGAAAAGCCATCTTGGTGCCTGGAACGACTTCGCGCGGCATCCTCAGATATTTTGTCAGGGTCGCCTCATCCCAGGTCAGGCCCGAATTCTTGTTGGCGTCCGAATAATTGTAGCCGGGCGCCGTCCCCGCCCTGCGGCCAATGACCCCGTTGAGCTCCGGCCCGACGAAATTGCGGGCTTTCTCGCCGATCTGATGGCAGGTTCGGCAGACCTTGAACGTTGTTTCGCCGGCCGCGGCATCGCCTTCCGCCGCGGCCGCGGGAAAGGAGGCGGCCACGATCAGAGCCGAAACCGCAATAAGCCGAGAATGCCTCACGCCGTTGCTCCTGCTCATCGGCGACGCGCGATGGCGCCATAAGGTTCCATAGAGGCGACGTAAAGACAAAAGCGGCTAATGCGTGTAAAGGCGACCGTGGCGATCGCCTTTGACAGGGGCCGCGCTTTGATCGAAAGAGGCGGCAATGACGCCCATCGTCAAAATCTGCGGCCTCTCCACCGCCCCGACCCTCGAGGCCGCACTCGCCGCCGGCGCAAACATGGCGGGCTTCGTGTTCTTCCCCAGGAGCCCGCGCCACGTCGGCTACGCCCAAGCGCGCGATCTCGGGGCGCAGGCCCGCGGGCGCGCGCGGATCGTCGCGCTCAGCGTCGACGCCGACGACCAGACGCTCGCACGGATCGTGGAGTCGCTCGCGCCCGATATCCTGCAGCTGCACGGGCGCGAATCGCCGTCGCGCGCGACCGAGATCCGCGAGCGTTTTGGCCGCCCGACCATGAAGGCGATCGGCGTTGCGGCGCGCGCCGACTTCGCCGCCGCCGCCCCTTACGACGGCGCTGCGGACTTTCTGTTGATCGACGCCAAGCCGCCGAAGGGCGCCGCCCTGCCCGGCGGCAACGGCCGCGCTTTCGAGTGGCGCATGGCGCAAGGCTTTTCCCCCAGGCGGCCCTGGCTGGTCTCCGGCGGCCTCGACCCGGACAATGTCGCGGAGGCGATCGCCGAGACCGGCGCGATCGGCGTCGACGTCTCGTCGGGCGTCGAGAGCGCGCCCGGCGTCAAGGACGAAACGAGGATCAGGGCGTTCATCGTCGCCGCGCGCGAAGCGTTTCAGCGTGCGGCCGAAGGAGTCGAATGATGGCCAAGCTCGACAAGCCCAACTCCTTCCGCAAGGGACCCGACGAGCGCGGGCGGTTCGGCATCTACGGCGGCCGCTTCGTCGCCGAGACGCTGATGCCGCTGATCCTCTCGCTGGAAAAGGCCTATGAAGCGGCGAAGGCCGACCCGTCGTTCCAGGCGGAGCTCGACTCGTTCCTCAAGCACTATGTCGGGCGGCCGAGCCCGCTCTATTTCGCCGAACGGCTGACGAAAAGGCTCGGCGGCGCAAAGGTCTATTTCAAGCGCGACGAACTCAACCACACCGGCGCGCACAAGATCAATAACGTGTTGGGCCAGATCCTGCTCGCCCGCCGCATGGGCAAGCAGCGCATCATCGCCGAGACCGGCGCCGGCCAGCACGGCGTCGCCACCGCCACCGCCTGCGCCCGTTTCGGCCTGCAATGCGTCGTCTATATGGGCGCGGTCGACGTCGAGCGGCAGAAGCCCAACGTATTCCGGATGAAGATGCTGGGCGCCGAGGTGCGGCCGGTGCAGTCGGGCGCGCGCACGCTGAAGGACGCAATGAACGAGGCGCTGCGCGACTGGGTCACCAATGTCGCCGACACCTTTTATTGCATCGGCACCGCCGCCGGCCCGCATCCCTACCCGTCCATGGTGCGCGACTTCCAGTGCGTCATCGGCAACGAGACGCGGGCACAGATGCTGGAGGCCGAGGGCCGCCTGCCGGACAGTCTGGTCGCGGCGATCGGCGGCGGCTCCAATGCGATCGGCCTCTTTCATCCGTTCCTCGACGAGGAGCGGATCGAGATGTTCGGCGTCGAGGCCGCAGGCCGCGGGCTCGACGAGCCGAACGGCCACGCCGCCTCGATCACCGGCGGCCGGCCCGGCGTGCTGCACGGCAACCGCACCTATCTCCTGATGGACGACGACGGCCAGATCCTCGAAGGCCACTCGATCTCCGCCGGGCTCGACTATCCGGGCGTCGGTCCGGAGCACGCGTGGCTGAACGACGTCGGCCGCGTGACCTATCTTTCGGCGACCGACCAGGAGGCGCTGGACGCGTTCCAGCTCTGCTCACAACTCGAGGGCATCATCCCGGCGCTGGAGCCGGCCCACGCGCTCGCCAAGGTGATCGAGCTCGCTCCCAAGCGGCCGAAGGATCATCTCATGGTGATGAACATGTGCGGGCGCGGCGACAAGGACATTTTCGCCGTCGCCGAGCATCTCGGCGGGATGTGAGAGCCGATCGCGGGACGGTCACCGCACTTTTGCGAGCGACTCCGTCTTTCCAATCGCCTAGGCGCCAAAATCTGCAACTATCGGGGCCCCCGCGTCGCTCCGACAGCGCCAGCCACTCCCGACCTGCGGCACAGTCGAGACGCCGTCGGACCACAGTGTAAGTATTAACTTCGTATACTTGTTATTTATTACAAGTGGGCGCGGGCCGAGAAGCGGCTTTCGTTGAACAGTGGGAATCGCGGGCGTATCATCCTGTCTCAGGAGACGGGCGGACGGGGACCCGCAAATCAGGGAGGCTGGCATGCCGAGGTTGGCTCTGCGACGGTTCGCGGTTCGAAGCGATCGCGTCTATGAGAATTCGGCGCCGGACTGCGGCCCTCCGCGACTGTCATCGGCCCGCCCCCGCCTTCATCCAGGTCTCGCCCTCGGCGCCTTGCTCGCCAGCGCCAGCGCGCCCGCCTTCGCCGGGACGCCCGAAGACGCCGCCGCAGCGGCCAGGCCGCGCGCCTGCGCCGAGGTGACGACGGAAGCGATCGGGCTGCCGAACGTGCGGATCGTCTCGGCCGTCGCCGCGCCCGCGGCCAATGGCGAACCCGCCGCCTGCGTCGTCACCGGCGCGGCCAACGAACGCGTCGGCGCTGACGGGAAACATTACGCGCTGGGCTTCGAGCTCAGGCTGCCGGAGGCGTGGAGCGGCCGTTTTCTGCATCAGGTCAATGGCGGCAACGACGGCGAGATCGTTCCGGCGACCGGCGACCCCAAGGACATGAATGCGGTCGCGGGCAAAAGCGCGCTCGCTCGCGGCTTCGCGGTGCTCAGCAGCGACGAGGGCCATTCCGGCGCGGACCCGGCCTTCGCCGCCTTCGGCCTCGGGGCCGGCTCGGCCTTCGGCCTCGATCCGCGGGCGCGGTCGGACTATGGCTATGCCGGCGACGCGACGCTCGGCCCGATCGGCAAAGCCATCATCGCCCGCTATTACGGCGTCGCCCCCGCCCGCTCCTACATGTTCGGCTGTTCGAACGGCGGCCGGCACGCGATGGTCGCCGCCTCGCGCATGGGCGGATCTTACGACGGCTTCGTCGCGGGCGATCCCGGCTACGACCTGCCGCGCGCGGCCTTGCAGCATGCCTGGGACGCGCAGGCTTTTCTCAGCGTCG
This sequence comes from uncultured Acidobacteriaceae bacterium, assembly GCA_963778255.1. GTDB lineage: Bacteria > Acidobacteriota > Terriglobia > Terriglobales > Acidobacteriaceae > Acidiflorens. The sequence continues at coordinate 14,048 of CAVZUP010000064.1, forward strand.
ATCCGGATATCAAGAAATCCTTCTCCAAAGAGGACATGGCGCTGATCGCCAGCAAGGTCGTCGAGGCGTGCGACGGGCTCGACGGGGTCAAGGACGGCATGGTCGGCGACATCCGCGCCTGCCAGAAGGTCTTCCATCTCGCCGACCTTCAGTGCAAAGGGGCCAAAGACGAGTCCTGCCTCAGCGAGCCGCAGGTCAAGGCGCTGACCCGCGACTTCGCCGGGCCGACCAATTCGAAGGGCGAGGCGCTCTATTCCGACTGGCCGTTCGACGGCGGCGTGGGCGCCCATGACTGGCGGTTCTGGAAGATCGAGTCCGGCATCCCGCCGTGGGACGGCAATCCGCTGATCGCGACGATGGGCGCGGCGTCGCTCTCGGAGATCTTCACCACGCCGCCGACGCCGACCAAGGGCGACCCGGGCTCGCTCCTCGCCTTTCTGGCGCATTTCGATTTCGACCGCGACGCGCCGAAAATTTACGCCAAAGGGACCTTCGAGGTCGACGGCAAGGCAATCGACTATCCGGAATTGGCCTGGGAGTTCATGACGCCGCCCGACGCCGACGATCCGAAGCTCGAGGCGCTGCAGGCGGCGGGGCACAAGCTGATCGCGTACCAGGGCCAGAGCGACGGCGTCTTTTCCTTCAATTCGATCGCGCGCTGGGACGAGAAGCTCGACGCCAACGCCGGCGGCAGGGCGGCCAAATTCGCGCGCCTGTTCGCCGTGCCGGGCATGAACCATTGCTCGGGCGGCCCGGCGACCGACAATTTCGACGCGCTTGGCGCGATCGTCGACTGGGTCGAAAACGGCAAGGCGCCGGACGCGATTGCAGCCAGCGTGCGCGCCGACAACAAGGAATTGCCGGCGAACTGGAGCAAGTCGCGCACCCGGCCGCTCTGCCCCTGGCCAAAGATCGCCCGCTATGTCGGCGGCGACGTCGAGAAGGCGGAAAGCTTCGCCTGCCAGTGAGGGCGGCGGCGGCGCGGTTCCGGCGCTATCCGGTTTGGCCTGATAGCGTCGCGGGCTCGCCTCTTCACAGCATGAGGGCACATCGTCCCGGCGCTCGAGCCCGCCCACGCCCTCGCCAAGGCGATCGGACTCGCGCCCAAGCGGCCGCGGGAACCATGACGCCGCAAGAGGCTGCCGCCGCCACTTAGGGCGATGACGGCGCGACGGGAAATGGCGGATTGGGGGAGCCGACGATTTTCGTCACCACCATGTCGTGATCATGCGCGGCGTCGTTATAGACGGAAACCTCCATGAATTTGTTGGCCGGCAGATTTGCGAACTGGTTCAGAAATCCTGAAATCACATTGCTGTTATGCGCCTTGATTTCCGTGCCCCTGGGGCCGCGATCTGGCCAGGCGCACTTGCCCGGGCCCGGAGGTTTGGCGCCGGCGCCGACATTCGACCATTCGAATGGCGTCAGCGGCACAAGCGTCCCGCTCGTCTTCAAAGGCCCTTGGCAATACAAGGCGTAAGGAATCTGGCCTGGCTCGATGGTGAACTTGGTCTCGTCAGGACTGGCCAGCGCCACGACCATATGCGTCGTGGTCCGCGTCCAATCCGTGAATACCGTAACGGTGGGATCGTGGCTGATCGTGGCCGCGTTCGATGCCGCCGAGACGGCCGAACCGGCCATGACCAGGGTCGGCGTGAAGTCGGTGAACTGGACGCAAGTGCTGCAGGCCTGCGGCGTGTCGTTTTCGATGATGAAATCCGCGTCGGTTGCGATCTCGAAACAATTCGGAGCGCTGGGGCTTACGGAGCACAGGACATTCGCCTTGACGGACGCGCAAGGCGAGCCATTTGGCGACGTACAGGTCAGCGCGGCGCCCGAGTTCATGTCCTGGACGAGCGCGCAGCCGTAGCCGCCATTGATGTCAACCTCGCCTTTCGAATTGCAGTACCAGGCCTGGGAATAAATCTTGTCGCCGGGATTCGGGTTGAACGAAGAGCCGAAATCATTGTGGTTCGGGTCGCCGCAGCAGTATTCTCGGAAGGCGGTGTAGTTTGCGGTCGTGGGCGTCGTCGAGACCCAGATGCCGTCCTGAATGAGCCCACCCGGCGCCGGATTGGTCGCCGCCAACCCGACCCATACCGATATTTCGGTGGTCGTGGTTCCGTCGCCGCTAGGAATCGCCATCGGCACGTTGAACGTCAACTCGATCCAGCTGTAACTGGACGAGCCGTTCAATACGCTGCCGGTATAGAGACCATCCTGGCTCGACGTCACCTTATTGCGCTTGTGCACCAGCATCCGGTCGGCGGCGAGCAGCCGGACGGGCTTTGACGCGGCCTCGCGCCAGCGCGCATAGGCGGCGGGGTTCTTCTTGGGATCGGGCCGAACGCCATAACCCGCCTCGATCAGGGCGAGCGTGGAATAAGAGGCAGGATCGCCTTTCAGGGCGGGCCGGTCGACGCCCGGCTCTTTCGAGAGGTCGATCGGATGAGGCGCAAATGTCTCTTCCGCAGCAAGATCCACGGGATAGGCTGAAGATTTTCCGGCCGCGTCCTTGCAATCCAAAGTGAGACGCCCGCGCGCTTCGCCGGCCTTCTCGCGCACCGCCTGGAAGCGGGCAAAGCCGTCCGCATCGGTGAACACGGGTAGGCCCTCAGAAGCCGCGCCGCCCGCCTCATGCAACCTGCAGTGCAGCCCAGGCGCGGCGCGCACGGCGGCGGGCGCGTAGCTGTTCGCCTTATCGCCTAGCGCAACAGCGGAAGCGTCCGTCGCGTCGACGATATACGCCACCATGAGCGCAACAATCCCGTATCGCTGAAACCATTTGCCGATCGGGCTCATCCGGCATCCTCCTAAAGGTTGGGATAAACCATTCGGCGAACCAGGACCGTCGCCGCGCGCGTAGGACCGGTGTTATCGGGAAAATATGCAAGTGTCATGTCCGCACGGCGCCCCTTTGTCAAGGGTTGCTTCGAGAATGCGGAAAGCTTCGTCTGCCACTGACCGTCATGACGGCGCGGTCACGCGCGCCGACGGTTCCTTCGTCAAGCTCAGGGGACAGCGGCGACTGCGGTTTCGATGGGAAGGGACAAGATGCGGCTGTCGGACGGATATTCGATGAATTCCTTAGTAATGGTTTCGGCATTGCGCGATTAGCAGGCCATCTTCGATCGGGCGATACACCAGACGGTGTTCCTGTGTCAGTCGCCGGGACCACCAACCGCTAAGCGGGCCTCGAAGCGGCTCGGGCTTGCCCGTCCCCTGAAACGGCGCCCGCGAAGCTTCCTTGATCAAGGCGTTGAGACGCGCCCGCAGTTTGGGATCGTGACCCTGCCAATAGAGGTAATCTTCCCACGCCCGCTGGCTGAAGATGAGATTCATTCGATCAGGGATTGCGTCTCGCCCCGGCCGTTTTCGAGTTCGGCGATCGATTCGAGCAGGCGTTCGGCATTGCGCCGGTTCTTCAGCAGAAACTGCGTCTCCTCATAGGAAGCGAAATCCTCGAGCGAAATGAGCACCGCGGCCGGCTTGCCCCGGTCGCGGGTGATGATCAAAGGCTCGTGATCGGCGCTGACGCTGTCGAGCGCCGAGGCGAGGTTGCGGCGGAGTTCTGAATAGGAGGTGACGCGCATGCCGTCTTGTACCTGAATAGGTACAAGATTTCAATCTTCGTCACGCCTGCATCAGGCCGTCTTTGCGAGGCGCGTAGCGCCGTGGCGATCCAGGAGCCGCAGGGCGCCGATTGTGTCGGTCATTGCCTACGCCGCAATGGCGCAGAAGCGCGTTCGGGATCGCCGAGCTCTCCGACTCTGGATCGCCGCGTCGCCATAGCCCGTCGAAAGACGGGCGTCTTTCGACGCCCTACGGCTCCTCGCGATGACGGCGCGCCCCCTTGACAAGCAAAGCGTCTCGCTTCGGTCTTGGAAGCTGCTTAGCCCTGCGACGCGCCTCCTTAAGAGCGCCTTGAAACCGCGGTCGGATCGGCCCGCGTCTCGTTGCGCTTGGCATCGCGCCCCAAATAGGCGACGCCCTTCGCCCACAGGCGCGCCGCTTCCCAGTGGATCGCGGCCGTGGTCTTCATCGCCTCGAGCGGGACCGAAAGCCCGGCCTTCAGCAAGGCGGCGTTCGTGAGTTCCCGCCGCTCGCCCGTGAGCGCCGCGCGCAGCATCGGGCCGTCCGGCCCGCTCGCGCGAATCGCGACGGTCAGGGTCTCGCCGGGCGGCGATACATGGAACTCGTAGCGGAGCCCCATCGGCATGAACGGGCTGACGAAGAACGCTTTCGCGCAGGCCTGCCGCACGGATCCGCCCGCACCGGCGACTGGCAGAACATAAGAGTGCCGCTCCCCGAACGTGTTGTGGACCTGATAGATCAGCGCCGCCAGCGCGCCGTCGGGGCGATCGCAGAAATAGACGCTGATCGGATTGAAGTCGTAGCCGAGCGTGCGCGGCATGCAGAGCAGCCGGATCGGGTCCGCCAGCGTCGATTCCCTGCTCGGCGAGAAGCCCCTCGGCCTGCGCCTTGAGCGGCGCCGCGCCGCCGTCGCCGTGATCGCGGTCGTACAGGGAAAAGAGATTGAACCGGTTGTGCGAAAAAGCCTTCAGCCGGCGGTCGAGCGCCGGGAGCTCGTCGAGATCGATCAGAAGCCAGAACAGACGGTAGCGGAACCGGTGCGGTTTCGGCGTCAGCCGCCGGTGGAAGACCGAGCCGACGTAGAGCGACGATCGGAGCGTCATGCGGCGCGCTCCAGCGGCGCCGGCGCCGCCCGGGGCGTGATCCAGATGCGCGACGATTCGCCCGCGTACGGTCCAGGGGCGCTTGACGCCGCCAAGCTCTTCCGCGACGGCGAGACCCGCCTGCAGCGCGTCCTCATGAAATCCCGAACCGAAATGGGCGCCGCAATACCAGACGTTGCGCGAGCCCTGCAGGCCCCAAAGCCGCTTCTGGGCGGCGATCGCCGCGGCGTCGAACAGCGGATGATCGTAGGCCTCGGTCCTGAGCACGCAGTCCTCGCGCGGCGCCCGCGACGGGTTCAGGGTGACGAAGACGTTGGTCCTGGTCGGCAGAGCCTGCAATTTGTTCATCCAGTAGGTGACCGAGACCCGCTCGGGCGCTGAAGCCCCGCCGCTGATGTAGTTCCAGCTCGCCCAGACCGCGCGCCGGCGCGGCATCAGGCTCTCGTCGGTGTGGAGGACCGCGAGATTGCGGCTGTAGCGGAAGGCGCCGAGCAGCGCGCGCTCTTCATGAGTCGGCTCGTCGATCAGCGCCAGCGCCTCGTCGGCGTGGCAGGCGAGGACCACCTGGTCGAACCGGTCCCGCTCGCCCCGGGCGTCGACGACGGTCGCGCCCAGCGCGTTGCGCTCGATCCGCCGCGCGCCCGCGCCGTAACGGATCGAGCCTGCGAGCGAAAGCCCCATGCGGCTCACATATTCCGTGCTGCCGCCGGTGACGGTCCGCCACAGCGGCCGATTGCTGAACTGCAGGAGGCCGTGATTGTGATGGAAGCGGATGAACGCCGCTGCGGGAAAGGCCATGATTTCCGCCGGGGTCGCCGACCAGATCGCGCTCGCCAGCGGCACGATGTGGTGGTCGCGAAAAGCCTCGCCGTAGCGCCCCGCCGCCAGATATTCGCTTAAGGTCAAATGATCCTCATGAATGTGGCGCGCGTCTCGCGGGGCCTGCCGGTAGAACCGCGCCAGATCCGCCAGCATGCCCCAGAACCGGGGACTGACGATATTCGACGGCTGGGCGAACAGGCTAAAGAGGCTGTTGCCGGAATATTCGATTCCAGCGTCGTGCAGCGAAACGGCGAAGCTCATGTCGGAGAGGTGGGTCTTGACGTCGAGCGCCTTCAACAATTGGACAAAATTGGGATATGTCTTCGGATTGAAGACGATGAAGCCGGTGTCCACGGGAATCTGGCCCTCGGCGAGGGGCGCGAGGACCGTATTCGAATGACCGCCGATCCGGTCCGCCTTCTCGTAGACGATGACGTCGTGGCGACGGCTGAGCAGCCACGCGGCGGAAAGGCCGGCCACGCCGGAGCCCACCACGGCGATGCGAAGACGAGATCCTGAACTCATGGCCGTCCCAACCCGCACATTCCATCTTGGCCGGCGCGGCCGGTCCGGCTGCTCCTCGATGTCGTTACGGGCAAATGGAAAAATTGGATCATGGTTCGATGATCCAAAGGCTCTTCGCAGCCGTTCAAGTCGTCGATGACCGCCGCGCTCTGCACCCTCAAGTCTTCGACGCGCCCAGTTTCCGCTGCATTGCGCGGAAACGCGCGCGCCCGGCTCCAACCGCGGCGTCAGGGACGGCGATGTCGGATAGTTCAGAGGCGACCCGCCGCGGCGACCGATGGAGCGACCGGATCGGCGCGATCGCGGCGCGCGCAGGATCGCGCGGCCTTCGCGGATCTCTTCGCATTCTTCGCGCCGCGGGTGAAGGGCTACTTGCAGCGGACCGGAACGAGCGAGGCGCAGGCCGAGGAGCTCGCGCAGGAGACGATGCTCGCGGTATGGCGCAAGGCCCAGCTCTACGACCCGGGAAACGCGGGCGCGGCGACCTGGATCTTCACCATCGCGCGCAACCTCCGCATCGACGCGCTGAGGCGCGACCGGCGCGGCGGCGCGATGCGGGTCGACGAGGTCGAAGCGGAGTTCGAGGTCGACGATTCGCCGCTGGCGGACGCGCGCCTGATGACTTCGGAGTCGGAGGGGCGCATTCGCGGGGCGCTGAAGGCGTTGCCTGCCGATCAGCTGCGGGTGATCGAGATGTCGTTTTTCGAGGAGCGTCCGCATGGCGAGATCGCCCGCGCGCTCCAAATTCCTCTTGGCACGGTGAAATCCCGCGTGACGGCTGGCGATGAGGCGCCTGCGCGGTCTTTTGGAAGAGTTGCAATGACGATCGCCCATCACCCCGAAGAGGATCTCCTGGCGGCGTTCGCCGCAGGCGCGCTCGATCTCGGCCAGCGCGTCGCGGTTGCGACGCATCTTGCGGCCTGCCCGTCCTGCCGGGATTTTGTGCGCGCGATGGAGCGGGTCGGCGGCGCGCTGATCGACGAGGCGAGCCCCGCCGCGCTCGCGGAAGGCGCGCTCGACCGCACGCTGGCGCGGATCGCCGAGCCGCCGCCCGCCCCGCCCCGGGCCCGGCGGATGCGCCACGATGCGCCGAAGGATCTGCCGCGCTTCGTCAGGACCTACGATTTCGGCCCGTGGCGGCGGATTGCGCCCCGCGTTGCGATGCAGCCGATACGGTTGCCCGAGCCGAGCCGGACGCGGGTGTTCCTGCTCAAGGCCGGCGCCGGCGCGAAGCTGATCGAGCACGCTCATACCGGACTCGAGATGACCTGCGTCCTCAGCGGCGCGTTCCGGCACGACGGGGAGCGTTATGGCCCGGGCGATTTCGACCTCGGCGACGACAGCGTGCATCACGAACCGCACGTCGAAGAGGGAGAAGATTGCGTGTCGCTCGTCGCGATGCAGGGGGAGTTGCGCTGGCAGGGGCTCATCGGCCGGCTGATCCAGCCTTTCGTTCGCCTTTAGCCGCGGGCCGGCGCCGATGAGCCTGGCCGAACTCGCTGTCGCCGCTGCAATCGCGCTCGTCGGCCTGGCCACGGTCATGGCGGGGGCCTGGGCGATTGAGAGACGAACCGGCAACGCAGGCTGGATCGACGCACTCTGGACATTTGGCGTCGGCGCGACGGGCGCAGCGCTCGCGCTCAAGCCGGTCGGGGGCGGCGAAGCTCTCTGGCGGCGCGGGCTCGTCGCGGCGCTCGTGACCGCCTGGTCGCTCAGGCTCGGCCTCCATATCGTCCGGCGGACCCTCAAGTCGGCCACCGATCCGCGCTACGCCAGGATGATCGAAGACTGGGGCGAGGCGGCGCCGCTGCAGCTTTTCGCCTTTCTTCAGGCGCAGGCCGCCGTCGGCGCAGTGCTCGCCGTAGCGATTGCGCTGGCCGCCCACGCGGCCGGCCCCTCGCTGCGGCTGCAGGATGTCGTCGGCCTCGCGGTCCTCGCGGCGGCGATCCTCGGCGAGGCTCTGGCCGACGCTGAGCTCGCGCGCTTCAAGTCCGATCCTGCGAACCGCGGCGCGATTTGCGACGCCGGCCTCTGGGGCCTGTCGCGCCACCCGAACTATTTTTGCGAATTCATGGTCTGGGCCGCGGTCGCGCTCATCGCGCTTGAGCCGGACGCGCCGCTGACGTGGCTCGCGCTCTTCGCCCCGGCGATCATGTACTGGACCCTGCGCTACGCCTCAGGCGTGCCGCCGCTCGAGGAGCACATGCAGCGGACGCGACTGCACGACTTCGCGGCCTATGCGGCGCGGACGCCGGTGTTCTTCCCGAGGTTGTGGTGAGCGTCTGTAGCCGCGATCGCCAATCGCGGCTGACGCGGTCCATAGGGCGTCCAGAAGGATGCCCGTCTTTCGACGGGCTATGGACCGCGTCTACAGGAGCGCGGAGACCTGCAGAATCATTTCGGCCCGAAAGGCCACGCGACATGGGCAAGGCCGATACCCCGCTCATGACTGTGAAGCGGGGGTGAAGCGTAGTCGCAGGGTCAGACCGACCGGGCCCGGCTCGCGCCATGACCGAGGCCTCGAGCGGGCCAGCGGGCTTTCAGACGCATTCTTATTTACTTGACATTGACGATTTTTTTGCTCAGTATGTCTTTGTTTTTCATAAGATATACAGATTAGATTAAGGAGGAAAACATGCCGGACGATTTTGCATTGTGGAAGGCGGCGCAGGACGCCAAGAAGAAAGCCAAAGAAAAGAAAGACGAAGCCGATAAACTAAAGAAGGCGCGCGATCTGGCTTGGGATCAATATACTGATGCCTACAATGCTTGGGTTCAGTGGGGAAAAGGTCAGGATAACCCTGCCGAGCGCCAAAAATGGATTGTCCCCTTGGAGAAGGCCAGAGCCGACTGGGACAAAGCCGCTGATGACTGGGAAAAAGCGCTCGACGCATCGACGAATGCCGATCGAGCTGCAATAGCCGCTGTCAATGCGTTCAACCAGGCGCTGCCACCTGATGTCCCGTTGATGCCGATGCCCCCGTGGCTTTAGTGAGAGCGATGAGCCTGCGGCGGCGTTGCAGCGACTTATATTACCGTAATTTCGCTTAGGCCACCCGCCCCTCCCGGAACGCCCCGACCGTCTGCATCACGCCGCGGAGCTCCGCCAGCCCCTTGAGGCGGCCGATGAAGGAATAGCCGGGGTTCATCCGCTTGAGACGGTCGTCGCCGATGAGGTGGCCGTGGTCGGGCCGCATCGGGATTTCGGCGTCGGCGCGGCCCTCCGCGCGGCGGCGCGCTTCCTGGGTCATCAGCGCCGCGACCAGCGCGACGAGGTCCACGTCGCCGCCGAGGTGGTCGGCCTCGAAGAACGAGCCGTCCGGCTCGCGACTGACGTTGCGCAGGTGAACGAAATGCACGCGGGGTCCGAATTCGCGCGCCATCGCGACGAGATCGTTGGCCGGATTGGAGCCGAACGAGCCGGCGCAGAGCGTGATCCCGCAGGCGGGCGACGGCACGGCGGCGAAGAGTTTTCGCACGTCGTCGGCGGTCGACATCACCCGCGGCAGGCCGAAGATCGGAAAGGCCGGATCGTCGGGATGGATGGCGAGACGCGCGCCCTCCTCTTCCGCGACGGTCGCGATCTCGCGCACGAAGGCGATGAGGTTGTCGCGCATCGCCTCGACCCCGACGTCGGCGTAGCCGTCGAGAGCGCGCCGAAAACTGTCGCGGTCATAAGTGAAGTCGCGCGCCGGCAGCCAGTCGATCAGCGTCCGTTCGAGCGCGTTCTGAGCCTCCGGCGTCATCGCCGCGAAGCGGGCCTCGGCGGCCGCGATCCGCCCGGACGGATAGTCGCCCTCGGCGCGATCGCGCTTCAGGATGAAGAGATCGTAGGCGGCGAAATCGACCGCGTCGAAGCGCAACGCCGTCCCGCCGTTCGGCAGGCGCCAGTTGAGATTGGTGCGCGTCCAGTCGGTGATCGCCATGAAATTGTAGCAGAAGACCTTGACCCCGGCGCGCGCGGCGTTGCGGATCGACTGCTTGTAGTTTTCGAGTCTTTGCCGGAAGTCGCCGCTGCGCGTCTTGATCGACTTGCCGACCCCGATGCTCTCGACCACCGACCAGACGAGGCCCGCGCCCTCGATCTCGGCGCGGCGCCTGGCGACTTCGTCTTCGCTCCAGACCTCGCCCCGGTTGCGATGGTGCAGCGCGGTCACGACGCCGGCCGCGCCGGCCTGCGCGGCGTGCTCCAAAGTTACGGAATCGTCCGGCCCGAACCAGCGCCAGGTTTGCAGCATGGGGTTTCCTCCAATCATCATTCGTCGCAGCGTCCCTTCTCCCGCCTCGCGGGAGATGGCCCGAGGGCCCGGATGAGGGCGCCCGCGCGGAACGCGACGGCTTCACCTCTCTTGCGCCATCGCGTCAAGCGCCGGCTCTTGAACCAATGAGCCATAGCGCTCCGCGCGTGCGTCGCCTGGCGGAGATTATCAACTCCGTTGACCGCTTCAGTGCAATTTTGGTGATCGACCTCGCACTCCGGTCCTGTTTTGCCACTCGACCGGCGGCAGGCTGGCCGCCCTCTCGAGCCGTCACCAGATCCACGCTGCAGCGGCCCAGAGCGCCAAGACCAAAGCGCTGGGGGGGGGCCTCCGTGAGGCTCCTGGAGGCCCCAGTTCGAGGAGCGGCATCCTGTTCAGAAGGCGGCGTCGCCACGGCGCATGACGAGTGGACAAATCCAATTTTGCTGCTATCTTCCCTAACTGAGCACACGCCTGCGAGGGGGGATGCCATGCCTGACACTATCTACGATATCACGTTCAATGATGTGACGTTCACCGAAGGGAGTGATACGGGGACGTTAAGCGGCACGATTGAGGTCGATTATAACACCGGGACTGTCACTGGTCAGCTGACAGGCGCGGTTGATGGAGGGAACAACTTCAATTTTACGTCTTTCAATAACGTGACCAACCCGTTCGGCGACTTCTTTTCAATATCTTCTCAGGGCGCCAACGATTTTGTGGTTTCCTATGAAAATCAAAATCCCACCGCGCTTGCAACTGTGACCTTGGCGAGCGGCGGTGTTGCTGTCAACGTCCCCCCCGGCTCGTTTACCAGCAACTCTGTGTCGTCGACGCAAGTCTGCTTCGCCGCGGGCACGCTCATCCGCACGCCCCGGGGCGACGTGCCGGTCGAGACGCTCAAGGCCGGAGACGTCGTCGTGACCGCGTCGGGCGAGCTGCGGCCGGTCAAATGGATCGGCCATCGCGACCTTGACCTACGCAGCCATCCCAATCCCGGGCCCGCATTCCCTGTCCGCATCGCGCAGGGCGCCTTCGGGCCGAACCGGCCCTCGCAGGATCTCTACGTTTCGACCGGCCACTCGATCTGCATCGATCTCTGCGGCGAGGTGCTGGTCCCGGCGTCGAACCTCGTCAACGGCGCGACCATCACCCAGGTGGAAGTCGAGGAGATCAGCTACTGGCATGTCGAACTCGACAGCCACGACATTCTCCTCGCCAACAACCTGCCGGCGGAAAGCTATTTCGTGCATGGCAATCGCGCCTTCTTCGAGGAGGCGGGCGGCTCGCTCGATGCTCTGGACGAGGGGCGCACGAAGACCCACGCCGACTTCTGCCGCCCGGTTGTGCTGGACGGGCCCGTCCTAGACTTCGTCCGCCGGCGTCTCATCGCCCGCGCCGAGGCGGTCGGCTGGACGCGCTCGTTCGAGACGGACCTTCATCTCATGGTCGACGGCGAGGTTCGCCGTCCGCTGTGCGAGGGCGACGCGGCCGTCTTCCTGTTGCCGGCGGGCGCGCGGGACGTGCGTCTGAAGTCCAACACCTTCGTCCCTGCCCTGCTCGGCCGCGCGGACCCCCGGTCCCTCGGGCTTTCGCTGGTCGGGCTCGTCGTCTCGAACGGCCGCGGAGAGGCGCGTTCCGTCTCCCTCGACGACGAGCGGCTCAAGAACGGTCTCCACCCCGAGGAGGCGCGGGACGGCGTCGCCTGGCGCTGGACGAAGGGCGAACTCGTGCTTAGCTCCGACATCTGGGCAGGGCTCGCCGGACCCGTCACCCTGGCGGTGACGCATAACAGCGGCGTAGCCCGCCACTGGGTCAGCCCGCCAAACGCCGTGCCCGCGGCTCAGTCGCACGAGAACAAACCCAAATTGTACGCTGTCGCGTAGCGTCGGCTAAGCCACAGCTCTCGCAACGAGATCCCAGCCCGGACGTCTCGGAAACGATGCCGGGCGGCTGCTGGCGTGCGCATAGATGCTGCCGATGGCTGGGCGGCGGCCTACATCCTCCGCCCCATGGCGAGATATTTTTCCGCGCGCGCTTCCCTGAGCGCGTCGCCGTCCATGTTCTGGAGCGACCTCAGCGCCTCGCTGATCGCCCTGCCCGTCGCCTGGACCGCGGCTTCGGGATCGCGATGGGCGCCGCCGACGGGCTCGGACACGATGGCGTCGATGACGCCGAATTTGATCAGGTCCTGGGCGGTGATCTTCATGCCGGTCGCCGCGTCCTGGGCTCGCGAGGAATCGCGCCAGAGGATCGAGGCCGAGGCCTCGGGGGAGGCGACGGTATAGATCGCGTGCTCGAGCATCAGAACCTTGTTCGCCGTGGCGATGGCGACCGCGCCGCCCGAGCCGCCCTCGCCGATCACCACCGCGACATTGGGCACGCCGAGCGAGAGGCACGCGTCGATCGAGCGCGCGATCGCCTCCGCCTGGCCGCGCGCCTCGGCCTCGACCCCCGGAAAGGCGCCGGCGGTGTCGACGAGCGCGATGACCGGCAGGCCGAAGCGGTCGGCGAGCTCCATCAGCCTCACCGCCTTGCGATAGCCCTCGGGGCGCGCCATGCCGAAATTGTGCCTGACGCGGCTTTCGGTGTCGTTGCCCTTTTCCTGCCCGATCACGCAGACCGCCTCGCCTTCGAACCGGCCGAGCCCGCCGACGATCGCCTCGTCCTCGCCGAAATAGCGGTCGCCCGCGAGCGGCGTGAATTCCGCTCGCCCGCCAGAACTGTATGCGAAGTGCTGCCCGTGTTGGCGAAGCTAAAGGTGGGCGCGACCACGTCGACAACAACTGGGCCGGAGGTTGAAGTCGCATTTGTCCCCACGTAGGTCCCGGCGATGGAGTTTGTGCCCGCCGGCAGAGCGGTTGTGGTGAATGTGCCGCTGCCCGCGGTGATGATGGCCGGGGTGCCGAGAGGCGTAGACGAACCGTTGTTGTAAAGCGTCACGATTCCCGAAGCCGTCGAGGGCGTCACGGTAATCGTAAACGTCTCACTGGCTCCCGGGACGATCGACGTGGCCGAGGGCGAAAGCGAAGTCGTGCTCGCGGTCAGCAGGTCTCCCCATGCCGTTGCCAGATTATTTGCATTTACCGAGCCCAGGCCGGTTACCAGGTTATAGCCCGTAGTGGGATCAGCGGCGGAGGAATAATAACCGAATATCCCTTCCGTTAATGGCGCCACCGCAGCCGGACAATTCAACGCCGTAGCAGGGGATGTATATCCCGGGGACCCCGGATCGCAATAGACGGTGTTGTTGCCAGCTACATAATCGCTGGCCGTGATGGCGTGGAACGCAGACTTATTATAAGTTGCGATCTGATACAGATTGGCATTGATGGGGCCCAAACCGGGCGAGCTTTGAAATCCATTCTGTACGACATATTGATTCAGCAGCGTTACGATGCCCGCAAACATGGGCGAGGCCGCCGACGTGCCGCCGATGATGGACGAAGCCACGTAGGGGTAACCGTCCGAAGTGTCGATGGTGGGCACGCCGGCAATCGCAGCATTGATGCCGTTCGCGCAACTGCTCGTGGTCTCGGTGTTGTAAGGAGCGGTGTTCGGGTCAGCCAGTTCGAACACCGCCGTGCACCAGACGAAACCGGGGAAATTGGGAGAAGCCAGTAAAGAAACGTCAGGTGAGAAGCGGACCGCCGCCACGCCGGTCGTAACGTGGGCCTTGGTAGTCTGGCCGGTAATGACCAGGTTCTGCTGCCAAACCGGCTGCGCGAAGCCGCCAGTGCAGTTGAAGTTGGAGTCAATCGTGAAGCAGTTACTGGCGCCGCCGCCGCCGGCTCCGATGCCGAACGCCTGTTGTGCCGTCTCCTGGTTCGTGATCAGATTTCCGGTACAAGCCGTATCCTTAGGGTTGGCGACACAGTACGCTCCGATTTCCGCCTCGTCGTTCCAGGCAGCTTCGGGAATGTACGTGATGGCCGACCCGCCATTCGTATTTCCATTCGTGTCGTTGCTGGGATACCAATACGTAGCGGCGTCAGTGCCGACTTCGTTGATGGTCGTCATGGTCCCACCGACGCCCGTGACTTCGGGACTGCTGGCGGGATAGCTCACCGCTAGGCCGCCAGTGGCGTCATAACCGTACGGATCCGGATCTCCCGTGTAGTTGTTCGGATCGCATGCGGCCGCGCCGCTGTCGCCCGAGGAATTCATGAATGTAATGCCCAGGAGGCTGGCCGCCCTCAACTCGCTTTCGTCGGACCCGAAACTCCCTTCTATGTTGTTGCCATTTACAGCTCCGAAATACGCCTCGTCCCACTCGCAATTCCCGTAGCTCAGCGTAATCACCGGCGCCACGTTGTTGTCGACGGCGTAATACCAGGAGTCCCAAACGCCATCGCCGCTGGTGTCAGGAGCGTTGATATAGATGATCTGCGCGTTGCGCGCCACGGCTCCCGACATTTCCAGATCGAGATCGGCCTCCTCCAAATCGCCCGATTGGTAGGAATCCGGCGCCAAGGGATCGCTGCTGTCGATTAGCACATAGCGGAGATTGGTTGTGACGCACGGCTCGACGATGAGTCCGGTGGTGGTGTCGGTGGTACAGCCGGTAATGGTGGAAAGTCCAAAGTTGCTGCGGAAGTAATTCAGATCGTCGAGGTACACATCGGTCTCGCCCATGACTGCCAGCGTCATCCCTGTACCGTCGATGCCCTCGCCGTAAAGCGGGCCCAGGTCGTACATGGTTTCGATGTCACCCGGCGCCAGGTAGAGGTTGTACCCGCCAGTGACCGGATAGGTGTAGTTTGGGCTCCTGTGCTTGACGTACGATTTCGCTGGAAAGTTGCTCAACCCGCGAATTCCGGCCACCACACCGGAGAGCGCTGCGGGAACCGAAATGGGAGTCGCATTGGAGAAGCGGTTATTTCCTTTGAACTCAAAATTGTGAATCTCGGTCTGAAAAGCATTCTCTGCCTGACCGGCGGTCCCGCTGAAGACGATAAAGTTGCGGGCGCGGGCTACGGTGTGAACGCTGAAGCCCTGCGACTCGAGCCATGCTGTGAGCTTCTTAATGTCGTTGGGACTGAGGCCAAAGCGCTCGGCATACTCCTCAGGCGTGAGCCACTTGTGGTAAAGAGATGAGTGCGGATCCTGCTGCTGCGCGAGCAGCTTGTCGATCGCCTTCTGCTGGCTGGCTGACGGCACGGTGAGCAAGGTCATGTAATTGAGCTTGAGCGAAGGATTGACCCGGCCCCTGTCACTCTTCGGCTGCGCCTTCCGAGGCACACCTGAAACCTTGACGAACTGACCAGAAGTAATCGGTCCCGCGATGCGGTCGGCGGCGGCGAAGCTAAACGTGGAGAAGATCAGGATGCAAAGAATGAGCGCGGAAAAGGCAAACAACGAAAAGTCCGACGAGGGCACCAAGGCCGGTCGCGTACGTCGCATGGTCACTCCATAGTGCAGCAGGTTGATTGAAGGGCTCTGAGCATTATCAATGCTCTCTCCCTGTGAGATCAAGTTATTCCGCACCGAGTTGTATGGCTCAGAATTATTACTCGCCGTTAATGACGAGGGTCACACCCGCTCCACAAGCCGCGTTTGACGGCCAAAAGGGCGCGTCCCACGGGCTAGACGTCGGCTAAACCTCGGCCAGTTCTTCTTCTAGCAGCTGTCGATTGTAAAGATTTGTGTAATAGCCGTTGCGGGCGATGAGTTCGTCGTGCGGACCGAGCTCCACGATGCGTCCCTGATGCAGGACGGCGATGCAGTCCGCGTTGCGGACGGTAGAGACGCGGTGGGAGATGAAAATGGTGGTGCGTCCGCGCATGATCTCGCGCAGGTGGTTCAGGATTTTGTCTTCCGTTTGGGTATCGACGCTGGAGAGCGCGTCGTCAAGAATCAGAATGCGCGGGCTGCGCAGCAGGGCGCGGGCAATGGCCGTGCGCTGCTTCTGGCCTCCGGAGAGCGTGATGCCGCGCTCGCCGACGGTGGTGCTGTAGCCTTCGGGAAAGCTCTCGATGTCATGGGCGATGTTGGCGGCCTCGGCGGCGGCTTTGATGTCGTCGAGCGTGGCTTCTCCGTCTTCGCGCGAAATGCCGTAGGCAATGTTTTCGCGGATGGTGTCGCTGAAGAGGAATGTCTCCTGCGGCACGAAGCCGATTTGGCGGCGCAGGGAGTCCAGAGAAAATTGGCGGACGGGCTGGCCATCGATGAGGACCGATCCGGGCTCGGCGTCGTAGATGCGCGGAATCAGGTTCACCAGCGTCGTCTTGCCGGAGCCGGTAGGGCCAACGATGGCCAGGCTGGAACCGGCGGGGATGCGCAGGTTGATGTCCTTTAGAACGGAAACGCCGTTGTAGGCGAAGTTGAGATTGCGAAACTCGATTTCACCAGAGATATCGGGCGATCGGGTGATCGGGCCATCGGGCGATTGAAAAGCAAAATCACGTGTTGCCGGGGTCTGATCTTTCGATGGCTCGATGACCCGATCACCCGATGGCCCGATCTCGTCGGCGATTTCCGGCTGCTGGGAGAAAATTTCCTCGATCCGCACCATGGACGCGGTTCCGCGCTGGAAGATGTTAATGACCCATCCCAGAGCGATGACCGGCCACGTCAGTTGCATCATGTAGGTATTGAAGGCAACGAAATCGCCGACGTTCATTTTCCCGGCGAGGACTTGCCGTCCACCAAGCCAGAGTACGATTACAACCGCCGCACCGAGCATGAATTCCAGTGTGGGCCAGAGCATCCCCATCAGGCGAACCAGGCCGAGGCTGCGGCGGATGTATTCCTGATTGGCGTTCTCGAAGGCGGCGATCTCGGCCTGCTCCTGCACATAAGCGCGAATGACGCGGGCGCCAGAGAAATTTTCCTGAGCGCGGGCCGAGATGTCGGAAAACATCGCCTGAATACGCTCGAAACGCTCATGGATGCGGCGCCCGAAATACTGGATGACGATGCTGGCGATGGGCAGAGGCAAGAAGGCGTAAATCGTCAGCTTGGGACTGATGGCCAGCATGAAGCCGAGCGCGGCGGCAGTAAAGACAACGGTGTTGGCCGAGTACATGATGGCCGGGCCGAGCAGCATCCGCACAGCGTTCAGGTCGTTGGTGGCCCGGGCCATGATATCGCCCGTGCGGTTGCGCTGGTAATAGGAGTAGGAAAGGCGTTCCAGGTGCGCAAACAGGTCGTTGCGCAAATCGAATTCAATATCGCGCGAGATGCCGATCAAGACCCAGCGCGTTAGAAACTGAAAGATTCCTCTCAGCAGCGCAATGGCAATGATGAGCAGGGAGTACGTGAGAAGTTTCTGCCGGGTGGGGCCGGCGTGAAGGTCGTTGACGGCGCGCCGGATGACCTGCGGAAACAGAACCCAGATTCCGTTATTGCATAAAACGCAGAGCCCGCCCCAGACCAGACCGCCGCGGTAGCGGTTCAGATACGGAACGAGGAATCGTAGTTTCTTCGGCACCATGATGGGCGAGACCGCGATTGGTTAGAACACGGCTTCTTGTAGATGAGATTGTAGCAGCGCTGGGTGCGGATTTTCGCAGAGAAGACGCAAGGGTAACAAAGGCGACCGTGAGCAGCAGCGCGGTCCAGAGCGACAACATGCCGGCGGCAAACATCAATCCCGAGTAGAGCAGGTCGGCGCGTTCCATACGGTTTCTCCGCGTTCGAGAGCCGGTGAAAAAGCCGGGCGAGGATGGAATTTAGGTGTTCCGTTCCCCACCCGGATTGGAGAGAGACTTGCCAAGAAACGTGGCTTGCCGCGTCTCTGCAGTAAAGCTAATCCTCGGGCGGAGGCGGCATATGTTTGCCCATTTCCGCCTCACGATCCGCCTCGATCTGCGCCAGTTTGGCTTTCTGATCGGCGGTGAGAACCTGCATGATTTGCGCCTTAATGCGGGCGTGCTCAACCTGGAGCTCGACCATAGTCTGCGAATTTTGCGTGGCGAGCGCGCGCGTCTTGGCTTCGTCGAACGGACCACTGGCCTCCAGTGCCTTCATGGCATCGTGGTTCTGGCGCATCTGCTGCATCAGCGGCTCGATGGCTGGTTTCTCTTTTTCAAAGATCGCCTTGACCTGGGCGTGCTGATCGCTGGTCAGATTCAGCTGCTTAAGCATGTGGTGGAAGTCGCCGTCGGGTCCGCCAAAACCGTGATGGCCTTGCGCAAACGCGGCTGCCACTGCCAGCAGTACGGCGGCGCCGATGGTGAGAATGCGGGTACGAGTCAATTTCATTGGAACTCCTTTTGGATCCTTTCAAACCTAAACCTATTCGGGAGGTAACCCGAACGTCTATGCAGATAAGAACACGATTCCCGAAAATATGCGGTAAAGAGTCGGTCAAGCGCGGTAAAGTTTTGTAAAGATCGGGTGATCGGATCATCTAAAATCAAAGGCCCTTGATCTTCGATCGCACCGATGACCCGATCGCCCGATCTCTTACAAATCTTTACTGCGCCAAGCCCCGCGAAGGTGTTACATGAAGAGAATGGATCACGTACTGGTAGTGGATGACGACATCGAATTATGCGGTCTGGTGCAGGAGTACCTGACCGCCGAAGGCTTCAGCCTGAAGGCCGTCCACGACGGTGAGCAAGGATTGCAGCAGGCGCTGACCAACGAATACGCGCTGGTCGTGCTCGACGTGATGCTGCCCGGCATCAATGGCTTCGAAGTGTTGCGGCGGATTCGCAGCGTGTCGAAAATTCCGGTACTGCTGCTGACCGCGCGCGGCGAGGATGTGGATCGCATCGTGGGCCTCGAAATCGGGGCGGACGATTATCTTCCGAAGCCGTTTAACCCGCGAGAGTTGGTCGCGCGAATCCGCGCCATCCTGCGCCGCACCAAACCAGTCAAGGGGGCGGATGAGGCACCGGAAGTGCTGAGCGTGGGTGACGTGGAACTGGATCCGGCTACGCGAAGTGTGTCACGAGCAGGCCAGCCCGTCGATTTGACTTCGGTGGAATTCAATCTACTGGAAGTTCTGCTGCGCGAGGCGGGGCGGGTAGTGACGCGGGAACGTCTGGTGAATGCCGTGCTCAGCCGCAAGTTCATGCCGTTCGACCGCAGCATCGATATGCACGTCAGCAAGGTGCGGCGGAAGTTGGGCGACTCCGAAGAGGACGGCGACCACATCAAGACCATTCGCGGCGTGGGATATATGTTCGCGCGTCCGGCGAAGGCAAAGAAGTGAGATTGCGCCGCTAGCTGTTAGCTCTTGGCCTTTAGCTAAGTGCCAAGAGCTAACGGCTAAAAGCTAAGAGCTAAGAGCTAAAACTAACAGCAAATGAAAAGCCTCTTCCTAAAGATCTTCCTGTCGTTCTGGGCAGCGCAGGCACTGTTCCTGGTGCTGGCCATTCTGGTGACGATCGCCTTGCGTCCGGCTCGGCATGGCATGGAGAGTGAGGGGCCGCAAATTCTGGCGGAAGTCGTGAACGCTTATTTAAGTGGCGGGGAGCACGCCGCCCACGACTACGTGGAAGAACTTTGGCGCACGCAGCACGTCTGGGCATCGGTCTTCGATCCGTCCGGACATGAAATTACCGGACGACGGCCGCGCATGGAGGATCTTGGACCGGGCGGCCCACCGCCGGATAGTCCGCTGCGCGGCGGTCCGCCCCACCACCGTGGCTGGATGGACAGTCTCCTGCCAGACCGCGTCATCCGCCAGGCGCTCACGCTGGATGGAAAACGCTACACCCTGGTATTGGTTTTGCCGCCGGGGCCGCGCGTATTTTTCGGACCGCACGACATCCCTGGCCTGGGCATCACGATTGCCATCATCACGTCGGGGCTGATGTGTTACCTGCTGGCGTGGTCGATGACCAGTCCGGTGACGCGTTTGCGGAAGGCGGCGCAGGGCCTGGCCGCGGGCGACTTGAGCGCGCGGACGGGAGCGCCTCAGGGTGGCCGCGGCAACGAACTCACGGAGTTGATGCGCGATTTCGACCGCATGGCCGATCGGATCGAAGGGCTGGTGGACTCGCAATCGCGTCTGCTGAAAGATGTTTCTCACGAATTGCGATCTCCACTGGCCAGGCTCAGCGTGGCGCTCGGCCTCGCGCGGCAGCGAGCCACGCCGGAAATCGAAGGTTCCCTCAACCGCATCGAACTCGAGGCCGACCGGCTGAATCAGCTAATCCAGCGCCTGCTGACCATCGCGCGGCTGGAGTCGGGAACCGACGGCCTGCGCAAGACCACGCTGTCCCTGCGGGAACTGGTAGAGCAGGTGGCACACGACGCTGAGTACGAAATCGCGGGACGCAGCTGCCGCGTAACCGCCATCGGCCCGTCCGGCGCTGCGGATACTGACAAAGATAAAGATACAGATACAGATACAGACGAATTCCTGGTGCAAGCCGACCCCGACCTGCTCCGGAGCGCGATCGAGAACGTGGTAAGGAACGCCACGCGCTATACTGGCGAAGGTACAACGGTGGAGGTGCAACTGGAGCGGCAGCAAGCCACGCCGGGCAACGACGGAGAAATTGACGACGGAGAAATTATTGTTCGCGTGCTGGATTCCGGACCGGGCGTCCCCGACGAGGCGTTGCCCAAGATATTCGAGCCCTTTTATCGCCTCGACGATGCCCGCAACCGGCAGACCGGCGGGGCTGGACTGGGCCTGTCGATCGCGGACCGCGCTATCCGGCTGCATGGCGGGCAAGTTCGCGCATCCAACCGCAAAGAGGGTGGGCTACTGGTGGAAATCCGGATTCCGGCGGGTTCGCCCGCTCCGGGGTTTGCTCTTCCCGCTCATTCCTGATAAACCAATATATTTCAGCCACAAGCTTCAGTCTCCGTGAAGGCTGGCAAAGCATTGCCCGCGGACGGGAAGCGGCTGACCGCCCCAATCGGCGACAAACGCGCGATTGGAGATCCCTTGGGAGAACAGATGTCGAAGAAATTTGGTGTGGCGCTTGCGCTCGTGGGCATGTGTGCCCTGAGTTTGTTTCTGGTCAACTGCGGTAGTTCCTCTTCCCGCCCCTCGGGACTCCTTTACGTTCTGACCCAGGGCAATAACGGCGTGGGGAACAGCATCAGTTCCTTTGCCATCGACTTGAATAACGGTGGCCTGTCGCTGATCAACGCGAACGCGAGCACCTGCCCCACGGCAGTGACCGACAACTCTCCCAACCCATGCGGGTTTCCCGTAGCCCTTTTGCTCGACTCGACGGGAAATGTAGCCTTCGTTCTGGACCAGGGTTTAGCTTCCGCTAATGTGGCGCCAACGATTTACTCCTACGGCGTGAACTCCGA
The DNA here is from genome assembly GCA_963778255.1 of uncultured Acidobacteriaceae bacterium. Taxonomy (GTDB): domain Bacteria; phylum Acidobacteriota; class Terriglobia; order Terriglobales; family Acidobacteriaceae; genus Acidiflorens. The sequence goes on from CAVZUP010000064.1 coordinate 35,562, forward strand.
CGGGAGTCTCAATTCGCCGACGTCCGCTGCAACTCTGCCGCTCGGGGATATTCCCATCGCTATGACCCTCGATTCGGCGGGGCAGTTTTTGTATGTGCTCGACGTAGGACCGAGTCCGTCGGCGACAACCTGCGGCGTTTCACCGAGTACCTTGTGCGCATCAATCCTGGTCTTTACCGCGAAGCCCGGTTCAGCCAGCTTGTCGGCGGTAGCCGGAAGCCCCTTAGGCAGAGTGCCTTCCGCGCTTTCCGTAGTTACGTTTACTCCGCCCAGTGGCGCTGTTCTGCCTTGCGCGACCACCACGGACTTCCTCTACGTAACCTACAACGCCGATCCTGTTTATCATAACGACAATACCCTGAGCGCGTACTGCGTGGATTCCACAGGCACGCCGAACGATCTGACCCCGAACGCCCCTTACACCACCTCGATCGATCCCATCTCGGTGCTGGCGGTCAATACCAACCCGGCGGGGACAAATAGCGGCGGCTTGTTTGTTTACGTTGGCACTCAAGGACCGACGGTGGGTGCAATTAGCGCGTTCCAAGTGTGCACGCAGGTCACCAACTCTTGCACCTCCGAGAATCTGGCTAAGTTGGTTCCGGTGGGATCGCCCGTTACAGTCGGCGAGAACGCAGTGGCTATGCTGGTGGATCCGACCAACAATTATCTCTACGCGGTCAGCGCACTCTCCAATCAGGTTTATGGATTTCGCGTCGGCACCGCGGCCGGAACCTTAACCGCACTGACCCCGCCCTACCAGGCGACCGGAACGCAGCCGGTCGCTCTAGCCATGCGCGCGAGCGTAAATTCGAGTGGTGAATTTCTCTACGTGGCAAACAGTAATTCGAGCAATATTTCGGGCTGGTCGGTGAGCACCACCAGCGGGGCTCTGAGCGGCTCGATCACCGTGATCAGTAACCCGAGCCCGACCAGCATGGCGGCGAAGTAGAGATATTGAGGCATTGAATCATTGAGGTATTGAATCATTGAAAAAACCGAGCCTCGAGCGGGTTCTCAATGACTAAATGACTCAATGATTCAATGCTTCCTAGGTTGGCATGCGGAGGATGAGATAGCCTCCGATGAAGCCAAAGACCAGATCCGGAGACCAGGCTGCAACGGCGGGCGGCAGCTGGCTCAGATTCCCCATCGCTTCGAACAGGCCTGAAATCGTCCAATAAACAACACCAATGCCGATAGCGGTCGCAATCCCCGCAACCGCGGAACGTTTGCCAGCTGACAGCGCGAATGGGATGGCGAGGACGGCCATCACCAGCGTAATCAGCGGATACGCAATCTTCTTTTGCAACTGCACCCGCAGCCGCACTACGTCAAAGCCGCTCTGCTCGAGATCGTAAATATAACGGCGCAGTTCGTCGTAGCTCATTTCCGACGACTGCTTGATTTCCTTCTTGAAATAGCCGGGCACTTCCGCCAGTTCGGGATAGGTGGCGGCATCGAACCTGCGATAGTTCTCGATGGCGGAGCCATTCAGGCTGCGCTCCCATCCCTCCTCATAAACCCACCGCCCCATGGAGTTCGACCAGTGCGCGCGGTCGGCCGAGATGCGGTGCGTGATCTGGAAGGTGTGCGGATCGAACTGAAATACGGAGACGCCGCCAAAAACATCGCGGTCGGGATCGAAGAATTGATAGTAGTAGATATCGGAGTGCTGGCCGACGATCCACTTGCGGTCCGGGCGCAGGTAGGTCTGCGCGGGCTTCCCCTTGATTTCGTTGCGCAGCGCATCCTGCCGTTTGTTGGTGTAAGGGAGATAGAGCTGGTCCGACAAAAAGAGCACGCCCGCGACCACGGTGGAGGCAATCAGGACCGGGACAATAATGCGGTAAAGACTGATGCCGGTGGCCTTGATGGCGGTGATCTCGTTGGTCCGTTGCAGCAGGCCGAAGGTCACCAGAACCGCCAGCAGCATGCTGAGGGGCGTGGTGTTGTAGAGAAAATATGGCACTACGTTCAGCAGATATTCACCCACCGTGACTGGCGAAATCTGGTTCCGCAAAATGTCGCTCAGCAACTCGAACAGCGTGAACACCAGCAACAGCATGAGAAAGGCGGCCACGATGATGGCCAGGTAAAGCACAAAACCGCGCAGCACATAATCGTCGAGGATGGTAGGAAAACGGAGATTGAACCAGCGCCTGGGCATGGGCATCCTGCGGGCGCTTGCGCGAGGCGCTGGACGGGTCGGCCCGCCGTTTTGTCGCAGGGCGAGCTCGGACGAGGACGCACCCGGAGAAGCATCCGCGCTCAAACCTTCAAGCCTCGAGGTTTCAGACTTCGAACTTCTGAACCACGATCGGAACCCGGCCAACTCGATCGGCCGCCGCTCCGATTGCCACAGCAGAAACGCTCCTCCCACCAGAAACACAAAGTCGGCGAGCCAGACGCCGGCGGCAGGTGAAAGGCGTCCCTGGCGCGCGAACGACACTCCGATCAGCGAAATCGAATAGTAAAGAAAGACCAGCAGAATGGTCAGCACGAATCCGCTGGACTTGCCGCCCTTTTTCGACGAGAGCCCAAGCGGAATACCGACCAGGGCGAGGACGATGCAGGCGGTCGGCAGCGCCAGTCGGCGATGATATTCGATCAGGTTCCAGCGCCGTGTAATGGGGTCGGCGGCCCGGCGGAGGTCGGTAAATTTGACCTCCCCAAGCGATGTGGGTTCGTGTTCCTGATTATTTTGAGCTGCGGGAATCTGTATGGGGATGTCGGTGGTCTGAAAGGTAGAGATCTGGTATTGGTCGGGATTCTTGGGATCGGCTTCGTGCGTCGAACCGTTGGTGAGATGCAAATCCAGAGTTTCGGCTCCCTGGCTGACCAGCAGGCCTTCCCGCGCCAGGCTGATGCGCGGCGCGGCGGGATCGGTCAAATCGGCCAGGAACACACCCTTCCAGACCGCTCCGCCAGCCATGGCCTTGACGTCTTGCACGTAGAGAATGATCTTGGGGAAGCCCTCGTAAAACACTCGGGGCTGGACTTCAAACGACGCCTGCGATGACTTGAGGTTGTCCTGAAGCTGCCCCAGGGCGGCGAGCGAACGTGGCGCCACATAGACGCTGTTGCCGAGCGCAAGCAGCCAGGCCACGGCCACGAAAAGTGAAATCACGCGCAGGAAGGTCCACACGCCGAGGCCACTCGCCCGCATCGCCGTGATTTCGCTATCCGCGGCCAGACGGCTGAGTCCGATGAGGATGCCGACCAGCACGCCCATGGGAATGGTGTAGGTGAGCGCGACCGGAACGGTGAAGAAAAAGATTTCCGCCACGCTCGGCAGCGGGGCGCTGTTGCGGACTACCAGTTCAAGAATGCGTCCGAGGTCGCGAGTGAAGAGAACAAAAGTGAAAACGCCCGCGCCGATCAGGGCGTGCGAGACGACTTCTCCCAGGATGTAGCGCGTGAGGATGCGCATCCGCAAGCTTGGTTGACTCAATTGCGAGTCTAGCATGAGAAGGCGTACGGCGTGATCGCCGGTTTGCAATGTGGGCCTCGTTCATAGAAAATGCCCATTCGCTCAGTGAACCGGAATTAGGAAGTCTTGGCCGGAGGAAAAATGAATTTGCGTCGTGCAGTTGCCGTGGCAATGTGGTGGGCAATCCCCGTGCTGGCGTGGTCGCAGCAGCCATCGGACCTGAAGCCTATGACAGACCGCCTGGCGGCTTCGATATACAGCGGGCCATCCATGGCTACGCTTGGCGAACTTGCGGACGGCTTCGGCGGTCGGTTGACGGGCTCGCCAGCCTACGTTCGTTCGACGGAATGGGCGGTGGCAAAGTTTCACAGCTATGGCATCGAGAACGTGCGCTTGGAGCCGTTTACGATTCCAGCAGGCTGGCAACGAGGCACGGCAAGCGGGGCTATGCTGGCTCCATTGTCGCGGCCGCTAAACCTGGCATCGTTGGGATGGGCGCCGTCAACCCCGCCGGCAGGGGTGCAAGGCACGGTGGTAGTCGTCGAAGACGTCGCTCCGGAGGTCTTGCAATCCCGCGAGGAAGAACTGCACGGAAAAATTGTTCTGCTGGATATGGCCAAGATCAATGCCGATGGCTACGGTAAGGCAATGGGAAAGATGGCGGCGGCATGGCCGGAATTGCAGAAGGCTGGCGTACTGGCAGCGATCATGCCCGATCGTGAAAAAAACAATGTTTTGAATGCGCACGACAGTCTCTGGGGTGCGAAACTGCTTCCGCTACCGGTGGCCGAAGTCGGCATGGAAGATTCCAAGCTGATTCAGCGTGAACTGGAGCACGGGCCAGTCACCATCCAGATAACGATCGAAAATAAAACTTCGGGCGAGACGACCGTCAACGACGTCGTAGCGGAGATTCGCGGCAGCGAGAAGCCTGACGAATGGATCCTGATCGGCGCGCACCTGGACTCGTGGGACTTCGGCACGGGCGCGCAAGACAATGGCACCGGTGCGGTCAGCGTTTTAGAAATCGGCCGAGCCCTGATGGCGCTGGGGAAAGCGCCGCGACGCAGCGTCCGGCTGGCGCTTTGGGGCGGTGAAGAGCAGGGGCTGCTCGGATCGTATGCCTACACGCAGACGCACAAGAAAGAGTTAAACAAGTGCGTGGCCGTTCTGAATACCGATAACGGCGCGGGGCATCCGAAAGGATGGAAAGTGGAAGGCCGCGAGGATCTGAAAAAGGCGATGCAACCCTGGAGTGACGGCCTGTTGAAAGACCTCAGCGGAGGCGATCTTTCGCTCGATACAACCTACGACACCGACCACGGTCCGTTCGTACTGCAAGGGATTCCGGCGCTGGATCTATGGGTGGATATGTCGCACTATTTCGAGATCCATCACAAATCGAGCGACACACTCGACAAAGTCGATGCGCTCGATTTCAAGGCTGGAGAGGCAATTGTGGCCGTGACCGCGTACGCCATCGCGCAAATCGACGCACCGATCGCTCCGCACATCGATCATCAGGCGGTAAGCGAAATTGTGACGAAAGCGAAATTACAGGACATGCTAGTGAATGCCGGGGTGTGGAAGCCTTGATTGATTTGCAATCAGTGGAGCGCCGGGCGTCTCCGCCCGGCTGGACCCAGCACCACCAATCGTTCGTCTAGTAATTCTTCCCGCCGAGGACGGCGTTCAGAATTGTGTAGTGCCGTACTTCATCCGCCAGCACGTTGGCGCCAAAATTCAAGACCGGCCTGGTCAGAATGTTGGATGCCAGGGTGCCATAGGCCTGCACCGCCCCATGTTCTCGATCACGCGCCAGATGCAGGATGTCGTTCTCGCTGCGCAAATGGCCGAAGTCATATTTCTTCTCCGGACCACTGGGCGTAACGCCTAACGACTTGAGCACTCCACTGAGCCCATCACGGTGGTACTTGTGATCGCTCTGAAACGCCACCGCCACTTTGAGGATGCCGGGGCTGAGCAGCTTGCTCTCCGCTCCAGCCTGATAAGCGGCTACGGCTTCGTTCTCCAGATACAGCGCTGCCGTCAGAATTCCCAGGTCGCCATCCACGGATTGCGCGTAAAGGCGCTTCGCGTTTCCGGTCAGCAGGTAAAGGATCGCACCCGCGCTGGCCGTGCTGGCCAGACGGATCCAATCGCGACGCGCAGTCCCTTGACTGGGCCCGTTGTTTTCAGACCAGTCTTTCTCATCGTTCAAATTCGTTTCTGTCTTCATGAACTGGATTGCTCCTTTCGTCAGTATTTCAAGCGCTCGGTCACGTCCAGACCGAGCAGTTGTTTGAAGACAATGTTGTGACGCACTTCGTCTTCAAGAATGGGGACTGCGGCGTTAAGAATCTCGCGATTTTCGAGCTTGGCGGCGTTCGCCAGATAAGCGCCTTCGGCGCCTTCTTCCAGCGATTGCGCCAGCTTGACGATGTCCGTTGCGGAAGTGATGGTGCCGAAGTCATACGTCGGCTTGGCATCGACAGGCGTGCCTCCGAAACGGCGAATGTAGTGAATTAATGCGTCGCGATGGTGTTTGTGATCGGTTTGAAAGCTGACGGCGATCTTCAACTGGTCGGCGGAGAGCAGTTTGCTCTTGGCGCCGGCGTCATAGGCGGCGATGGCTTGATGCTCCAAGCCCAGCGCCACGTTCAGAATCGCCAGATCTCCCTCATATTTGACGGCTGCCGCGGCCGGCACGGCCGTGGCCAGCGCTCCGGCCGCCACGGAAATTCCGCCGGCCTTCAAAACCTGACGCCGGGAGAATTTCTTCGTCGATATCTCGTTCAACATTGTCTGACCTCCATGTTTGAGCTAATGCGTCTGAGCTAATGCGTTTGAGCTGCTGCGCCAGACGCATGCCACCGCCGTCTGGCGCCAGTGCAAGGATTAAGGATTAAGGATTAAGGATCCGGCAACCGGGCCGGATCGGTTGCTTACCAGTGCAGCCCCTGATTGAAGGCGAACGTATTGAAGCTGGCGTTCCTGCCTTCCACCTGGTTGTGGCGGACGTCAAATCCGAACGAAAGCTTGGGCGTAACCCGAACTTCGGCTCCGCCGCCAATCTGGCCACCGAAGAGCACATTGCCCTGGCCGTGCGGCACGCCGCGGGCAGCGAGTTCCGGAGACGTCGGAGCCAGGCCGCCAATCTGCGATCCTTGCAGAAGCGCATTGAGCGTGGCGCCGAGGGTCGAGGTCCCTACTGGCAAAGTGGCCAATGTTCCCAGCGCCGTGTTGGCGTTGAACGAGCTCACGTTGTTGTCCGATCCGATCCATACGTATCCGCCCAACCCAGCCACTACGTAGGGGCGGAATCTGCCCAGCGTAGTCACGGTGTACTTCAGTTCGAATGGGGCAACCGTCAGAACCTTCGACCGCTCTTCCACGGTTTGAGACAGCGCGGGCAGCGGACCGGCGAGGTAGTTGGTAACGCTGGGCAGTTCTTCCAACCCTGCATCGTAGAGGTAGTTATTGAGCGCCGTATTGACCAGCACGTTCACACCCGAGGTGGACGTTTGCGTCGTCACCGAGCGTTGCAGGCCCACCATGATTTCATACGACAGCTTGCCGCCCGGAACTTTCTTCCAGGGCAAGTCGATATAACCGCCCGAGGCAAAACCGGTGTTGTCTTTGTAGGGATTGGTCGCGCCACCCACGAAAAATCCGAGTTCGGCGCCAATCTGTCCGATGGCGGGCAACAGCTCACGCGGAGCGGTATACCCGGCAGCAGCATTCGGTGATCCAGAGGGCGACGGCGATGGCGAACCCGAGGGATCAGGCAGATAACCAATGCTGGCATTCGGCAGCATCGGACGAGTCGACGCAACCGGCGACAAACTGGCCTGCAGTTTCTCCACCAACTCGGTGAGCTTGTTGATCTCTTGCTGCTGTGCGTCAATGCGGGCTTGCAGCGCATTAGCAGAAGGGGTTACGTCCGCGATCGCCTTGGAAACGATCGGGGCGGCGGTGTTGGCAGCGATTTGAACGGGTGCCGCTGTTTGTCCGAACCCAGCGACCGAGGCGATCACAACAGTTACGAGCAACATTGCAGCCGTGACCAAAACTCTCTTTATCTTTCCACTTAACATTACGTCCTCCTTAGGATGTCCCCGATCGGACAGCTTGCCGATAAGTTGGGGTCTTTCTGTTCAAAACTTGGCGTCTTCGAGGTCGCGAGAGTGGTTCTTCTGCACCGCAAAGACCAAAATTGAGCTCTGCTCCAAATGTTCATGCGCCAAACTGCGAGGCTGGCAAATCCAGGCTGTCTTCACCCGCCGGAGTTCTTCCTCGGCGCGCGGCTATTCCGTCGTTGCACCGGCAACCCGCGATGGAGTTCCGCCTGATTCGAACTCGAGTCCCGCGTCAGTTGCGCAATCGACGCCCTACCCAATACGTTCACCAGCGCCGCTTGCGCTTCCATCCAGACGGAATGCGCCGCGCACCAATCTTTCCGGCTGCCGTTCGGTCCCAGCGGAACGCAGAGGTTGAACTGGGTTGGGCCTTCAATCGCTTCCACCACTTCCAGCAATGAAATATCGTCCGCCGGGCGCGCCAGCTGGAACCCACCTCGCGCCCCGCGCTGCGAGCTGACCAGACCCGCCTGTACCAATTGCTGCAAAACTTTCGACACAAAACTTTCCGGAGCATCGATGGCATGCGCCAAGGCCGGCTCCCGAACTCGTACCGAGGCCGGCACCATGGCTAGATGCATCGTTGCTCGAACCGCATAATCGGTCGCTCGGGTAATCCGCATACGAAGCAATTCGGATCAATCGGACCTTATTCGTCCGGTTTGCAACCGGAAAGTAAACGCCCTTGCTTTGCATCTGTCAGTGACAAACCGCACCGCGCAATGTGATGTACCCAAATGCCGCGCCCGTATGGGGACGGCGCGTGCCCGGTGCGAAAAAGAAGCCGCGGGTGCGAAGGGAAAGATCGCGATGGGTAATAAATCGGAAAAGGATGGTGGGCAGTGCAGGACTCGAACCTGCGACCTCCTGCTTGTAAGGCAGGCGCTCTAACCAGCTGAGCTAACCGCCCGCTCGGCGCGGATGCGACCGCGGCGTGTTCCGCCGCTTCGGGAAAAATCTACTGCAGAACCAATGTTGAGGATATCGGACCCTCTCCGGCGGGTCAAACCGGGCGCGCGGCTGCTACACTTTCTCGGTGCGAAAGTTAATCGTCAACGCCGATGATTTCGGTCTGACCGCTGGCGTGAATCGAGCCATTGTAGAAACTCACAACGGTGGAGTCGTGTCCTCCGCCACGTTGATGGCGAAAGGCCCTGCCTTCGACGACGCGCTGACAGCGGCGCGCTCGGCGCCGGGTCTCTCCGTGGGTTGTCACGTCGTATTGGTGGATGGAACGCCGGCATCGCCGCCGGAAACCATCGATACGCTGCGCGCCATTCGCTCGGCCGAGCCGGATAAATTTTATTCCAGTCTCTCCGCCTTCGCCGCGCGCGCCATGCTGGGGGGCTTCGATCGCGATCAACTGGTCGCGGAAATCACGGCGCAAATCCGGAAAATTCAATTCACCGGCCTCCAGGTGACGCACCTCGATACCCACAAACACGCCCACATCTTTCCCGAGATTCTGACCGCGCTGTTGCGCGCCGCCCGCATTTGCGGAGTGCGCGCCATCCGCAATCCCTTCGTTCCAGTCAAAGCGATGCCGGCGCGGCTCTACAAAGGCAAGCGCGATCTCTGGAAGCGTTATGGCCAGGTGCGCATGCTGCATACTTTCTCCGGACAATTCCTGCAGCGGACCAGGCGCGCCGGACTCCTCACGCCCGACGGCGTTGTGGGAGTGATTGAGACTGGAGCGGCTGATATTTCCGACAACGGTTCCAGCTACAGTTCCCTGCTCCGCCAGACGCTGGCGAGCCTGCCGGAGGGAACCTGGGAACTGGTCTGCCATCCCGGGTACGACGATGCCGACCTGCGCGCCGCCGGCACCCGCCTGCTCGGTTCTCGCGAGCAGGAGCGGCGTCTGCTCATCTCGGCGGAACTGCGGCAGTTTCTCGAAGAGCAGAAGATCCGAGTCATCAGCTACCGTCAATTTGCCGAAGAACCGCGGAAAAACACCCCGGGATGACCCCCGACAGGTTCCGAAGGTAGTACTTCGCTCGTTACTCCACTGGCCCACTTTGTAATATCGCGGTCCTTGGAAATGGCGGTATCATCGCAAAGATGCACTGAAGGGAAGCATGCCTAAAGATCAAGCCGAGCCTCGCTTAACCGTGGACTTGCCGGTGCGGATATGGGGCATGAGCGCCGATGGCCGCCCTTTTTCGCAGCATGCTCGCGCGCAGAACATCAGTTCCGAGGGCGCGCTGGTCTCGGGAGTCGAGAACGACCTGAAAGTGGGAGACGTTATCGGAGTGCAGTGCAACGAGAAGAAAACGCGCTGCACCGTGATCTGGGTGATGAACACCGGCCCGGTCAAGAAGAATCAAGTAGGCGTACGATTGGTCGCCGACCAGGAGTGCCCGTGGAAGAGCTATCTGCCCCTCGACGGCGCGACCGTGACGATTGCCGATTCCAACCGGCGGCGTTATCACCGGCACAAGATTTCACTTCCCCTCGAAATCCGCGACGAACGTGTCAACGCTCCGCTGCGCATTAATGCCACCGATGTGAGCGGCAACGGATGCTACATCGAGAGCATGCAGCCTTTGCCCCTGGGAACGGTATTGCGGGTGGATTTCTGGCTGGACTCGGAGCACATCAAGATTACGGCCGTGGTCCGAACCTACGATCCGGGCGTGGGCAACGGTATCGAGTTCACCGCTATGCCCGCCGAAACCAAACAACGCATGCAGGATTACCTGGAGGCGATTGACCCCCAGATGGGAGTCTCGGCTCCGAAGCCAGCCCAGGGAAGTTCTGAGTAAGTAGCTGGTCCTTCCGAGCACCCCTAAGTACCCCGTGGTGAATTCCCTTTGCCTGCACTGAATCGGAGTGGATCGCTGCGGTATGACCTATGCGGCGGGTTCCGCGTAGCGGGCAAGAACAATCGCGCGAATCAGTCCGCCCATGGTGAACTCGCGCGCCTCGATGGCCACCGGCATGTGCAACTCCCGCAGCGTCGCCGAGGTTACCGGACCAATCGAAGCAAACTGGACGCGATCCAGCACGCTGGCGCTGATCTTGCCGAGCAGTTCGGCGAAGTTCTTCGCGCTCGAGGAACTGGTGAAGGTCACGACGTGCGGGCGGCGGGCGGCATTTTTCATCAACGCGCGCAGACGCACCCGTGACTTTTCCGGGACCACGGTTTCGTAAGCTTCGACCACGTCCACCTGCGCGCCGGCGGCCCGCAATTCCGCGGGAATCAGGTCGCGCGCGACCTTGGCTCGTATGAGCACGACGCGCTTGTCCTTGACCTTATCGCGCAGCCCCTTCACCACCGACTCGGCGACGTACTCCTCGGGAACCATCTTGACCTTCAGCCCGTGCTTCACGATCGCCTTCTTCGTCGCGGGCCCGATGGCGGCAATCTGGAGATGCGTGAGGTTGCGGCGCGTAATGCGCAGTTTCCGCACCCGCTCCCACATCGCCTCCACCCCATTCGCGCTGGTCAGAATCAGCCAGTCGTAGGACTTGATATTTTTCAAAGCGGCGTCGAGCGGCTGGTACGACTGCGGCTTGCGGATCTCAAGAAATGGAATTTCGATGACGGCCGCGCCCAGGCTGCGCAAGCTGGCGGAAAGGCTGCCGGCCTGGTGCCGAGCGCGTCCGACTAGAATCCGGGTTCCGGCGAGAGGATGCTTTTCGTTGGGCTTCATGGATCAGGTCTCGGGTCTTGGTCCCAGGATTGCGAAGGTCGATTCCGGTCGCAAGGGTCTTATCCCTGAAACCTGAGACCTAACATCTGCGACCTTGTTTCTACGGTTGCTGCGGCAGAGCGAAACCTTCTCCGTAGACCTCTTCGAGAATAACATCGCCGCCTCGACGCAAAAGGGTTTCGCCGACTTCTTCACCCAGGCGCACGGGATCGTCGCCTTCGCGGGTTTCACGCAAAACCTTGGTCCCATCGGGATGAGCCACGAGCCCGTTCAAGCGTATGCGGCTTCCGCTGACTTCGGCAAAAGCTCCGATCGGAACTTGGCACCCTCCGCCGAGTTTGTTGAGTAGGGCGCGCTCGCAGGTGGTGGTGGCACGGGCGGCAGCGTCATCGAGAAAAGCGAGCAATGCCCGCGTGGCCTTGTCGCCATTGCGAATTTCAATTCCCAGGGCGCCTTGTCCGGCGGCGGGAGTCATGATGTCCGCAGGCACAATTTGACGAACCAGTTGCGTCTTGCCCAACCGATTCAGCCCGGCGGCGGCCAGAATAATGGCATCGTAATCGCCGGCTTCGAGCTTGCGCAGGCGCGTATCCACATTGCCGCGCAGCGGGTGAATCTTGAGATCGGGACGCAGAGCCATCAACTGGGCCTGCCGACGGAGGCTGCTAGTGCCTACATTCGCCCCCTGCGGCAGCGCGTCAATGCTGGCGAACTTCACCGAACAAAAAACGTCGCGCGGATTTTCGCGGGTAGTGATCGCCGCAATTTCGAAATCGCCAGCCAACTCGGTCGGCAAATCCTTCAAGCTGTGGACGGCGAGATCAACCCGGTTTTCGACCAGGGCTTCTTCGATTTCCTTAGTAAACATCCCTTTGGTGCCGACTTTAGCGAGCGCCACGTCGGTGATCTTATCGCCGGTGGTCTTGATGATCTCGAGCTCAACCGTATGGCCTTGAGCGCGCAGCAGGTCGGAGATGTGATGCGCCTGCCAGAGAGCGAGTTGAGAACCACGGGAGCCGATCCGCAGGCGGGCCATCAGTTTTGTGCCCCTTTTCCGGAATTCGGCCCGCGGCCGGAACTCGCCGTTTCCTTGGTTTCGTCGTGCAGGTTAAACAGGCGGCGCACGAGTTCGATCACGGTGGTCGATTCGGGATCGCGTGCCGCGGTTTTCAGTGTGCTGATCGGAGTATGCATGATTTTGTTGACAATGCCACGAGTAAGCGCTTCCACCGCCATCTCCTGGTCGGTGGTCATGGTACCAAGCCGTCCGCGAACGCGATCGATCTCGGCCTGACGAATCGTTTCAAGATGGTCCTGCAAGCTGACGATGGTCGGAACCACATCGAGAGTCAGCAGGCGCGCGTGGAATTTTTCCACCTCGCCGTTGACAATCGCCTCGGCCTTTTCCGCTTCCTTCTTGCGATCGGCAACGTGCGAACTGACCGCTTGTTGCAGATCGTCGATGTCATAGACGAAAAGGCCATCGACCTTATTCATCTCCGGATCGACGTCGCGCGGGACGGCGATATCGATGAAGAACATGGGCTTGTTCTTGCGCGCCGCCATCAGCTTTTCGCCGTGTTCGCGCTTAAAGATGAAGTTCGGAGAGCCGGTCGAGGTGATGACAATGTCGGCGCGATCGCAGGTATCGTAAAGGCGGCTGAACTCAATCGCCTGTCCATCAAATTTCTGTGCCAATCGAATCGCCCGGTCATACGTCCGGTTGGCGACAAACAGAGAAGCGGCTCCATGCGCCAGCAGATGCCGGGCCGCTAACTCGCACATCTTCCCCGCCCCGACCAGATAGACGTTCTTGCCGTTCAGGCTTCCGAAGATCTTCTCCGCCAGTTCGACCGCCACCGAAGCAATCGAAACCGAGGAGGATCCGACGGCCGTCTCCGTACGGACGCGCTTGGCCACAGCAAAAGCCCGCGTAAGCAACTGGTCAAGTTGCGCGCGCACCGCTCCAACCGCGCGGGCGGTGGCGTAGGCTTCCTTCACCTGCCCTAGAATCTGGGGCTCACCGACGACCATTGAATCGAGACTGGCGGCGACGCGGAAAATGTGCCGGATGGCATCGTCTTCGCGAAACTCGTAGAGGTGACTTTCAAACTGGGTCAGATCGGTTTCGAAATATTCGCGCAGGAATTCGCGCAGATCGCCGCTACCGTTCTTCATGTTGGCGATGAATTCCACGCGGTTGCAGGTGGAAACGATCATGCCCTCGGAAACCGACGGATGCTCGGCCAGCTTCTTGCAGGCGTCGGGCAAGCGCGACTCGGGAATCGCCATGCGCTCGCGGACTTCGACCGGCGCGGTTTTGTGGTTGACACCGATGAGCTGGAATCTCATGAGGCGATGAACCTGTGCATTCCGCTGAAGTAGTTGGCAATCCACGCCACGATGGCGGCGACGAATGCTACGCTGGCCAGCGTGGCAGCCCGGCGTCCGCGCCATCCGGCATTGAGGCGCGTGAACACCATCAGCAGATACACGGCCCACATCAGGATGGAAAGCAGAATTTTGGGATCGAACAAATCAATGCGCCCATAAGTGGATTCGGCAACCACAATCCCTGCGATCAGACCCAGAGTCATAAAGGGGAATCCGATCAAAAGGGAGCGGTAGCCAATATCGTCGATCACTTGCAGAGCCGGCAGACGCGAGAACATTCCACTCGAACTCTTCGATTTCAGCGCCCGCTCCTGCAGCAGGTACAAAATGCTGGCGCCAAAACTGAGGAACAGCGCTGCGTATCCCGTGAAGATCATCAGGATGTGCATCGCCAGCCAACCGTGCTTCACCGCCAGCGACGTAAAAACGAGGGGTTGCTGACCCGTAGCCGCCACGAAAGTGAGCAGAAAGACCAGCGGGAAAATCACAATACCCGGCGTGGTTGTCTTGTAGACCATGTAGGCGAGCATGAAGACCACCATCACCAAAAAGGCCAGCAACGATTCCGCATTGTGCACCGAAGCCGAAGCGATCTGGCCCGTCTGCACCACGGCTTCGGTCAGCGAAACAAAATGAAACACCATGCCAAGGTAGGAGGCATGGAGCGCCACCTTACCAAGGATTTCAGACGTGCGGGTCAGCGCCACCAGCGCATAAAGCAATCCCGCAGCGTAACAAACCAGGGCAACACGCAGCCAAGTCAGGGTCATCATTCTTGTTGTTTATTTCCTAGCGCTTCCGCAGGTCGGTGAACCTCTCCCCACCCCACCTGGGTGATTATAGTGTGCCCGGCGGAGGGGGTGGGAGGAAACGTAGTCTGTCACGGGTGATTGTGACGTAGGTCACAATAAAACCGCGATCTCGGAAACCCGCAGAAGGCACAAGCGCGGAGTAGCGCCCGTCGTGACAAATGTCACATCCAATCGTGACGAGCGTACCCTAGGCTAGTGGATATGAGGTCACAAAGCATACCCAAGGCTGGGCTGAGCGATGGCCACGGCCAATCGGCACGCATCCGTGCCCTGGTGATTCCGCGCGAGCATGGCGCCTGGGGCCTGCTGCTCGTCCCGCTGTTTACCGGTGCCGCCGTCGGACTGGCGGCGACGCGTCAGATTTGGCCGTTAATGCTATTCACCGTGGCCGTGCTGGCCCTGTTTTGGCTGCGCACCCCGGTGGAAAGTCTGCTGGGCACAGCTGCCCTGCGTGCCGAGACGCCCTCAGAGCGGCGGACTTCCCTGCTCGCCTCCGCCGTCCTTCTCGCCGTTTCGGCTGCTTGCCTGACCGGCCTGCTGTGGAACGGACGCCATCGGAATCTGTTTCTTCTCGGCGGAATCGCGGCGCTGGCACTCGTTGCCCAGACGTTCCTCAGAAAACTCAGCCGCAAGCTGCGCATGGCCGCGCAAATGCTCGGAGTCATTGGCCTTACCTGCACCGCACCGGCCGCCTATTACGTGGTCACCCAACGCCTGGACGCCCGCGCCTGGGTCTTGTGGGCCGCCAACTGGATCTTCGCCGGCAACCAGATTCATTTCGTGCAATTGCGCATCCACGCCGCCCGCGCCATGACCTTCGGCGAGAAGTTCGCCCGAGGGCGGCTCTTTTTTCTGGCTCAAGTCGCATTTCTCCCAATTCTGATCGTGGCAGCGCGCTTAAGGCTCATGCCAGCTCTGGTTCTGCTCGCTTTTCTTCCCGGACTGCTTCGCGGGTTCTACTGGTTCTTCCGCGGATACCAACCGCTCCAAGTGAAGAGTTTAGGCTGGTCGGAAATGAGGCAGGGAGTTCTGTTCGGAATTCTATTGGCTACCGCGATCATTCTTTCCTAGCAGGCTGCGGAAAGAGTCGATCTTGCGCTTGTTTTTGGTGGCGCAGCGCTTCAGCCGCTGCGGTAATTGCATTGTTTCGAGTGCGGCTCTCCAGTTTGCTGAAAAACTCTGGATTCCAGCACGAACGGGAAGGGCACGAGTTCCGCTCGTGCCGGAACTGCTAAGAATCAATAGCGGCTTCCAGCCGCTGGGGGAATGCCGCGCCGAGAACACACTCTTTCAGCAAACTGTTTAGCCGCTGAGGTACCGCTTTCTGCTTCGGAACTAGTTTCTCCGCAGCCTGCTAACGAACCCCAGGCGGCCTATTCCACGCGCAACAACGCCAATGACTCCTCCAGAGACTGCGAATCAATCTGCAATTGCCGGCCATGCTTTTGCATTTCTTCCAGTTCATCAAACGCGCGGAACAGCCGCATCTTGACGGCGGCGTACTGCTCGGAATCGGCAAGCGGGCGTCTATGGGCATCGCCCCATGCAGCAACCACCGAGTCCGGCAAGAAGATACTAACCGCATACGTCAGCTTGCGGTCGCTGGTGACGTCGAAGATGTATTCATTAGCGTCGGCAGCCGGGACCGGACGTTTCCCGACGAAGTAGTACTGGTAAACGTAGCCCTGCGATCCGGTATAGGTTTTCAGCCGGCGAATGGTCATGGGGCTGTCCTTCGTCGATAGTCGTTAGTCGATAGCCTGCTGCAAACGCCGCCAGCTCTCCGCCATCGGAACGTCGGAAGAGACAAGAGCTGACAGCCGAGGGCCTTTGCGAACGACGAGCGACCATCGACCAACGACTGCTCTCAGATCTTCGCCTCGCGCAGCCGCTTCACCGCCGTCTCCGAAGCAACCGGCGAGTAATAAATCTCTTTGAACGTGTACGACCTGGCTTTCGCCTCAATGATCGGCAGAATCTCGATGTGCCAGTGGTAGTCGTCATCGAGCGTCTTCCAATATCCCAGCGTTGCCGAAGGATGCTGGCTGTTGGGCGACGTATGCAGCACCAGGTGGAAAGCCTCGGTGACTGTGCGAATACGCTGCAGCGTGCGCCGCAGCAGCGCGGCCAGATCGATCACGCTGCCCACACGCGACGCCCCGGTCCGCTCAAACGAAGATTCATGACTGCGCGGAATAATCCACGTCTCGTATGGCACGCGCGGAGCATAGGGACAGAAAGCCACATAGTCTCCGCGCGCTTCGACGATGCGCAAGCTCTGCCGCTCCTCCTGCGCCAGAATGTCGCAGAAGACGCATCGCTCCTTAGTCTCGAAATACTCTCGTCCCGAGCGGAGTTCGTAGAGCACGCGCCGCGGCACGAACGTGGTCGCAGTGAGTTGAGACGTTGGGTGCTCGAATTCCTGTCCGGCGCGCTCGCCGTGGTTCTTGAAAATGCTGATGTACTTCAACCGGACGTCGCGTTTCAAATCCTGAATCCGCTGCGCCGCCAGCCGCAGAAACTGTTCAACCTCAGCATCGCTGGCATTCCAGAGATGGCCATCATGCCGCGGATTCTCGAGCAGCACTTCATGCGCGCCCACCGATCCCATGCGGTCATAGAGACCATCGCCGCGGCGCGCCGCCTCGCCTTCAATATGGTAAAGAGCATGTGGATGCACCACCGAGCGCGCCGACCACGCGCTGCCATCCAGGCCGGGCAAATTGGCGATGACCTGCGTGGGTTCGGCGGACGGTCCGCAGAAACGGCACGTCTGCGACCGCGGAGTGGGCTCGATCACATCGTCGCCCGTGATCACCCAGGAACGGGTGATGGGATCTTTACGGAGTTCCATGGGCTAAGGAGAACAAAAGCTACGAAGGGAGTCAAATGGAATTGGCGATTTCGATATTCTGCAATTTTGTAATCGCAAAACCTTCCGGCAGGCTAGAGTAGTGGGATCGGGAAATCAGTCCTAACTGCAGCAAGATTGCAAATTACAAAATTAGCGATTACAAAATTACCAATTCTTCTATGTCCGAGCCCTCGACGCCGCTGATGCGGCAATATGCCGCCATCAAGAAGGAGCATCCCAACGCTCTGCTCTTCTTCCGGCTGGGGGATTTCTACGAACTCTTCTACGACGACGCCATCCTGGCAGCCCGCGAGTTGCAGATCACGTTGACCTCGCGCAACAAAGAAAAAGGAGTGGACATCCCCATGTGCGGTGTCCCGTACCACGCCGCCGAGGGATACATTTCAAAATTGATCCGGCGCGGTTTCAAGGTCGCGGTCTGCGAGCAAGTGGAAGATCCGCGCTTGGCGAAAAAGCTGGTAAGACGCGAGGTCACCCGCGTGGTCACGCCGGGCACGGCAGCCGACTCGTCTCTGGGACCAGAGGAAAACAACTTTCTGGCCGCCGTGGCAACCGTCGCAGATCGGGTAGGCTTTGCCGCGCTCGATCTATCCACCGGCGAGTTTCGCGCCACCGAGTTCGCGGGCGAGTCGGCCGGACGGCGCATTCAAGAAGAACTTGAACAATTGCGTCCAAAAGAAATGCTGTACGGGTCTTCGGCTCCATTGCTGGAACGATCCGAGGGGCAGTTACGGAGCTTCCACACTGACGCCCGTCCCTCCACCGGCACAGCCCCCGTCGCCAGGGTCTCCGGCAGTGGCTGGGCCGAGACTCCCTTGGACGACTGGATCTTTGCTCCCGACCACGCCATTCCTCTAGTCGAGAACCATTTCGGCGTCCTCTCGCTTGAGGGCTTCGGACTAGCCGGCAAACAGGCGGCGGCTTCGGCGGCGGGAGCGATTCTTTACTACATAAGGTCCACGCAACGCGGCACGCTCGACCACGTCGACCGCATCGGCTTCTACGAGCGCCAGAATTGCCTGGTGCTCGACGCAGTTACGGTGCGCAACCTGGAGCTGATCGAACCTCTCTTCGCGGGAACCGATGCTGGCGTTACGTTATTCCGCTCCATGGATGCAACCGTCACCCCCATGGGCAAGCGCCTGCTGCGCACGTGGATGCTGCGCCCGTCCCTGGACCGAACCGAGATCGAGGCCCGGCTGGATGCAGTCGCAGTGCAGGTCAAAGACACGCTGCGGCGCGAGGAACTACGGCGCGCGCTGGACGGAATTCTCGACCTGGAGCGCCTGCTAAGCCGCGTCACGCTAGAGACGGCCAATCCACGGGACGTGCTGGCCCTCTCGGCATCGCTCGGACGAATTCCCAAAGTGCGAACCGTGCTGGCCGAATTGCCGTCGCCACGTCTAGGCACGCTGCACGGCTTGATTGACGACCTAAGCGATCTGCGCGATAAGATCGACCGCACGCTGGTTCCAGAGCCGCCGCTAACCCTGAGCGATGGCGGGGTCATCGCCGCGGGCATCGACAACGATCTCGACGAACTCCGCGACCTGAGCCGCAATTCGAAGCAGTACCTGGCCCAGGTGGAAACCCGCGAACGCGAGCGTACCGGCATCGGATCGCTCAAGGTAAAGTTCAATTCCATCTTCGGCTACTACATCGAGATTTCGAAAGCCAACCTGCACCACGCTCCCACCGACTACGAACGCAAGCAGACGCTGGTAAATGCCGAGCGCTTCACCACCCCTGAGCTAAAAGAATACGAGTCGAAGATTCTCGACGCGCAAGAAAAGATCGTAGAAATCGAACGCCGCCTATTCGCCGAATTGCGTTCCGCCGTCGCCGCCGAGGCCAAGCGCATACGGCAAACCGCGCTGGCACTGGCGGAAGTCGATGTGCTCGGCTGCCTCGCCCACATCGCGGCGCTGCGAAATTACTGCCGTCCCCGGTTTGATCCGAATGAAAAAGCGGATCTGGAAATTGTCGAAGGCCGTCACCCCGTAATCGAACTCCAGGAACTGGCAGCCGGCAGCGAGCGCTTCGTTCCCAACGATCTGTTCCTCAACTCCTCGACCCACAACATCGTCGTGCTAACCGGACCGAACATGGGCGGCAAAAGTACCTATCTGCGGCAAGCGGCGCTGATCGTGATCATGGCGCAGATGGGATCGTTCGTCCCCGCGCGCGCCGTGCGCCTGGGCATTGTCGACCGCGTCTTCACCCGCATAGGCGCAAGCGACAACGTAGCCCGCGGCCGCTCAACGTTCATGGTCGAGATGACCGAAACCGCCGCGATTCTGCACACCGCGACTGCGCGCTCGTTGATCTTGTTAGATGAAGTAGGCCGCGGCACATCCACCTATGATGGCCTCGCCATCGCCTGGGCCGCCGTCGAATATCTCCATGCGCAAGTGCATGCCAAGACCTTGTTCGCCACGCACTATTTCGAGCTGACCGAGTTGGCCGAGCAATTGAGTGGAGTGAAGAACTATCACGTGTCCGTCAAAGAGACTGGCGGAAGCGTAGTGTTTCTGCGCCGAGTCGAACCAGGAGCAGCCGACCGCAGCTACGGCATCGAAGTAGCCAAGCTGGCAGGATTGCCGCACGAAGTAGTAGTGCGCGCCCGCGAGGTGCTGGCCGAGCACGAATCGTCCGAGCACCGCCTGTCGGGCCATCTGACGCCGGGCAGTTCCAATTCCAAAGCACCGGAGCGTCCCACGCAGCTAACCATCTTCACCCCACTCTCGCAGCCCGTGCTGGAAAAGCTGCGCGAAGCAGATTTGAACCGGATGACGCCGCTGGAGGCGCTAAACTTGCTGGCGGAGCTGAAAAAAGAAATCTAACCGCCGAGACGCGGAGTACGCCGAGAGAAGCTTTGCAGCGAGGAGTGAATTGGCATGACGGTCTGGTTAGTACGCGCGGGAAAACACGGGGAGTTTGAACAGAAGTTTCTACAGGAAAACAAAGTCTACGTTACTTGGGATGGGCTTTCAGCAGATCTGGGAAAGATGAAAGAGAAACAGGAACTCTTCAAGGAAATGACCCGTCTTTACCCGGATTTCAAACCAAAAGCGATACACAACATCGTGAGTCAGCTTTGGCCTTTTGCCCACGGTATGCAAAAAGGAGACTTGATCGTGATGCCCTCCAAGATGCAACCAGCGATTTACATAGCCGAAATAACGGGAGACTACAAGTTTGAGAGTCACGGCCCCGACCCCTTCTACCACTCCCGCGACGTGAAGTGGATTGGAGACGCTATTCCGAGGAGCAACTTCGGTCAGGACCTTCTCCATTCTTTCGGCGCATTCATGACGATATGCCGCATCACAAGAAACAATGCGCCTGACCGCATTGCCTCAATGTGGAAGAGCGGATGGCAGCCGGAAACAACTCAGGCCATTACAAAAGCGGCATCCGTGCCGGATGATGTCGCTGCGGATTCTGTAACCGATCCAACCGAGATTGAGGACACTGCACATGACCAAATCGCTAGTCTCATTCAGGCAAAGTTCTCCGGGCACAGCCTCACGCGGTTGGTGGATGCCATCCTTCGGGCTCAGGGGTATACCACATACGTAAGTCCGGAAGGCGCGGATAGAGGGGTAGACATTCTTGCCGGTTCAGGTCCTCTAGGGTTCGGAACTCCGCGTCTGTGCGTAGAAGTGAAGTCCGAGAGCGGCCCGATCGATCGGCCGTCGGTGGACAAATTGCTCGGGGCCATGACGAAGTTCGGCGCGCAAGAAGGACTCTTTGTCTCGTGGGGTGGTTTCAAGAAGAATGTTCAACGCGAATTGGCACCTACGTTTTTTCGAGTGCGGCTTTGGACTCAAAACGAGCTCTTCGAAGCGCTCTTCGACAACTACGAAAAGCTTGATGCGGAGATCAAAGCAGAGCTTCCGCTCAAGCGTATCTGGACGCTCGCTCTGCAGGACGGCGACGAGCGATAGCGCGAAGTTGACAGCCCTCGCGAACCTTCCTAGACTGTGACCATGGAAGTGCGTCTTCAGCCTGAGAAGGAAGCCCAGCTTGCCCAAATCGCGATGCAGCGGGGGCTGAAAACCGATGAACTGGCCCAGCAAGTCCTGAGCCGCTACCTGGAGGACGACAGCCGTTTCATCGAGGCGGTGAACCTTGGACTGGCGTCTGCGGAGCGCGGGGAGTTTGTGGAACATAGCGAAGTTGGGGCGAAGATACAGCAAATTCTGCGGCCATAATGCGCCTGCGCTGGACCACTCCCGCCGCGCAAGATCTCTACCATATCGTCCTCCCATTCAGCGAGAAAATCGCGACGCTGCCGCCAATGTCGCACAGATCCTTTACGATGGTTGCAGCAAGCTGGAAGACTTTCCTCGCTGCGGCCGCAAGGCGGATTGAAGGTACTCGGGAACTGGTCTTCGCTGGCTTGCCTTACATCGTTGTCTATCGCATTCAAGATGAGGAACTGGAGATTTTGCGTATCTATCACGGAGCGCAAGACTGGCCTTAAACTTGCTGGATATCTCGGCTTTCAGAGCCCAGTCTCTTAAGTCGGACATAAAGATGCGCGACTTGCAACGAAATATCGGCCAACTCCTAATCATCGGCTTCGAAGGCACCGAGCTATCTCCGCGTCTAGCTTCCCTGCTAAAGAAGATTCAACCGGCAGGCGTGATCTTGTTTGCCCGCAACATCAAGAGCGCCGAGCAGACGTACACTCTTCTCCGCGAATGCCAGAAGCACGTAGCCACGCCATTATTCACCTGCATCGATCTGGAAGGCGGCACCGTGGACCGTTTCCGCAACGTGATCGGCCCCGCGCCTTCCGCGGCGGAAGTCTTCGCCACCGGCAGCCGAGCGCTCTTCCGCAAGCATGGACGCATCATCGGCGAAAACTGCCGCGCCTTAGGCTTCAACCTGGATTTCGCTCCGGTCCTCGACTTGGCCTTCGAGGCCTCGCGCGCGGTGATGAGTTCGCGCGCAGTCTCCGACGATCCAAAACAGGTGGTCGCCTACGCCCGCGAATTTCTACGCGGATTGGCCGATGCTGGAGTGCTAGGCTGCGGCAAACATTTCCCCGGACTCGGCGAGGCTACCCTCGACACGCATCACGAACTCCCCAGCGTGAACAAACCGCTGCGTAAATTGTGGGAGCAGGACTTGGTTCCCTATCGCGCGCTATCCCTCCGCCGCGAATTGCCGATGGTCATGGTCTCGCACGCCGCGTTCCCAGCCGTCACCAAAGATCGCACCCCAGCTTCGCTCTCCAAGAAATGGATCACCGACATTCTCCGCAAGAAAATCGGCTATCGCAGACTGATCTGCTCCGACGACCTGGAAATGGGTGGCGTTCTAGCAGCCGCCCCGACCGAACAGGCGATCGAACAAGTGACGATCGCCCATGTCCGCGCCGGAGGCGATCTTGCCCTGATCTGCCATCAGGAAGATTTCATTCTGCGAGCGCACGAAGCCCTGCTCCGCGAAGTGGAGCGTGACCCCAAGTTCGCCCGCCGCGTGCAGGAATCGGCGCGCCGCGTGCTCGCCTTCAAAAAGAAATCATTGGTGAAACGCCGCACCCCCGCGCCGACATCCGCACGAGTGGAGAAGCTGACGCGTCAACTCTGGGAATTTGGCGAAGAAATCCGCATGGCTACCCTCTATCGCGCAGACAATCAGCAGGAGCCAGCATGAGCATGATCGTTGCCGGCGTGATGAGCGGAACTTCGGCCGATGGCATCAATGTGGCGCTGGTGCAGTTCGCCACAGCCCGCGCCGGACGGGCCAAAGGCCCCTCGCCCCACAAAAGCCCGCACTCGAACTTCACGCTTCTGGCTCACGAGGAGTACCCGTTTCCTGCCCCGGTTCGCCGCGCCATTTTAGCCCTGATGAACGCCGAGTTGGCCCGAGTCGCCGATCTCGCCCGTCTGAACTTTCTTCTCGGAGAACTGTATGCGGAAGCCGTCGCAAAGACGGCGCGCAAGCATCGCATAAAACTTGACCTGGTGGGCTGTCATGGCCAGACCCTCTATCACCAGGGAACGCCGGAGCGTTTTCTCGGACGAAAATTCGCGGTGACTTGGCAAACCGGCGAGGGCGCGGTGATCGCCGCGCGACTGGGCATCCCGGTAATCACCGATTTCCGGCCCGCCGATATTGCTGCCGGCGGAAAAGGCGCGCCGCTGGTGCCCTTCCTCGACTATGCTCTCTATCGCGATTCATCGTCAGAACACAACGCGCAGAACCGTATTGCGCAAAATATTGGCGGCATTGCCAATCTCACGGCGATTCCCGCCGCCTCGTCGCCGCGCCAGGTTGTGGCCTTCGACACCGGTCCCGGCAACATGGTGATCGATGCAGTGATGGAAGAGCTGTTCGCGAAGCATTACGACCGCAACGGCAAAGTCGCGGCCACTGGACGCGTGCAGGAAGGCGTGATTGACCAGCTGATGCACGCCGCGTTTTTTCGCCAGAAGCCGCCGCGGACAGCGGGCCGCGAGGAATTTGGCCGCGAATACGTGAACCGATTTCTTCAACTCTGCCACGGCGCCAGCAAGTCCGATGTGGTGGCGACGGCCACGGCCTTGACGGCACGATCCATCGCGGACGCAATCCAGCGCTATGTCCTCCCGCGATTCGGAACTCGGCGACGCGCTCATCGTCGATGCGATCAAATGATCGTCTCCGGCGGCGGCGCGAAGAATCCCACCCTGATGGCTATGTTGCGCAGGGAGATTGCGCCCTTGAGAATCGAGCTGCACTTCTCCGATGAATTCGGCGTTCCGGCGGAGGCCAAAGAGGCCGTCGCTTTTGCCCTGCTCGCGCATGAAACGTGGCATCGGCGCCCCAGCAATGTGCCCTCAGCCACCGGAGCCAAGCGGGCCGCGATCCTGGGAAAGATTTCGTATGCGTAAGGCGGCAGCGCACAAGAGCACGCCAAGCAGATCCTTCGCCTCTCTTAGAGTGACAGCTTCGCTGTTCCTTGTAGTCGTATGGCTGCTGCCTCTGCTCTCCTGCTCGCAAGCTCCCGACCCCAACACGCTGGTGATGATTATCGAGAGCAGCCCCACGAACCTCGACCCGCGCGTGGGGATTGATGGGCAATCGGAGCGCATTGACGAACTTCTCTTCGATGCCCTGTTGACGCGCGACGAGCACTTCGACGTTCAGCCTGGCCTGGCAGACCGTTGGGAAACTCCGGATCCGCTGACCTATGTCTTCCATCTGCACCGGGGTGTGAGTTTTCATAATGGGCAGCCGCTGACTTCTCGCGACGTGAAATGGACATTCGACTCCCTGCTCCAAGGCAAGATTCGCAGCACGAAGACCTCAACGTACCGCTTCGTGGATCACATCGATGTGCCCGACGATTTCACCGTGATCTTTCACCTGAAAGAGCCGTACGCCAGCCTCTTGTGGAATCTCTCGGAGGGCGCGATCGGCATTGTGCCCTATGGCACGCTAGATGAGATGACGCGGAAGCCGGTGGGCTCCGGCCCCTTCAAATTCGTCAGCGCCGAGCAGGATAAGGAAGTCATCCTCGAACGCAACGACAATTATTGGGGAACGAAAACTCGCCCTTCTCGCGTCCGCTTCACCGTCGTGCCAGATCCCACCACCCGCGCCCTCGAACTGCGCAAGGGGAGCGCCGATCTCGCTATCAATGCCCTGACACCCGATACCGTGGTCGCACTCGAAAGCGAACCACATCTGCAAATTGAACGTGGAGCGGGAACGATCCTCTCTTACCTGGCTTTCAACACGCGCGATCCACTGCTGCGCGACGTGCGCGTTCGGCAGGCCATTGCCTGCGCCATCGATCGTGGTCCACTGCTGCAATACATCTGGCGAGGATTCGCGCAGCCTGCATCGAGCGTGCTCCCGACTCAGAGTTGGGCCTACGCCGCGGACGTGGCCGGGTTCGCCTACGATCCCAAAAAGGCCGCGAAAATCCTCGACGAAGCTGGCTATCCCCTGCGCAACGGCGAGCGTTTTCATCTGGTCATGAAAACTTCGACCGAGGAGAGCACGCGCCTGCTAGCCGCCGTACTCCAGCAACAATTGCGAGCGGTGGGGATTACGCTCGACATTCGCACCTACGAGTTTGCCACGTTCCTGGCCGATGTCACCGCCGGCGCCTTCGAGGTCTACTCGTTGCGTTGGATCGGCGGCAACGAAGATCCCGACATCTTCGACACCGCCTTTCACTCGCGCAATTTTCCTCCGGCGGGAAGGAACCGCAGCTTCTATTCCAATCCGCAAGTTGACCACCTGATCGATCAGGCGCGCCGCGAGACCGATCAGGATCTCCGCAAGCACCTTTACGCCGAAGTTCAGGAAATTCTGGCTCACGAAGTTCCGGCAATCAACCTCTGGTACCTCGATAACGTGCTCGTGCACACGCGCAGGGTGCAGAACGTGACTTTGAATCCGTCGGGAAACTACGACTTTCTAAAAACAGCGCAGATCGCCACTCCGTAGCCGATCTCCAGTTTTCAGCGTGATAACATCGAAGTTCGGGGTGAGCGCGCAAGCTGCGTAGTTCCTGAGACCTGACACCTGAGACCTGATCTTGAAAATTCTTTTTATCGGTGACATTTTTGGCCGCCCCGGGCGGACCATCGTCAAAGACCGTTTACCCGAACTGCGCCAGCAGCACGCGGTAGATCTGGTCATTGCCAACTGCGAAAACGCCGCCGCCGGCTTCGGCATCACTCCTTCGCTGGCGGAGGAGCTTTTCGATCTCGGCATCGACGTGATGACCACCGGCAATCACGTCTGGGACAAACGCGAGATCATCGACTACTTCCAGATGGCCGACGGCAACCCGCATAGTCCGGCGCGCCGCCTGTTGCGGCCGGCCAATTTTTCGCAGGGCCTGCCCGGCTGGGGAGTGTACGAGGGCCAAAAGAACGGCGTCGCTTATGCCGTCTTGAATCTTCAGGGACGCGTCTTCATGGGCTCGTGCGACGATCCCTTCCGCTACGCCGACCGTCTTCTCGAGCAGATCAAGGCAAAGATCGTCTTTGTGGATTTCCATGCCGAGGCCAGCTCCGAGAAAATAGCCTTCGGCTGGTACCTCGACGGACGCGCCACCGCCGTCGTCGGCACCCATACCCACATTCCCACCGCGGATGAAACCGTCTTACCGAAGGGCACCGCCTATATCACGGATGTCGGCATGACTGGACCGTACGACAGCGTTATTGGAGTGAAGAAAGAACTGGTGATCGAGAAGTTCCTCAGCGGGATGCCAGCGCGCTTCGAAGCGGCCAACGGCGATGTCCGGCTGTGCGCTGTGCTGGTCGAGTGCGACGACCAGACCGGCCGCGCCACGCGGATGGAACGGCTCATGCTGCGGGGCTAGACCCAGTCGCTGGTCGTCCGTCGTTGGTCGTTCGCAGGGCTCGACTTAGCCGCCAGCCTGTGGGGCACGGCAAATTGGATTCCGCAATAATCATGAAACGGGATGGCGCATCGCGGCCCGGAGATGACTAACGACCAACGACTAACGACTAACGACCGACGACTGCCCCACCCCTCTATTTCTCTTGCAAGACAGCCGCACGCGGGCATTCTATAGTAACTAGTATGCGATGGGTGTCAGCGGGAATTTGCTTGTTGCTTGCCGGAGTGTGTTTCGCTACCGACACTCCTCCCACCGTTGCGCCACAACTCTGCTCGAACTCCGGCAGCGCGCCCGCGTGCCGCGGCCAAAAAAAAGACCTCAAAGCCGCACGCCGAGCTTTCGCGCGCGGACTCGACCTGCAGAAATCGCAAAATCTCGACCAGGCCCTGTATGAATTTGAAGAGGCGTCTCGCCTGGTTCCGCAGAACCTCGACTACGTGACCGCGCAGGAGGTGACCCGGCAACATCTCGCCGGCGTGCATCTGGAAAAAGGAAACAACGACCTGCTCAATGGCCGCCAAGTGGAGGCGATGGCCGAGTTCCGAACCGCGCTCAATCTCGATCCGCAAAATGAATTCGCGCAGCAGCGCGTACTCGACGCCATGGGACCCGTGCCGGTACATCCCATCGATGCGCCGCAAGTGGTCGCCAGCGCCGAAGCCATCAAGCCGAAACCGATCGACGGCCACCATGACTTCCACTACCGCGGCGATTCCCGCGGCCTGCTCACTCAGGTCGCATCGAGCTATGGCCTGACCGTAATTTTCGACGACGCTTTCCCCAGCCGTCGTGTGTTCTTTGACGTGCAAAACGTCGATTTCGGCACCGCCATGCAGGCGGCCTCGGCCGTCACCAAGAGTTTCAGCGTGGCCTTGGAAGACACGGTTCTTTTTGCCGCGGCTGACAATCCCGAAAACCATCGCTCCTACGACCGCATGGGACTGCGCACGTTTTATATCCCCGGCGGCGCCTCCGCCCAGGAGTTGAACGAGTTGTTGAATTCGCTGCGGACACTGTTTGAGTTCAAGCTCGCCAGCCTCAACGCCGCCTCGAGCACCATTACCCTGCGCGGCCCGCAGGCGGCGCTGGAAGCGGCGACTCAGTTCCTGGAACAGCTGAACGGTCCGCGCCCCGAGGTGCTGTTCGATCTGAAAATCTTCCAGGTGAGCCACACCTACGTGCGCACCATGGGCCTGCACGTGCCCGATAATTTCAATCTGTTCAACATTCCGGCGGCAGCCCTCGGAGCGCTCGCCGGACAAAACCTCCAAAGTCTGCTCAGCAGCGCCAACGCTCAAACCATCGCCGCCCTGCTTGCCAAATTCGAGAGCGAGCAAAATTCCATCTTCGCTCAGCCCCTCGCAACCTTCGGCGGCGGACTCACCTTCATGGGCCTGAGCCTGGATAAGTTGTCCGCCGAGCTCCACGTGAATGACAGTTCCGCCCGGCAACTCGATCACGTCCAGCTCCGCGTCTCCCAGGGGAAGGACGCCACTTTCAAGATGGGATCACGCTATCCCATCATCAACGCCAGCTATAGCGCGGGTGTCAGCTCCTCCACGTTGCAAGCTCTCGGCGTGAGCGCCTCCACTGCCGCTGCCGCGACCTCGGCCGTGATCCCCTCCGTCAGCTACGAAGACATCGGTCTCACGCTCAAGGCGAAACCGACGGTCCACAACAATTCCGACGTGTCGCTCGAGTTGGAGCTCCAGTTCCGCACTCTGGGTGCTGCCGGGGTCAATGGCAATCCCATCATTTCCAATCGGGAATACAAGGGTGGAATCCTGCTCAAGGCGGGCGAGCCGGCCGTGGTTGCCGGAATGGTCACTCAGTCTGAGGAGAAAAGCCTGAGCGGTCTGCCACTATTCTCAAAAATTCCAGCTCTCGGCGTCTTAACCTCGCAGCGTTCCAAGCAGGAAGAAAACGACGAACTGCTGATTCTGATCACGCCCCACATCGTCCGCAGCCCCGAACGAGCCGAAGCTCCGGAAATCTGGATGAGCAAATAAAGTTTCTTTTCAGTGATTCAATCGCTCAATCATTCAATGACTCAATGACTCGATCTACTTCTGGCTTGCCTTGAAGTCCACGATCTTCTTGAGCACATCAACCGGCGCGCCAATGGGCACGTTTTGTCCGTTGATGAACAGGGTCGGCGTTCCCGTTACGCCTACCGACCTTCCCAGCGCCAGCGAGGCTTCGATTCTGGCTTTGGTATCAGGCTTGGCGGCGCAAGCGGCAATCTCGTCCGCATTCGCGCCCGCCGCGGTCGCGTTCGCCTTCAGCTTCTCATCGGCGTTGGCCTCGGTAATGTTGGCCTGATCTTCAAACGTCTTCTGGATGAACTTCCATACCCCGTCCTTCGACGCGCGTCCCACACAATCGACGTAGGCAGCTGCTTTCTCCGCCCAGTTGTGCATGGGCAGTGGAAAATTCTGAAATACAAAATGCGCCTCGGGCTCCTGCGCCAGCAGCTGATCGATCGAAGCAACCGCCTTCGCGCAGTGCGGACATTGCATATCGCTGAACTCGACAATCGTCACCGCCGCCGCAGCCGGTCCCTTGGCGGGTCCATTGATACCTTTTTCCAGCTTGGCGCGCGCCTCGTCAAAAGGCTTTGCACCGAAGGGCAAGATTTCGCCCATTAAGACGTGCTTGCCATCCGAGCTGACCAGAAAGCGTGTCGGTCCCGACCCCTTCGGATCGGTAATGACGACGGAAACCTCCGCCAGTCCTGGCACCTCCGAGGGGCGAATATCGGTCACCTTCCAGGTCTTCGTGGCATCGTAACCCAACATCTGGAACAGAAAGGAGTTGACCGTTTCTTCCGTAGGCAGAACCGTCTTGGCTGCCTCAGCCGGCGTTCCGGGAATTGGTTTCGGCGGTGTATGAGCAGGTTGGATTTGCGCAATGGCCATGCCTGATAGCAGGAGAGCGGCGAGCAGCGTGCGATTCATGCTTGTCATAATTTGAGAATTTCGACCGAATTCAATTGTCACAAATACCGGCGGCGTTGTCATTCCTCGCTAGACATCTTGTCATCGAGGGTGTCGCTATGCAGCCAATGTGCAGCGGCGTCGAGCTCAGCCGCTACACCTCCGGCGTGGCGGCGATGGGAAATCTCCTCCCATACCCGAACGCCTTGGCGGATATTTTGATTCCCGGCGCGGCCTGTTGCCGCTTGTACTCACTGCGTTCCACCATGCGGATCACCCGCCGCACCAGCTCCACATCAAAATTGTGGACGCTGGCAATTTCCTCGGCTGCGCACGATTCCTCCACGTAGTCCTCGACAATCGCATCGAGCACATCGTAAGGCGGAAGCGAGTCTGAATCCTTTTGATCCGGGCGCAATTCGGCCGAGGGCGGCTTCCCAATCGTCGCCTCCGGAATCACCTTGCGCCGCGAGTTCACATAAGCGCTCAGACGATACACCAGAGTCTTCGGTACATCCGAAATTACGGCCAGGCCACCAACCATGTCGCCGTAAAGCGTGCAGTAACCCACCGCCAATTCGCTCTTGTTGCCGGTCGAAAGCACCAGCGCTCCGAACTTGTTCGAGAGCGACATGAGCAGCAATCCGCGCGCGCGCGACTGAATGTTCTCTTCCGTGACGTCCTGCGGCATCCCGGCAAAAACCGGCGCCAGCGTCTGGCGCGCGGCCTCGCAGATTTCGTTGATCGAGAGCAGTTCGAAGCGGATCTTCAGATTCGCGGCCAGCTCCCGCGCATCGTCAATCGATCCGCGCGACGAATACGGACCCGGCATTCCGACGCCAATGACGTTCTCCGACCCCAGCGCATCGGCCGCGATCGAGGCGGTGAGCGCCGAATCGATCCCTCCGCTGAGTCCAATGATCGCCCGCCGAAAGCCGCATTTGTGCACGTAGTCGCGCGTGCCCAGGACCAACGCCTCGTACACGCTGGCTTCGTCACCCGCAATCTGCGGATGCATGTCTCCACTGATTTGCTTGGAATCGAGTTTCTGGCAGTCGAAATAGATCAGGTCTTCCTCGAACGACTTCGCTTGCGCAATCACTTCCCCGTCGGGAGCGATCACCAGGCTCGATCCATCGAAGACCAGGCTGTCGTTGCCGCCCACCTGATTCACCATTGCCACCGGAACCTTCTGATTCCGCGCAATGGCCGCCAGCATGTCGCGTCGCAGTTCGCGCTTGCCCATCCAGAACGGTGAAGCGGAGATGTTGAGCACAAAGCTTCCGCCCGCCCGGACCAGCTCTTCCACCGGATCGATGCCATACAACTGCCGGTTCCAGAAGCGCTTGTCGTTCCAGGCATCCTCGCAGATGGTCAAAGCCATCTGCTGCCCGCATAAGCTAAATAGTTGCTGGCTTTTGGCGGGAGCGAAGTTACGCATCTCGTCGAAAACATCATAGGTGGGCAACAGCATCTTCGACTGGACGAACTCGATGCGGCCATCGCGCAGCAGCGCGGCGGAGTTCATCACTTTCTTGCCGGAGTCCGCCTCGGCCGCGGTCACCATCCCGCAGATGACGGCGATGCCCTTGGTTTCCGCGGCAATCCTCTCCACGGTCGCGCGATTGTGCGCCACAAACGTGGGCCGCTCGACCAGATCGCGCGGCGGATAGCCGCAGACCGCGAGTTCCGGAAACAGAATCAGGCCGGCGCCAGCACTCCGCGCCTGCACGGAAAACTGGATGATCTTGGCGGCGTTGCCAGAGAAGTCCCCCACCGTGGGGTTGATCTGGCCCAGGGCAATCTTCACATTCTTAGTGTAGAGGGTCAGGGTGTCGAAGGTCGAGGCCCGAAGGCCGACCGTTTGCACCGCAGCGGTGTCTATACTTGTATCCGAATGCGTCGTTGTGATTTTTCCGTCGGATGAGGGTCTACCGATGCGCCTGAGTTGGAGAATTTGGATTGCTCTGGTCCTAATCGCCTGCTCCACGGGCATGCGAGCCCAAGATCCGGCAACCTTCTCTGGGACTCCTTCGCCCGCTCAGATCGAGAGTTGGCTCAAGAGCGATGATCTGCGCCAAAAGGCATGGGCCGCAACCTACATCCTCAAGGCAGAAGACAAGTCCTTCGTGCCTGCGCTGGTCGCCCAACTCGAGCATTGGCCACCCGAGAGCAGTGATCCGCCGAAGGAATATCGAGATCGTTATGGAATGGGGCCCGATCAGCAGTTCGCGGGCGATGCCATTCTGGATGCGTTGATACAGATGCATGGCGACGTTCCCGCCTCGATCTTGCAGCGCGTCGATTTCGCGCAGAATTTTCCCGACCAGGTATTTATTCTGCTCGCGCGAATGCCGCCACAGGATTCCGAGCCGGCGTTGCTCGCCTTGTACAACCATCCGTTTTACCCGCGGCTGGCAGGCGCACTGCTCGCGTTACATCCTCCCGCTGACTTTGCTGCGAGCCTCTTTACATCCACGACGATCCACCTTCACCTGGATGTGGTGCTGCCAGAAGATCCCGGAGTCGGCCGCCCCGGTTCAGTTTGCGTCGTCTCCGCGTGCCTCTCTGGTGAAGTGCCGGGTCCAAAGCCAGGCTGGCCGTCAATATTTGCATACATGCTTGAAGACGAGCGCGGGATGCCTCACCCAGACGCGTTCCTTGTCGCTCCAGGCATCCGGCCGATTCTGGGTGAACGTTTTGAAGTCAAGGCTAAAACTGTTGGCAATTGCGGATGTTGCGGGGATGATTGCTTCTACTATTTTGCCCAACAAGTTCGACTGGATCTTCTTGCCCAGATGCTCAATCTCCATCGCGAAGATCTTGGGATTGACGAATGGGGCAGGGTGCTTCGACCGGCCAATCGCGACGAATATCTACAGGCAGTCGTTGCCCTGGTGGACGAGTACGAGAAGAAGTTTGCGAACATCGAGAAGTCCCTGAAACAGAAGGGGCTCATGCCAGCCCAGGAGAAGGGACATGAAACCGCGCTTCCAAGGCTGGAATTGCAGTTGGAAGACGTTCGCAGTAAGAAAGATTATCCTCTTCCGCAGATTCCGTTTTGCTCCTCCTATGTACACTGGACCGACAAGAACGGCACGACGACAGAAGACAAGTCCACAAGCTGCGTGATGGGTTGCGTGCCAGGCCCAGCTCCGCACGGAAACGGGCGCATCCCATCGCCATTGGATCCGAAGGCGATAGCGTGCCCGCGAAATTCTCACCTTAGCCTGGGAACCAGGTGATCGAGTATCAGACCGTCCCGTCCGCACTCCAGTTGAGGGCCGGTCCAGTGAAGTCCGGCCCATTCCCGCCGTTTGGCGGCGCAACCGGCGGCATGCTCGATGGGCTAGCCGGATTCGACTCCGGCATCTCTTCTCCGGGACGCCGCAACGTGGGTGCCGTCTTGGGGTGGTCTTCCTGCTTCATGGCAACCGTCGTCGCGCCGAGATCAACTTCCTTATCGACGCGCACGACTTTCTGGCCGTCCACCTTCATGGTCTCCACGCGCACCACTTCGTCGCCGACGAAGCGCACAAAATCCACGTCCTGCGGCGGAGCGCCGTAGATCCATTCTTCGTACTCAACGTCTTCCTGAGTTCCGTGAGCCGTCTCTCGCACTTTTCTTGGCGGACGTCCCTTGGCGTAGATCACCATGTCACGGTTCATTCCCACCAGCACCCGGTGATTCTTGATGGCTTCTTTGACCTGCGGAGAAACCGTCTCCAGATAAGCTTCCAGAGCCGACTTGGCATCGAAATCAAATACCGGACGCAGTAACTGCTTCAGCTCGGGCCCCGTCACCTCTGGAACATACTTGTCGAAGTAGAGATCGACGAAAGATCCGCGAGCGTTGGCGGAAGCATCCGACGGCGCTATGGAGCAATACGCAACTGAAACCAAGAAGAACTACAA
>CAVZUP010000065.1:0-5085 GCA_963778255.1 uncultured Acidobacteriaceae bacterium
CACAACGGCGCCGGACATGGCGAGCAATGCGCGCATTATGCCGGAATGATCGCGCGCGCGCTGAACCTCCCCGAGAAGGAAGTGGAAGAAGTGGTGTTTGCGGCGCGGGTGCATGACGTGGGCAAACTGTTTGTGCCGGATCGGATTCTGAACAAGACCGGGCAACTGCGAGAAGATGAATTCGCCATTGTGAAGACTCATCCGCAAGTGGGAGCGGAGGTATCGCGGGCGATTCCCGACATCGAGCGCGTGGCCCAGGCCATCGAAACGCATCACGAAGCCTTCGACGGCAGCGGCTATCCTTTGGGGCTGAAGGGCGAGAGTATACCGCTGTATGCGCGCATCATTGCCGTCGCCGACGCCTTCGAGAACATGACCAGCGACCGTTCCTTTGCTCCTCCCAAGACCGACGAGCAGGCGATGGCAGAGATGGGAAAACTAAGTGGCACGCATTTCGACGGCATGATCGTCCGCTTATTTTCGCGGCTGCTTAAGGTGGAGAGAGCTTCCAGTCTGGGCGGGGCGGGCTAGCGCAATTTTGTCATCTCGCTTTGCTCGGGATGACAGGCGTAAGTTGCGCTAGCTCGGCGTTAGTACCAGAGTTGCATCCTTGGGCAGATAGCTTTTGCGGCGAAACCAGTCTTCCATGGCGTCGCGCAGTTGATCGAGTGGGACTTGCGTTCCAATTTCCAGGCAGCCATCGGCCACCGGCAGCGTGTCGTCAAAAACGGATGCGTTGGTGAAGTTCCTCATGCTGAAATTGTCGAGCCATTTCAGCGGACAGGGGCGAAGCTGCCCTTCGTGCTGGTATTCCACGCGGAGTTTCCGGGCGAACATGGTTTGATTTAAGCACAACCGGGCTGTTCACCGCCGAGACGCAGAGGGCGCCAAGAAACCCTCTTGGAGGTTTGGAAAGACAAACACGCCCGCACGGTTTTGAGTTTGACAAAAAGTTTTTTCTCCGCGGCCTCGGCGTCTCGGCGGTGACGAGGTTTACTTCTTTGCCTTCCAAAGCCGGTCTTCGAGTTCGCCTAGTTCGCGGGTCAGGCCGTCAGGTAGATGGGTGCCGAACTTGGCGAAGTATTCGCGGATCAAAGGGATTTCGGCGTGCCAGCCCTCCAGATCCACCTGCAGCAACTTGGCGACGTTCTCCGGAGGAAGATCGAGTCCCTTGGTATCCAGATCCGCGACCTCGGGCAGCCTGCCGATCGGCGTTTCCACGGAGTGCACTTTGCCATCGCAGCGCTCGAAGATCCACTTCAGTACGCGGCTGTTTTCGCCGTATCCGGGCCAGAGGAATTTGCCGTTTTCGTCGGTGCGGAACCAGTTCACATAAAAAATCTTGGGCAGCTTGGCGCCCGGCCTTCTGCCCATCTTGAGGAAGTGGGTGAAGTAATCTCCCATGTTGTAGCCGCAGAAGGGGAGCATGGCCATCGGGTCGCGGCGCAGTTCGCCGACTTTGCCGGCGGCGGCGGCGGTGGTTTCGCTACTCACGATCGCTCCCAGAAACGTTCCGTGCCGCCAGTTGAACGACTCGGTCACGAGCGGGACCACGGTGGCGCGGCGGCCACCGAAAAGAATGGCGTCGATCGGCACACCGTTCGGGTCCTCCCACTCCGGTGCAATCGCGGGACACTGGCTGGCGGGAACGGTGAAGCGGGCGTTGGGATGCGCGGCCTTGCGCGGCGCAGATGGAGTCCAGGGGCGGCGCAGCCAGTCGATCAATTCGGCGGGCTTCTCGCTGGTCATCTGCTCCCACCAGATGTCGCCGTCGGGAGTCATGGCGCAATTGGTGAAGATGGCGTTCTTGGTGGCGCTGAGCATGGCGTTCGGATTCGACTTCATGCTGGTTCCTGGAGCGACGCCGAAGAATCCGTATTCGGGATTGATGGCGTAGAGGCGGCCATCGACGCCAAACTTCATCCAGGCGATGTCGTCGCCGATGGCTTCGACCTTCCATCCGGGGATGGTGGGGATCAGCATGGCGAGGTTCGTCTTGCCGCAGGCTGATGGGAACGCGCCGGTGAGGTATTTGACCTGGCCGGCGGGGCTGGTCATTTTCAGGATGAGCATGTGCTCGGCCATCCAACCTTCGTCACGCGCTTGCACCGACGCGATGCGGAGCGCGTGACACTTCTTGCCGAGCAGGGCGTTGCCGCCGTACCCGGAACCGTAGGACCAGATTTCGCGCGTCTCCGGAAAATGGCAAATGTATTTTTCCTGCGGATTATTCGGCCAGGCGGTGTCCGCCTGGTTGGGAGCGAGCGGAGCGCCGACCGAGTGCAGGCCGCGGACGAAATCGCCGTCGCTTCCGAGAACCTCGAGCACGCGCGTGCCGACGCGCGCCATGATGTGCATGCTGGCCACGACGTAGGGAGAGTCGGTGACTTCGACTCCGATGTTGGCAATGGGCGAACCGATGGGGCCCATGCTATAGGGGATCACATACATGACGCGGCCGGTCATCGCGCCCACGAACAGGCCCTGGAGTTTCTCTTTCATCTTCGCCGGATCGGCCCAGTTGTTGGTGGGGCCGGCATCATCCATTTTCCGTGAGCAGATGAAGGTGCGGTCTTCGACGCGGGCGACGTCGGCGGCGCTGGAACGGACCAGGATGCTGTTGGGGCGCTTGTCGTCGGCCAGCGGGACGGCGGTGCCGGTCTGAATCATCAGCCGCAGCATGGACTGATATTCGTCGTGCGATCCGTCGCACCAGTGCACGCGATCGGGCTTGCAGAGCTGGGCAATTTGCTCGACCCAGGCGGTTAAGCCCTTGTGCTTGGCTCCGGACTTTTTCTTCGTCGACGTTTCCGCTTCGGCGGCTAGGCTGGACATGTGAACAATCTCCTCAAAAATGGCGAGCTGAAAATGGCATCCGGCGGCAGGCATTGCGAGGTTGTGCAAACAGGGCCTGCCCGGGCCACCTGGATAAACCGAGTATTATCCCTCATTTTGGGGGGTCTTGCCACCGGCGAGAAGGAACGACGGCGGGTAACGATTATGCGGTCAGGTTGCTACTCGGCAGCTACCGGGGGTTCTTCCTGTGTGACCACGCCTTCGAGGTGATTGAGAGTTTCCTCGACGGTGAGGGAGTACATTTCGCGGCCCAGGCCTTCGCCGGATTCGAGGGCGGTTTTCAGAAAATGGCCGGCGATCTCCTTGGCCAGCGCATCGGTGATCAACTTGCCGGTGCGCTTCTGGTATTCGACCCAGGCGGGATGGGGCAGAGCGACCCAGACGGGGCGGCCGTCGACCAGAAACTTGATATCCACCGCATCGGCGTGACGAGTGGCGATGGCGACTACCAGGGCCTGGTAGAGGCAGTGCACTTGCTTCTTGGTCCAGCGGTCGGAGGCGGTGAAGTCGGTATACATAAGAGAGTCAAAGCACGAAGATGCAGCGCGTTTCTACCCTGCCAATATATCGCCGGGCAGGGCTGAGGAGCAAACGGGTGGGCTCGCGGGCCGTCATTTTGAAAAACAATTTGACCAACATGGGAAATGCTCTGCTAGCCTATTGGTATGCCCGTGTCCGTCAAAGAGCGAGTCGCCAGGTTGCGCGAAGAAATCGCCGAGATCAGTGAAGCAAACCGTCAGTTTCTGCAAGGTGGCAAGAAGGCAATCGGAGCGTCCGACCAGGAGCGGCGGCTGCAACGATTGCAGGAAATCATGGACGAATTACGGTCGTTGACCGACTGGAAGAAAACCTGAGGTCTCGTTAATCCGAGGCCTGCACCTGCATGTTTTCGGTGATCCAGAGCTGCGCTGGAGCGCCTTTCGTGGTGCGAGTGGCGGTCGCCCGAAAGCTGCTGGATGTGGTTTCAACGTCGTAGATATATGGAGGGCGGCCGCTCTTGACGGTGACGTAGTTGCCCGCGGTCAGTTCGTCCAGCGAAGCGTACTTGCCTTGCGACGCCAGGTATCCGCGCTCGGCATTGGCGATGCCGATCAGATCGCTCTTCACGCCCATGACGGTGGCTGCTTCTTCAGGAGTGCCGGTCCCACTGCCCGGATTCAGCGTTTTGATCTGCAGAGAGTAGAAATACATGCCGATCGCCAGCGTGACGACCGTGCCGACAAATCCAAAGACGCGTCCCATAGTTCGCTCCGCTGGTGCCATTGCACCGCGAATCTTGGCGGCCGGCAAGTGACGGGAGTGCTGGCGCTGGAGGTGCTCGGGAGTGGCCGTTGGCGGGATTGGCTTGCGGGGAGGATATCAGGCCACCCGGCGACGAGTTTGGGACACCGGGCGGATACCTCCTAGACCGCTCGATTTCTTTCCGCGTCTGTACTCGAGCAGGCCGAACAGTCCGCCTACCACTGAAAGCGCGATTAGAACGAAAAACACATCCCAGTAGTACCGTGCGAAAAAACTCACGATGTGCCGCCCGTAGTGCGCCCCGAGGTAGCCAAGGATGGTGAAGCGAATACCCCGCCCCACGGCTAAAGCGGTCAGAAACTTCCTGGTGGGATACTGCATGGCGCCTGCGGCTAAGAGCATGGGCACGATGGGAAACGGCGGCGGCAGCAGAGCAGGGATCGCAACCGCCGCGAAGCCCCAACGTTCAAAAATCGTGTATAGCCTGTTCGTCGTCTTCTTGGAGAACCTTTTTTCCAGAGTTTCTTTACCGCCTTTGCGAGCCATGCGGTAGGTGAGATAACCCCCGAGAACGGCACCCGCCATTGCCATGACCGCATAGTAGATCCACATGTCGCTATGATGGGCAGCCAATAGGATGGTGACGACATCGGTGCTACCCGGCAGAGGGATGAGCGAATTGTCGGCGAGACCCAGCAGAATGAGGCTTGGGCCGCCGAGATGGATCAGCCATCGCAGGGCGCTCTTTCTTGAAACGAGCAAGACGATCGCAAGCAAGTGCACCTCTCTTACCTGTTAGGCCAAGGTTGCGGCTGCCGAGTTGCAATGTTAAACCCATCCGATTTTCCGAAGTGATCCATTCTGCACAGTTTTCCAAAAGAGATTGAGCGAAGCTGGGTAAGGTAGCAGATGAGTCGAACGGAGCAACAGTGACATATAACGGAACCAAGTAGGTTACATAAACGGAATGGTTTTCCCGCAGGGAGC
>CAVZUP010000066.1:0-7045 GCA_963778255.1 uncultured Acidobacteriaceae bacterium
ACACGGCCAGAGTCCTCCCTAAGATCTGTTTCTCCCGCCAACCCAGCGAGGTTAGCAAACCGCGCTCGCATGAGGGCAGTGCTTTGAAGTGAAACGGCAAAGGCGCGAGAAGTCGAAGTCTGCGGTTAGGACGGCCCGTCTGAGCCGTCCCTTTTGACATACGCGGGCTTGATTAATTCCAGTCTCGAACGTCAAGGCTCGCTAGAAATCGAACCGGATTGCCACCTGTACTTCTCTGGCCCCGCCCAACGGCCCGGCAGTCTGAAACAAATTTCCAAACGTGCTCACCGGAGCGGAGACATCGAACTCATCGATCGGGTTCTGAGAGCCTGGAAACTGGCTGGAAAACTGTCCCGCCGTGCTCCCGAAATTGACGTTGTTGAAAGCGTTAAAAGCCTCGATCCTGAACTGCAGAGTCTGCTTCTCACTCCAAGGCATCTTGAATGATTTGCCAACGCCCAAATCAGTGTCGAAATAAGCCGGTCCAAAAATCACGTTCCGGCTGCCCGCGGATCCCGGCAGCGTATAACCGACTTCGGCGTAGGCTGCGGCAGGATTACCGAATAGGTTGGGCACCCCGTTGGAATCGCGCTTCGTCACCGACGTGTGCACCGGCCCGAAAATCGTTCCCGGTCCCGGCTGAAAATCGTTCGTGGCGTAATTGAAGCCATTCCGGGGAGTCAGCGGAAAACCTGAGTGCCAGCGGAGGGTGCCCGTAAACTGCCAGTTGCCCACGATCGCATTGACCGGACCCGATACACTCGAGCCGAAAGTCTTGCCTCGACCAAACGGCAACTGGTAGACCCAATCTGCATTGAAGTTGTGCTTAAGGTTAAAGTCCGAAATCGCGCGACCGGCCCGAACGTTGAATGCGTTCGGAATCTGACCGTTGACTTGCCCTTCGTTCAGGAACAGGTCGGCGTTCTCCGCCGCCGATCCATCATCGATGGATTTGCTGAATACGTAATTCACGTCGACCGTGAGCGGACCTGACCTCTTCCGCACCGATAGCTGCAGACTATGGAAGCTGGACGTTCCTTCCGACGTCCATGACGGGATGCTGTCAAATTGTGGCCCAAACAGCACCCGGCCGTCTTGCTGCGGATCTACCGCCGCCGACCAGGGGCTCAAGCCGTTAAAGGGATCGTCCATCGCAAGCAGGGCGTCGCTCCAATCTGGAGCGTAGGTCTGTACGATGGAATAGAAGGCCTGCGTGGGCGTCATTTGAGCGACCGCCGGATTATTGAGATAAGCGGCCGCATAATTCGGCATGTTCGGCATCAGGTTCTGAATCCAGGGAATCGGAGTGATCTGCGAAGCGGGCGTCTGGTTGGTCAGGGGCCCCATCTGCTTGACCAGCAGGTTGTAGGCCTGCCATAGCGTCTGACCCGATTGTGTATCTTTGAATTGGCCCATGTACTGCCCGTAATCCTTCTTCAGCAGCAACCGGCGACCCAGGTTGCCGACGTACGCCGCTTCCACCGTGAATCCTTTTCCCACCTCCCGCTCCAGGCTGAAATCCATCGCGTAGGAATAAGGGGTTTTGAGATGTTGATTGACCCCAAAGTCGAAATTGTCTATGCCCTGATCCGGCGTGAACGGAAAAGTGACACTGCTCGGCGCATTCGGAAAGAAAGTCAACAAACTCGGGAATCCCGAGCAACCGGCGGCCACCGTGCACGTCCCCGCAAATCGGGGAGCGCTCGCCAGGCTAAACTGTCCGACTGGAGTCAGTTCGAAATTCACCAGGCCGGGGTCGCCGTCATTGATCGCTTCATCGGTCGCGATCGCGCCGCCAATGCGGTCGTAGTACATTCCCAGCCCCATGCGGATCGAACTCTTCCCCGGCCCGCCGAAGATCTTCTCCAGGATCCCGTCATGCGAACTGGGAGAATAAGCCAGTGAAAATCGAGGAGCGAAATTACGCGTGCTGGGGTCATACCAGGAAGGTCTGCCGTTTGCTTTACCCGCCGGACTAAACGAGAGCAGCGGACCTGCATCCGCAGGAATTCCTTGACTCATATTGGCAACGCGGGTTGCCCACCACTGATCGAGACTCATGTTTGAAGTCGTCTGCAATCCGTTTTGCTCCCATGGCACGCCGAAATAGCTGTAGCGAATTCCGTAATTCAAAGTCAGATTGGGCTTCACGCGCCAACTATCCTGGATATACCACTCGATGTCGTCCTCCGCGTACTTCCGAATCAGGGGAGCACCCTGCGGCAGCGAAAGCTGGCCGCTCTTGTTGGCCAGCAGCGAAGCCTCCGCATAACTTAACGATCCCGTCAGTTCCATGAAAGACGTCAGAAACGCGGTGGTATTTAAAGGAGTCTGCTGTCCCTCCGTCTGCAGCGTGTCCAGAGGATCGCGGCAATCGTTCGAGCAAAATCCAAAGTCACCCAGCTCAAAAATCGGATAAGAGTTCTGATAGGTGGTGAAGTGATTCCGGGGAAGCTGGAAGTCGGCTCCCACTTGGATTGTGTGTGAACGGCGAGTCCACGAGATGTCGTCTCTGAGTTCCTGCGTTGGGACTGTGCGGGCAAAGCCGCGGGTAAAGTTCAACGGGTCCGAAAAATTTTGCGCCGTGAGCGAGTCTGATGTACCACCGGTCTCGCTTACCCCCTGACGAATGAATCCCCATTCGGCATTGTTGACGAGGGATGAGCTCAATACCGCTGTATAGCCAACAACCATTCCGCGGCTGTTGTTCAGAAACCGGTTGTTTGGGGGAAGGCCTGGAAACTGAGCCGGAGTTATATCGGTTTTAATTCCGGCCAGATTGCCGCGCCAGAATATTGTATGTCTGCCATCGCCCGTCAATTTGTAGTCCAGTCGAGCTGTGTAAATGTTGTTGTCCGTGTTCGTCGGTGCATTAAACAGAAATCCCGTGCTCGTCAAACCACCGTCGAACCCCTGCGTCGGAGCATTGCCGGTGGGATACAGACTCATCAACTGCAGCATCGTCGGATTCACCCCGCAACCCGCGCCCCCCGAGCAACCCGGGTCCAGCGCCGCTACTTGGGTCGGCGTCAATTCCTCGCAGTACGCTCCGACTCCGTTCGGGCAAGGGATGACGCCGGTTCCCGGACCAGCCACCTGGTAGATCAGGTTTCCTGCTTTCAGGCTATCGCTGGGGATGACTCGGCTCGTTGGCGTTGCACTGCGATCTTTTCTACCCTCATAATCCAG
The DNA here is from genome assembly GCA_963778255.1 of uncultured Acidobacteriaceae bacterium. GTDB lineage: Bacteria > Acidobacteriota > Terriglobia > Terriglobales > Acidobacteriaceae > Acidiflorens. Next base: position 3,190 of record CAVZUP010000066.1, read on the forward strand.
GAAAAAGAAGGCGCGATCCCTCTTTACCGGACCGCCCACCGATCCTCCGTAGATGTTACGGATCAGCTTCGCTCTGGACACGCCGTCCGTGTTGTTAAAAAATGAATTGGCCGCAAGCGATGTGTCGCGATTGAACCAGCGAAGATTGCCGTGAAACTGGTTGGTTCCGGACTTCGTGACCATTTCCACCTGCGCACCGCCCGCCGCTCCGCTCGAAGCCGTCGCATTGGTAGTGATGACGCGGAATTCCTCCAGAGCATCGAGCGTTACAGGCAGCGCGCTGGTGAACGCCGATTGATTCTGATAGTCGTTCGATTCAATGCCGTCGAGCGACACGTAGCCTTGGTTTCCGCGCACGCCGTTCACCACGCCTTCGCGTGGATCCAGACCCTGCGTCGAACCCATGGAGAGCAGGTCGGTGTCCGAGGAACCGGTGAACACCACCCCCGGCTGCAGCGTCAGCAGGTTTACCGGGTTCCGTGCCGCAAAAGGCAGTTGGGTAATCTGTCCTTCCTCAAAAGCCGTTCCGATGCTGGCGTCCTGTGTGTTCACCGTCTGCGCTTCGGCTTCCACCGAAACTGACTGGTTCGTCTCGCCGATTTGCAGCGTGATGTCGACTTTCGCTGGCGTCGCCACCAGCACGCCCACATGCTCACGAATCGCCTGCTTGAAGCCTTGCGCCTCGACCGTCAGGGTGTACTGGCCGGCGGCAACCTGCGAAAACTCGTAGGTGCCATAAGCACTGCTAGTTGTGCTTCGCTTGGCTCCAGTCCCTTCACTGGCAATGGTCACCTGGGCGCCCGCGACCGCCGCTCCGCTCGGATCGAGCACCGACCCGCTCACGCTGGTAAAGGTCTGCGCGCGCATTACGAGTCCTGCCATGGTAACGAGCAACACCTGTTGAACCAGGAAACGAAACCTCCGGCTCAGCGACACAACTCCGGCTCTCCGACCACCATCATCACCGTTATTCACACCGACCTCCCCACTCCACCTGGACTCCCCGTCTAGGACATTTCGTAGCGCCGAAAATTACGCCTTTCCGCTAGTCCTGTCAAGAGGATTTTGTTTGACATCCGGCACATTTGTGTTAGAACAAGCACAACTTTCTAGCGCGATTGATAGTAGCGCATGGTCGTTTGGGCGTCCAATCGAGAGAACTAATCCGCTCGATTCATTTTTAGGATGACCGGTTCGGGTTCTAAACGGTTCCAAAATATGGCTGGGACACCAGGAAAGGCAGCAGTGATGGCCATTGCAAGGGAAGGTTCGACCGGCGGTTCGACGGAGAATTCGATCAGCGATCCGATCACTACGGAGGTCATTCGCTATGAGTTGATATCCGCCGCCGAGGAGATGAAGCGCTGTTTCAAGCGCACCACCACTTTGGCCATCCTGTACGAGCTCAACGACTTCGGCATCTCGATCTATGACGACCAGTTGAACTTAATTGCCGACGTTCCCGGAATTCCGCTTTTTTCCGGGACCCTCAACTACTGTGTTCAATCCTGCATCGATCAAGTAGGCTTGGCGAACCTTGCGCCCGGCGACGTGCTCACCACCAGCGTTCCCTTCGATATTGGCAGCCAGCCCATCGATGCCGCGCTCGTGGCCCCGGTTTTTTGTGGAGATGAGATCGTAGCCTACACCGCTCTGAAGGCCCACATGGGTGACTTGGGCGCCATCGACCCCTATCCAACGACCTCGACCGACATGTTTCAGGAAGGCCTGATGATGCCCGCCCTCTATTTATTTCGCAAGGGCGAGCTTCAGGAACAGATCGTGCGCCTCATCAAGGCTCATTCGCGGATTCCAAACACCACGGCAACGAATTTTCTCGCCGCTGCTTCTGCGCTGCGCGCCGGTGGACGACGCGTCGAGACCCTCGTCCGTCGCTATGGCAAGCAGACCTTCCGCAACGCGGTGCAGGAGATGATCGCCCACGGCGAAAAAATCTCCCGCGCCGCCATCGAAACCATCCCCGATGGCACCTGGGAAATCGTGGATTGGATGGATAACAATGGCGTCGATCCCGAACCCGTCAAGCTCTCCGCGCGCGTGACTGTTAGCGGCAGCGATTTCACCATCGATCTCACTGGCTCAGCCCCGCAACAACACGGTCCCATCAATTCTCCCTTTCCGGGAACGATGTCGGCGTGCCGCTACGTGCTGAAGTCGATTACGACACCACTTCTGCCCGCGAATGAAGGGCATTTTCGTCCGCTAAAAGTAATTGCGCCGGTTGGCTCCATCTTCAATCCTCGCCCGCCGGCTGCTTGCTTTCTCTACGCATGGCCGGAACAGCGCCTCTTCGATCTCATACCGATGGCGATGGCGAACGCGATTCCGGAACGGGTTCCAGCGCACTCCGGAGGCGATTGTTGCGACTTCCTCATGTGCTACTTCGACCACCAGAACGGCCGCGGCGATTACGGCGGCGGGGTGGAAGCGGTTGGCATGGGCGCAACCTTACATCGCGACGGCGAGAATGCGCTGCTTCATCACTGCGAGTCGGGCTGCTGCAACATTCCCAACGAAGTGGAGGAGTCCCGCCTCCCGCTGCTGGTCGAACGCTACCAGCTTCGGGAAGATTCAGGCGGACCCGGCAAATCTCGCGGCGGCGTAGGCGTCATCAAGGAATATCGCGCCCTCGGACCCACCACCGCCATTTCGATCGCCGAGCGCACCGAGGCCTCGAAAATCAAGGGGGTGGACGGCGGAAAGGCAGGTTTGCTGAATGAGATCACCTATTTCCCCGGAACGCCGAAACAGTTAAAGCGCGGCAAGCACAAAGCCGAGCTTCAGGCGGGAGATCGTGTCGTGATACGCAGCGGCGGCGGCGCGGGTTGGGGAGATCCATTGGAGCGCGATCCCGACGCCGTCCTGACTGACGTCATCTCCGGCTACGTCAGCCGAGCCGCCGCCGAGCGTGATTATGGCGTGGTGGTGCGCGACGTCGCCGGCGACTTCAGCGTAGATCAACAGCGTACGGCAGCCTTGCGCACCAAACTGCGTTCGAAGCAGCTCTAGGAAAGCGGAATTCGAAATCGATGGCAAACAAGAATCAGCAAATCCGTTTCGCGGTGGACGTCGGCGGGACCTTCACGGATCTCATCAGTTGGGATCATCGCACCGGCGAAATCCGGACCAACAAGGCCTTGACCGCGGTCGAGCCAAGCCAGGGAGTGCTGGAAGTCATCCGCAAGGATAAACTCCCGCTTCCAGAAGTAAACCTGTTCGTGCACGGCACCACGCTCGGCATCAACGCCGTGCTGCAAAAGAAAGGCGCCCGCACCGGATTGATCACCACCAGAGGATTTCGTGACGTTCTGGAAATCGCGCGGATGGACCGGCCCGACATGTACAACATCACCTACCAGAAGCCACCCACACTGGTTCCGCGCGAGTTGCGTCTGGAAGTCGACGAACGGATCAACGCCCGCGGCGACATCCTGCGCCCGCTGGATAAGTCAGGGGTGCTGCACGCCCTCGAGATTTTCCGGCGTCACCAGGTTCAAGCGGTTGCGGTGTGCCTGTTGCACTCCTACGCGAATCCGTCGCACGAGGAAGCGATCGGCGAAATTCTCGCCCAGGAAGCGCCCGAGCTTTACGTTACTTTGTCACACCAGATCATGCGGGAGTACTCGCGTGATCGAGATCTCCGCCCGCTCAGGCGAGGGAGTCCAGGAGTGGTACGCCTTTCTCCGTTCGCTTTACCGGCCCCTTAAATCGCTGATATTGCTGGGACTTGCCCATGCCTGCAACCCTCCAACCCACCGAAAGGATGCTCCGTGTGCGAGGCACGGTCCAGGGGGTCGGCTTTCGGCCGTTCGTGCTGCGCCTCGCGAACGAACTG
>CAVZUP010000067.1:0-14998 GCA_963778255.1 uncultured Acidobacteriaceae bacterium
GCATCGTACCGGTTCCCAGTTCTCCGTTCTCAGTAAAGCAAAAGCACATTAAGGAACTGAGAATCGAGGGCCAACCGCTAGAAACTGAGAACTATGTCTTACCCGTTGCCGTTGGCGCCGACAAAGCCCTCGCGTTCGAGGTGCAGAATGATAGTCTGCGCCGCTTCCTCGGGGCTCAGCTTGGCGGTGTCAATCACCACTTCGGCATCGGTAGGCGCCTCGTATGGATCCGAGATGCCGGTGAACTCCTTGACGATGCCGGCGCGAGCCTTGGCGTACAGGCCCTTGCGGTCGCGCTGTTCGCACACTTCAATCGAAGTGGCCGCGTGCACCAATATAAATCCGCCGAACGGTTCGATCATCTGGCGTACCGCCTTGCGCGTCGCCTCGTAAGGCGCGATGGGCGCGCAGACCGCTATGCCACCGTTCTTGGTGATTTCGGAGGCCACATAGCCGATACGGCGGATGTTGATGTCGCGATGCTCCTTGGAGAATCCGAGTTCGCTCGACAAGTTCTTACGCACCAGATCGCCATCGAGCAGCGTGACCGGACGTCCGCCCATTTCGAGGAACTTGGTGATCAGCGCGTTGGCAATGGTCGATTTGCCCGATCCTGAAAGCCCGGTGAAGAAAATGGTGACACCCTGCTTGTGCCGTGGCGGATAGCTGCGGCGCAATTCCTGCACAACCTCGGGATAGGTAAACCATGCTGGGATGTCACGCCCTTCGTTGAGGCGCTGACGCAGTTCGGTGCCCGAAACGTCGAGCACCTTCGCGCCCTGCGGCACTTCATCGGCGGGGACATAGCGGTCTTCGTTCTGCAGGTAGACCATCATCTGGAACGGAACCATTTTGACGCCCATTTCGGCTTCATGCTTTTTGAACAGTTCCTGGGCATCGTAGGGGCCGTAGAACGGCTTGCCGTCGGTGTCTTTTCCCGGACCGGCATGATCGCGGCCCACGATGAAGTGGGTGCAGCCATGGTTCTTACGGATCAAGCCGTGCCAGATGGCTTCGCGGGGTCCGCCCATGCGCATGGCGAGCGGAAGCATGGAGAGCTTCACCGTGCCATGCGGGTATTTCGACAGCAGCAACTGGTAGCAGCGGGTGCGGACGAAATAATCGACGTCGCCCGGCTTGGTCATCCCGACCGAAGGATGGATGAGCAGATTCGCCTCGACTTGCTTGGCGGCGCGCATGGTCAGTTCGACGTGCGCGCGATGCATGGGATTGCGCGTCTGGAAGGCCACGACTGTGGTCCAGCCCAGGCGGCTGAATTCGGCGCGCAGGTCGGCCGGCGTCAGGCGCAACGAACGGAAATCATAGTGCGCGTGCGGTTGCAGCTCTTCAACCTTCCCGCCCACGTACCACGGGTTCGATTTGTTGATGGCGTAGTCCGCGCCCGGATGCGCGGCGCTGGTGGAACCAAAAACCGACTCGGCTTCGGCCTTGCGGTCGGGCTGCCAGATATCCTCCACATGGAGCACGGCCAGCATTACGCCTTCGGCATCGCGCAGGGCGATCTTGCTGCTTCCCGGGGTCAATTTCTTAGCGAAGTCCTCGCTGATGTCAAGCGTGATGGGCATGGGCCACAGGGTGCCGTTGGCCAGTCGCATGTTGTGGCAGACGCCCTCGTAATCGGCGCGATTCATGAACCCGCGCAGAGGCGAGAAGCCGCCGCTCATCAGCAGTTCCAGATCACAAAGCTGCCGGGCCGTCAGATCCCAGGAAGGCCAATCCTTCGAATGCGCCTTTAACTCCGCGGCGCGCGCGGCCGGCACTTGCAGCTGAACAAGTTCTCCCCCGTGTGGGGCAATAAGGTGACTGCTGATTGCGTTCAAAGCGGTAATCCTCCCGGATGTTCTAAGCGATAATTATGCTGAAATCAAACTCACTTGGGACTCTGACTACTATCTAAGCTCGCCCTCTATACCACGGCCCGTCAAGCTACTTGATGGGGTTACAGGTAACCGCCGGAACCTGGGCGGAGCCACGATACGGAGACCGGTACCCATGGCGGTGAATCGGCCAAAAGCAACCGGAACATAGAGAAGAAGCAATTCACCGGCCGAAGCCTACCGAGTGCCAGTCTGTAAATCGTTAGAAACAATGGATGAACCTGATTTTACCTCAAAATGGCCGAGGCCGCTTCGAGGGTGTGAAGCGGTTTGCAACCTTACCCTCAAGTTTGGGAACGAAAATGCGCTGCGTCCCCACTTCGAAAACCACCAAGCTTACTGCTCATTCTGGTATCCCACCCCAACCACAGCTGTTGGCGTCTGCTCGGGAGGTGCCGATCGAGGCAAGCCCGCAATCTCGGCTACATGAAAGGCACGATTGGTGCGATAGGCCCACAGGAGTCCCACCCCGTAGATCGAAACGACCACCAGGAGTTCGAGCGCTAGCTGGACCAGATTGCGGGGATAAAAGAACCGGTTAGCCAGCCAAAGCACCCCGACCAGCGGCAGGGTTAAAAGAACGGGCAGCGTATAGGCCTCGCGTACGAAGGTCCCGACTGGAACGCCAATCTGCTTTTTCATGTGGCGTGGATAGAACACCAGACAAGTGAAAGCGAGCGGTATGGCGGTGCCGAGCGCGTCGCCGACAATTCCGAGCGGCGGTACCAGCGCGATGCTGAGGATGAGGTTGGCGATGCCCTCGATTACCGTGACCGCCGCCAGGGTCTGATGTTTGCCGATGCCAAACAAAATCCGCCCCGACGCCGCCTGCGACAGCATGAGCGCAAAGGGAATGATCATCACCACCAGCACCGGGTAACTGTACGGAATGTAGCGGGCGCCGACCCAGATCCGGATGATGTGCTTGCCGAAAAGAATCAGGATTGCGGTGATTGGAAGAATGAGGAAGGCGGAGGCGCGGTTGCCGGCGATATAGATCTTGCGCAGACGGTCCAGATTGCCGGTGGCTTCGGAGTGGCTCGCCATGGGCACAAAGATCTGGGCCATGTTGGCGACGAGTTGCGTCGCGTAGTCGACGATGCGGGCGCCGTTGTTGAAGTAGGTCACGGCGACCGCCGACATCATGGTGCCGAGCACCAGTTCGTCGGTGCGGAAACGCAGTTGTGCGGCGATCATCACGAGGAAAGTCGTGCCGCCATAATTGGCCATGTGGCGGAATGAGGCGCGGTCCACATGTTTAAGACCAAGCGGCACGGGGCACAAGCGGAACACGATGAAGCCCCGGAGAATCGAGGCCACGATCGGCAGACCAACCGTGATCAGGGCGACGGTGAGCAGGCCGTATCCGCGGTTCAGGAAATAAACGATCAGCACGGCGCGGGCGAGGGTGGCGCCAATACTGGTCCAGTTCAGGATATAGAAGCGCTGCAAACCTTCGAGCATGCCTCCGAAAACGCCGAGCGGAAAGCTGAGGCTGACGGAGGCGCCCACCATTAACAGCAGCAGGCGAGCCTGAGAATGCAAACCGGGGGGAATCCTGAGCCAGTGTTCGACTGACGAACTCAGCAGCGCTGTCAACGCCATGCTTAATGCGCCAATGCCGGCATAGCTGAAGAGCGCGGTGTTGATGAACTGAGCGAGCTTTTCGCGATCGTCGGTGGCCGCGTACTTGGAAACGTAACGAATAATAGAGGAGCGGATGCCGAGATCGAACAGGCCGTAGTATCCGGTCACGGCGAAAATCAGCACCCAGATTCCGGCGGCGTCATCCCCCAAATGATGCAGGATGAAGGGCCAGAGGAAGAAGCCCACCACCACGTTGACGCCGAGCGCGAACCAGCTCGATCCGACGTTTTTCAGAATCTGAGTTTTTTCAAACTTCCGCATGAGTGATGACGGCTAGCTCTACTCTGCGCCGACAGAGATCCAAGAGACCATGGTAACAGTGGATTGTTAAGGGGTTTATCACTTCGAGGAGGCTCCATACTCCCAGGTAACTGCAATGTGGGATCAAGTTGTGGATCTAGAGTTCGCTGTAAATCGTTGAATATGTTGGCATAGTTTCCATGGAACTGGAAAATCTTATGGTCTGATTGGGGGCGCGGGCTGAATTCTAGGCTGGCGATTTCCCCGCTTTTCCTAGGGAGACTCTGGGTCAGTGTGGGCAAAAGGCATGAACCACAGGGTACACGGAGCGCACGGAAGACCCCGGGACTTAATCAGCTTCCCGTCTTACGGGGTGTTTTATGACAGTGCTACCAGACATGCTTCATGGCGCGGGCAAAAGTTTCCACGGGCGCGGTGTTCAGCACGTCATCTTTCGTCAACCAGGCGCGCCGGGCCTGGCTGATGCCGTAACGCAGTTTTTCCATGTGCGAAGTGTGGTGGGAATCGGTGTTGATGACGATTTTCACGCCATGCTGTTTGGCCAAGCGCAAGTGAACGTCGCTGAGGTCGAGCCGGTCGGGATAGGCGTTCAGCTCCATCGCCACTTTGTGTTCGGCCGCTGCCTTGAGAACGGCGTCGAGGTCGAACTGATAGGCATCTCGGCGCAGCAGCAGGCGTCCGGTGGGATGGCCGATCAGCGAGGTATTGGGATTGGCGATAGCCTTGAGCAGCCGGTCGGTCATGGTGGCGCGATCCTGGTTGAACTGCGAGTGCACGCTGGCGATCACGATATCCATTTGTTCGAGGACTGAATCCGAGAGATCGAGCGATCCGTCGGCCAGAATGTCGACCTCAATACCCGCAAAGATCCGGATGCCCTTCATTTCTTTTTCGACCGCGCGAATACGCTCGATGTGCGCCAGCGCCCGTTTGTCGGTGAGGCCGTTGGCGAAGGCGAGATTTTGCGAGTGATCGGTGATGGCCATGTACTCGTAGCCGCGCGCCCGCGCCGCTTCCGCCATCTCTTGAATCGAGTTGCGGCCGTCGGTTTCGACAGTGTGCATGTGCACGTCACCGCGAATGTCGGATAATTCAATCAGCGCCGGTAAAGTGTGTGTTGCGGCGGCTTCGATTTCTCCCAGATTCTCGCGCAGTTCGGGAGGAATGTAGTCGAGCTTCAGCTTGGCGTAGATTTCTTCTTCGGTTTTGCGCGCGACCGGCTTCCCATCCTCGACCTTTGCAAGGCTGTATTCGTTCAGGGTGAAGCCCATCTTGAGCGCGCGCTGGCGCAGGGCTACATTGTGCGCCTTGGAGCCGGTGAAATATTGCATGGCCGCTCCGAAGGATTCGGGCGGCAGCAGGCGGACGTCCACCTGCATGCCATTGCGATGGCGGAAGCTGACCTTGTTGTCGCCTTGCGCGATGACGTCCATCAGGCCGGGGAAGCGCAGCAGATGCTCGATGATCTTCTGGCGCGGCTCTTCGTCAATGCAAGCCTTGCCAGTGACGAGGATGTCGAGATCGCCGACGGTGTCGCGGCCGCGGCGCAACGATCCGGCGGGCGTAACTTTCTCGATATCTTCCTTAGCGGCCGGAGCCGACAGCAGATATTCCACCAGTTTCTCCGCCAGCTCTTCGGCCGTGTCGAGGAGAAATCGTCCGGCGATGCGGCGGTAGTCTTCGATCGCCTTGAGCAGCTTGAGCTCGTGTTTTTCGCCCATGCGCGGCAGGGTGCGGATCTTGCCCTCGCGCGCCAGCTTCTCCACGCCTTCGAGATCGCTGACCTGATAGGCACTCCAGATCAAGGCAATCGTTTTCGGACCCAAGCCCTGAATCTTGAGCAGTTCGAGCATGGAGGGGCGATATTTTTTCAGCAGCTCGGCGTGCGCTTCGATACGGCCATCCTTGAAGAGCATCTGCAGATTGGCCAGCATGCCCTTGCCAATGCCCTGAATGGCGAGGAGCTTTTTCGGTTCCGAGATCAGGTCGGCCACCTGTTGCGGCAGCGCCTCGATGGCTTCGGCGGCGTTGCGGTAGGAACGCACGCGAAACGAGTCCTGCCCGTCGATCTCAAGCAGATCGGCAGTTTCGTAGAGAAGTCCGGCGATGGTTTTGTTGTCCATCCAGAGTTGTCGATCCCGAGAGAAGATTGTAACGCGGGAGAAGCGCAGCGGTACGGTGGGTGGGCGGAGGACACAGCTACCCCGGTTGTCGAACGCACAGCTGGGTCCGCAAATGCGGCCCGGGAAAAATCAATCTCCGAATCAGGAGATCTTGGTTACGTTGGCCGCTTGCGGCCCCTTCTGGCCCTGGACAATCTCAAACTCCACCTGGTCGCCTTCCTGCAGGCTTTTGTAGCCTTCGGTGGTAATTGAGCTGTAGTGAATGAATACATCCGGTCCATCTTCGCGGCCGAGGAAGCCGTATCCCTTGGCGTTGTTGAACCACTTGACGGTGCCTTTCAAACGTTCCACGTTCGCCCCTCCTTTTTGCGGATTCCCCCAAAAAGAGGCGGATTCTGGAGACCCGCAAAAAATGTGTAGGAATTGTGCTGCTGACCGGGGGTGCTGTCAAGGCTTGGCGTCACACATCAAGGTTCAGGCGGAAAGGCTTGGGATAACCAGATAGTTATTAGGAGACCTTCGAGCCCGCGGGTTGTGCCATCTGCGCCAGCCAGAGAATGCCAGAGATGGTCTTGGCATCGCGAATGCGCCCGTGGAGTGCCATCCGTTTCGCCTCCGATAGATCGAAGAATCGGACCGCGATGCGTTCGTCCGCCTCCGGTTGAGCCTCGCCGGCGCGGAGGCCCCGGGCCAGGTAGATGGTCATGGTCTCGTCGAGAAAACCAGGGCTGACGTAAAAATGCATGATTCTTTTCCACTGTCTGGCGCTGTAGCCGGTCTCTTCGAGCAACTCGCGCTTGGCGGCGGTGAGCGCGGTTTCGCCGTCATCGATGCGTCCGGCGGGCAGTTCCCACATCATCGACTGCGCCGCGTGGCGATACTGGCGTTCGAGCAGAATGCGCGGCTCGGCTTTGCGGGCCGCTCCCGCGGAATCGTCCACCGCCAAAACAACCACCGACCCGGAATGCCGGATGACATCGCGGCGGGCGCGCACGCCCCCGGGCTCTTCCACTTGGTCCGTAGTGACGCTGAACACCGGTCCCTGGTAGCTGACGCGGGAAGAGAGCACGCGGGCTTGTTCCCGTTTCGCTCCTGCCGATTTTGCTGCTGCCGGTTTCGCCATGACAACAATATAAGGTATGCTGCGCGGTTGAGCCGAACGCGATTGCGATAAAGATGACCGGAAAGTTCATTGCCGAGAAATCGTGGACGGGGAAGCCCAGCGTAGCCATCGTCGGAGCCGGGCGACTGGCGAGCTTTCTCGCCATGACGTTGCACGATGCCGGCTTCACCATTGCCGAGATCATCACGCGAGATTCGCCTCGGTCCCGCCGGAGGGCGCTCGCGCTCGCTGCGAAGGTGGGTGCGCGGATTGCTACGGCACGCTCCGCCGTGTTGGATACAACCTTGCTGTGGTTCTGCGTTCCCGACGCTGAAATCCACGGCGCGGCTGCGGCTTTGGCCGCTCGGGTCGCGGCTAGCGCGACGGCGAGCATGCCGCGTCTCGCTTTTCACTCCAGCGGGGCACTGCTTAGCAGCGAACTGGATCCTCTGCGGCAGGCAGGTGTCAGGGTGGCATCGGTGCATCCGCTTATGACGTTTGTTGCTGGGGAGAATCCTTCATTAGCCGGAGTGCCTTTTGCGCTGGAGGGCGATGACGCGGCGACGAAGATTGCGCGGCGGATCGTCCGCGAATTGGGCGGCAAGAGTTTTTCATTGGCCGCGTCGCGCAAAGCCGCATACCACGCATGGGCGACGATGACCTCACCGCTGCTGCTCGCGTTTTTTGTGGCGCTCGAAGAAGCCGCTCACGCCGCTGGCCTCACGCCGCGGGAGGCTCGCAGCAAGAGCCTTCCCATTCTTCGGCAGACTCTGGAAAACTACGCGCGCCTTGGCGCGGCGCGATCTTTTACCGGGCCGCTGGTTCGGGGAGACGCGGAGACGGTGGTCAAGCACCTGGCAGTGCTGAAGAAGTATCCGGGAACGCGCGATGTTTACGGGGCCTTGGCGCGAGCGGCGCTGCGCGGGCTTCCGGTGAAGAACCGGAGTGAATTAGAAAAATTGTTGCGGGCCTTTAACCCAGATCCGAATGAACGCTGTCGTTAGTGCTGCCCCCGGCGGCCGCTGAACAGATGTCCCAGCTTTTCCTGTTTCGTCCTTAAATATTCCTGGGTATGTTCGGTCGGCGCGACCTCGCACGGTACACGCTCGGTCACCTGAATGCCGGCGTTTTCCAGCGCGGCAACTTTGTCGGGATTATTCGAGAGCAGGCGCACACGCTGAATGTCCAGCGCCTTCAGGATCTCGACCGGCATGAGGAACTCGCGCTGGTCGGCTTTAAAGCCCAGGCGCTCGTTCGCTTCCACCGTGTCCAATCCGCTGTCCTGCAGGGCGTAGGCTTGCAACTTCGCCATCAGCCCAATGCCGCGCCCCTCCTGCTGTTCATAGATCAGGACGCCCGCGCCCAGTTGGGCGATCATGGAGAGCGCCATCTCCAGTTGCTGGCGGCAATCACAGCGCAGCGATCCAAATACGTCGCCGGTCAGACACTGCGAGTGAATGCGCACCAGCGGCGACCCGGAGTGCACTTCGCCCATCACCAGCGCCACGGCTTCTTCCGTCTTGGCGCCGTCACCCGATGCCGACGCACGGGTGGTAAACCCATGAATCAGGAAATGCCCCCAGCGGGTAGGGAAGTCCGCGGATGCTACTTGCTTTACCTTGGAAGAACTCACTCTTAAATTATAGCCTTCGAGCGCATGGACTCGCGGTTTTGACAAAGGCCGACGTTGGAACGGCGGTGTTGTGAGTGTCCGCAAATACGTCGGAGTAGGCGAAATCGAGCGACGGCTGGTAAAATCAAAAAAAGAAAAACACACCCCACTTGTGGGGCTATAGCTCAGCTGGGAGAGCGCATCGTTCGCAACGATGAGGTCGTCGGTTCGATCCCGACTAGCTCCACCAATCTTCTCAATGGGTTGGCGACAGTTTCAGCCATTTCTGTACCTTCAAAAACTGACTTTATTGGACCGTAATGGACCGCGATTCTTTGGCTAACTCCGAGAACTGTTCTCGCGCTCGGCGTTGCGCCAGCGGAACAATCTGCGCGTATATCTCCATCGTGGTCGAGATGCGGGAGTGCCGCATCTGGCCCTGTACCGATTTCGGGTCGGTTCCCGCTTGAACCAACCATGTCGCGTGGGCAGTACGCAGGCATCGCCAGTTCACATGCAGCCCAAACGCTTCGGCTGCTGGTTTGATGCCGTCGTTGCTACCGCCATTGAAACATCAATAATCCGCACGCCGGGCAGACCAAGCTACCCACATCCAAAACGGGGTCACGAAAGAGCGATGGGCGAGCGCAAATGTGAGCGAGATACCGATCCCACAAAAATCTAGCAGGCGGTCAAGCAAACTTCACCTGTCGGATGTCCGGGACAATGATATTGCACTTTTGGGCAAATCCCTGCACATGGACAGCTGCTTCCCGCGATTTTTCTTGGGCCCTCAATTGGCCGGGAGTACAATCGGGGCGCGGCTTCTCTCGCCTCCCCGAGAACACGCTCCACCTCCCAGGAGGCGAGTCGACTTGTATGAGCCTTCCCGCAAGAAAATCGTGAGACCTCCGAGATTTCACGTCATCGAAAGCAACCACAATACGCAGGATGAAGTGTGATGCTTTGGGGAGTTGTAGTGCGACCATCAATCATGAAGATTGTGCGAGAAAGGATCCATAAGATAGGGAGTTTTTAAACCAGTCCTGGACTTTTTGAGTTACTTACCTTCACCACCGACGCGAGACCGGAAAGGGCGGCAGCATGGAGAAATACGGCTTACTAACTAAGGTGTGCATCATTTTTGCAATTGTTACGGCGACGGCAATCCCCTCACACGCGCAGACCTTCACCAGTTTGTTTACCTTCAATTACAGCGATGGTTCCAATCCGAACGGGGCGCTGGTGCAAGCTACTGACGGGAACCTTTACGGGACAACCTGGGCCGGCGGCCACGGTTATGGCACCTTTTTTGTAATCGCCTCGGGAACAGTTACGCCATTGCACAGTTTCGACTCCAGCGAGGGCGCCTTCCCGAACGCAAGCCTGGTGCAGGCTTCCAACGGAAACTTCTATGGAACAACTTACGGTGGTGGGGCCAACGACCAGGGTACGGTTTTTGAAATTACCTCGGCGGGCGCGGTGACTACGTTGTACAGCTTCAGTTCCTCCGACGGAACCCACCCGTGGGCAGGGTTGGTGCAGGGTACGGACGGGAACTTCTACGGAACAACTTACGAAGGCGGGGCCAATGACTATGGAACTGTTTTCAAAATCACGCCGACGGGCACGCTGACCACGCTGCACAGTTTCAGTTCCACGGATGGCGCCTTCCCGAATGCGAGCTTGGTGCAACCCACGAACGGAAACTTCTATGGGACGACCGACAATGGTGGAATGAATAACTATGGCACGGTCTTCGAGATCACGCCCACCGGCACGCTTTCCACGCTGCACAGCTTCGACTACACCGACGGCGCTACCCCGAACGCGAACTTGGTAGCCAGCAATGGGAACTTCTACGGAACCACTTGGGAGGGCGGAGCCGACGGCTATGGCACGGTTTTCGAAATGACGCCCGCAGGCAAGTTGACCACACTGCAGAGCTTCAACTGGTCTGACGGCGCCATGCCATACTCCGAGGGATTGGTACAAGGCACCGATGGGAACTTTTACGGAACCACCCAGGTATCCAGTAATTACGACTGTGGCACGATCTATGAAGTCAGCCCCGGGGGCACGCTGACCACGCTCCATAACTTCGACTATACCGACGGCTGCGGGGCGGACTCAGGGCTGACACAAGCCACCAACGGCGCTTTCTACGGGACGAGTTGGTCAGGTGGGACCGACGGCTATGGCACAGCTTTCAGTCTGTCGATCGGCCTCGCTCCGTTCGTGCAACCGCGTCCAAGCATGGGCTTGGTGGGCACCGCTGTGACGATCCTGGGAAATAATTTGACGGGCACTACCGAGGTTAGCTTCAACGGCACAACAGCGACCCACAAAAAGGTCGTCTCGGCGACTGAGATTACGACCATGGTTCCCTCCGGTGCGACCACCGGGGCTCTGACAGTGACTACGCCCAGCGGAACGCTCAGCAGTGGGACATTTTTTGTGACGCCACAGTTAAAGAGTTTCACACCTGGCAAAGGCCGAGTGGGAACGCAGGTGCAGATCGCCGGGGTCAGCCTCACGCAGACCACTGCGGTGAGCTTTAACGGTGTGGCGGCGTCTGAGTTCACTGTCGACTCCGACAAGAAGGTGACCGTGACCGTTCCCACCGACGCAACCACGGGAACAATCTCGATCACCACTGCGGGGGGGACAGCCACGAGTGTAAAGAGCTTTACCGTGAAAGACTGACGCTGCGCGTAGCAAGGACGACGCGTTTCTTCAGCGACTCGAATATTTTAATGAAGTTTGACGGCGGGAACAGATGAAAGGGCCTATATGAAAGTTCAGTTTGATTATTTGAAGACCTACGTCCGGCTGGCGATGTTGTTACTGGTCGGTTTCAGCGCCCTATCGGCGAGCGGGCAGGATCAGGAGTTGTCAAAAGCGGCGATCCCGAAACCGGCAAAGCGACTCATTGGCGATTACAGCTATTCGAGTCGGAGTCAGACGCCGCCCTACACCTCGAAGCAAATCCCTTACGCCAAATTGACGCACATTATTCACTTCTGCCTCGGCTTTTATTCCGACGGCTCGCTCTATATTGCCGGTGGCCCCAATGGCCTTCTCGAACCCAATCTTATCCGCCAGGCACATAAGAACGACGTCAAAGTACAGATAGGCGTCTGCGGCCCCTTTAATGACTTTGATGACAATCCCAACGGGATGGCCACACTCATTGGCAACGTAGAGACGTTTGTTTATGAGCACGGATACGATGGCGTGGACATTGATTGGGAATATCCCACAATGGCGGAGACCAATAACTTCTACAATCTGATGGCGGGTCTACGGGCGGCGCTTCCTTCCCCGGCCTACTTGATTTCTGCGGATGTTCCCCCTTGGGGAAACGGCGGCAACGGGTATGCCATCCCCCAGGTGGATCAATTCGTCGATTTCTTCAACATTATGATGTACGAGTGCGCTACGACCGGGGAGTCGGATGGGCAGCTGAATGCAGAAATCTTTTGGGATCCGACCAATCCCGACCCATGGGAGTGCCAGCCGGGAGGCGCCGCCAACGAGGCAGTCAACATATTCCTCCAGGAAGGGGTCGCGCCCTCACAGCTCAACATGGGCACCCCTTTCTACGGTTATCTCTATTCCTATGTGTCGCAATTATTTGGAGAATGCCCGCCCGCAGACCAGACGAAGGACGGAGCCTGCAAGGGCATTTCGGCTCACAACTACGGGACCTTTTTCAAACAGCGAATCAATAAAAAGGGCTGGCATACCTATTACGACCCGATTGCGCTGGTGCCGTATATGCTGCGCGTGGATGGCGAGCCGGGGTTCATCACGTACGACGACGAGGTTTCGACTTATACCCGCGTGTGGTACTCCGACTGGCAGTGGAATCTGGGCGGAGTGTTCATGTGGTCGATTGACGCTGACTACGACGGCCAAACGCAGGATCTGCTCGATCAGGCGTACGCAGCCAGTCTGCCCGCAGCCAACTGATACGCGGCCCGGGAAGCGAGGCGTGGCATCAGTCCGCCATTGCCTCGCGAAAACCCGGAAATACTCGCAGGCAGCGTGATTATGTTTCTAGAAGGTCAACTTCAACGCCAATTGCACTAGCCGCGGCCCGATCGGCGACATGCTGGTGATGGCTCCGAAATCGCTGTAGCCGACATTGAGGGTATCGCTGCCGTAAGGTCCAGGTGACCCCATACTGAAGGTCGGATGATTGAATGCGTTTTGCGCCTCTAAGCGAATCTCAGCCTTCAGGCCTTCGCGCACTTTCGCCATCGAGAACTCTTTTTGCAGTGACAGATTGCTGCTAAATATCATCGGGGTCCTTATGTCCGACAGAGAGCGGGGAGCGTTGCCTAGCGTGAATGGGTCTGGGTATTGGAACACGTTCGGATTGGCGAAGTATTGGTTCACCCAATCGCTGTCTTTACCGCCGGCGCGTCGCGGCGTGCCGACGATGTTGGGCCGTTGCGAGCCGTAGGTGGGAAGAGGCGTTCCACCATTGGCGACGGTGACGGTCAGCGGTCGCCCTGCCGAAATGCGCCAAACGCCGTTCGTCTTCCATCCGCCCACGATGGCGTCGAGCGCGCGCGGCATGTTACCGAGAAACGCCCGCCCGCGCCCGAGCGGCAAGTCATAGGTATAGGTAAACTGCACGACCTGCGGAATATCGAAAGTCGAGAGGCTTCGCTCCAACCACGGTTTGTTGGGATCTTGAAGACTGGTGAAGCTGCCTATATAGGTAATGTTGTCGTCGTAAATGGACGAATCGTCGATCGATTTCGACCAGGTATAAGTGATCAGGAACTGCAACCCATTGGAATAGGCCTTTTCCGCCTTGATTTGCAGGCCATTATAGCTGGAAGTGGCGATGGGTTGGACATCGGAGGTAACGCTCGTGAACTCCGGGTAGGGAAGCTCCAGTTGGTAGCCTTGGACGGTTGGATAGGAAAGCGAGCTATTCGGATCGCTTATGGGGCCACCGTTTGCGGACGAGAGGGGATTTGTGACGTAGGTGTTGAGAGTATTTATCTGAGTGGAGGAGTAGTTCTCAATCTGCGGGCCCAGAATATCGAGCGAATTCGCGCCGCTGAAATAGAGGTGGGTGCCTTTCTTCCCGATATACTCCACATCGAGCAGAACGCTCCAGGGAAGTTGGCGCTCGAAGCCAAAGCTCCAGCTTTGCTCGTAGGGGGTCTTGGTGTCGTAGCCGCCGCGGATCGGCCCAATGGCGCCATAACCGACATCGTTGAGCAGACCGAGAGAACTTCCCTCCGGTTGGACGAATCCGTTGGGAAAAGGATCGCTGAGGTGAAGATAGGGAGTCGCCCCATCGTTGTTGTAGGTAGTAATTGCGCCGGTACTCACGTTGTAGCCCTGCGTGCCATAGCTGCCGACGCCGTTGGCACCCGAGCGAGTTTGGCCGAAGTAAATACCGTACCCTCCCCGCATGACCGTCTTGTCGGCGAACTTGTAGGAAAAGCCAAAGCGAGGCTGGATGTTCTTGTAGTCGGTATCCCAGTTCGTCCGGTTGTTTGCGTTTGTGAAGCGCTCGCCTCCGTAGAGTGTACGGGTCACGCTGTCTAAGGTAAGAGGATCTTGGTACGTGATACTGCCACCGTTCAATGGATTGACCGCGTTCGGATCGAACCAGTTCTGGCGGTTGTGGCGTTCGGTTCGGGGCATCGAGAGTTCGTAGCGCAAACCGAAATTCACCGTCAAGTTCGGTCTCGCTTTCCAGTTGTCCTGGGCGAACCAGGCGTACTGGAAGTTCTCCATAGCGGGGCGGAACTGGACTTCATAGCCGCCATTTGACATCTGCCCCATGAGGAAGCTGGCCATGCCATCGCCACCGTAGGTCGAGGTGTCGGAACTGGTAGCCTGCGAGCTGCCAGTGTTACTGAAGCTGAAGTTGCCGAGGGGGGCGTTGGTCTGGATGTAGTTAATCTGGCGCAGACGGCCGTCAAAGCCAAACTTCAGCTCGTGTGGGCCGCGCATTTTGCTGAGGGTAACTGTCAACTGGCCGGTATTTTCGCCTTCCCGGTAGTTGCCATACGGATCGTCGCCGAGGCTGGTATATCCCGCCGAGGTATAGCCGTTGATGAAAATGGCGGGCACGCCCACGAACCCGTTCGATGCCAAAGACTCGGGGAAACCGAGGGTGCCGAGCGGATCGGGGGTGGTGCCACTGTAGGCGTACTGGTCTTCCCGGTAAGCGTTTCGTGTGAAGCCGAAGGTTGTGTTCAGCAAAGTCGAAGTATTGAAGGTATGAGTGTCGTTGATGGCGAACGTGTGCGCGGTAAAAGCGTTCGGCCCGGCGGAGCAGGGATCGACAAAATTGTTAAAGCAACTCCAGACTGAGAAA
>CAVZUP010000068.1:0-3037 GCA_963778255.1 uncultured Acidobacteriaceae bacterium
CTTAATCTCGGGATCTTTGCCAAGATTTCCAATCAGGATGACTTTGTTTACGCTTTTCATGAGTGCAGGCTCCTTCGAGTACGCTGAGCTTCAAGACGCTGACATTCAAGACGCTCACTATAGCAGAACTGGGCACCGCGGAGTCAGTGTTGGCTGAACAACGAATTTGTGACGAATGGGGAGTTTTCCGCCTGGACGGGGGAGTCGGTTTCTACACCGGCATCTGAAACAGCATCAGGTAGACGATCACGCCGGTGACCGAGACATAGAGCCAGATGGGGAACGTCCAGCGGGCGATGGCCCGGTGGCGGTCAAACTGCTCGCGGAACGCGCGGGTGAGCGTGATCAGAACCAGGGGAACGACGGCGATTGCCAGGATGGTATGCGAGATGAGGATGGCAAAGTAGAGGATGCGGGTCCATCCCGTGCCGCGGAAATAGATGATGCCGCCGTGATGGGGCCAGTGGTAGTACAAGTACGATACGAGGAAGAGCGAAGAGGTGACGAACGCCGCTATCATAGCCGCGCGGTGGGCGGTCCTCTGGCCGCGGGCGATCAGGGCGCGTCCGGCTACCAGCAGCACGGCGCTGCAGCCGTTGAGCGTGGCATTGATCTTAGGGAAAATTGAATAGTCGGTCATGGGGGAAGTTTAGTTTTACGGGGAATGGAGCGGTTTGGCAAGCGCAGAGGGAGGCCTCTCGCTCCATGGCCCGCTTGCGTATAAGATATGGCTACGATGCCTGAAGTGGGGAGCCCACGGCCGCCAGCCCCGGTGGCCACGAAAGAGCCGAGCGCGCACCCGCTGCCCGTGATGGCGGTGTGGGCGCGCGATCTCCTCGTCTCGCTGGCCATCTCCGCGTTCATCATCATCTTTCTTTATCAGCCGGTGAAGGTCGAGGGCACCAGCATGATGCCCGGCTTGCAGGATCAGGAGCGGATTTTCGTCAACAAGTTCGTCTACCGCTGGGAGCCCATCCAGCGCGGCGATATTGTCGTCTTCCGCTATCCGCGCGACACTTCGAAGAGTTACATCAAGCGCGTGATCGGCGTGGCCGGAGATCGAATCCGCATTGAGAACGGGCAGGTCTACGTAAACGGCGAGGCGCTCGACGAAGACTACGTGCCCAACGATTACGCGGATGCCCGGTCGTATGGCGAGATCGTGGTTCCGAGGAACAGTTTTTTCGTTCTCGGCGACCATCGCACCATGTCGAACGACAGTCGCGATTTTGGCAGCGTGAACGAACGATATATCTACGGCAAAGCCGTCTTTGGATATTGGCCGATGGAAAAGCTGGGAAGATTGCGCTGATGGCTAAATCTGCTGACACCCACTCATTCTGCTGTTAGAATCACTAAAATCCACTCCCAGGAGTTCCAATGCAAGCGATCCTTGCACTCGAAGACGGCAGAGTCTTCCGAGGCAAAGGCTACGGCGCTAAAGGCGAATGCTCCGGCGAAGTCGTTTTTAATACTTCCATCACCGGCTACCAGGAAATTTTCACCGATCCTTCCTATGCCGGGCAGATCGTCGTCCTGACGAACCCTGAAATCGGAAATTACGGCACCAATCCCGAGGACAACGAGGCGGTGCGTCCTTATATCGAGGGGTTGATCGTGCGCGAGTTCTCGAAAGTCAGCTCGAACTGGCGCTCGCAGCAGGTCACGGACGAGTTCATGGAGCAGTTCAGGATTCCGGTGCTCGCCGAAATTGACACGCGGGCGCTGGTGCGCCATTTGCGCACTTATGGCGTGATGCGCGGCGTGATTTCTACGCTCGAACACGATACCGAGAAACTCGTGGCCAAGGCGCGGGCGATTCCGAAGATGGATGGGCAGGATTTGGCGAAGGTCGTTTCGACCAACCATACTTATGTGTGGGAGACGGGCGAGCGCTCGCATTTGCCCGACGAAATTGTTGGAGTGAAAGACGAGCCGGCGCGATTTCACGTGGTCGCCTACGACTTCGGCATCAAGCAAAACATCCTGCGCAAGCTGCGCGGGGAGGGCTGCAAGGTGACGGTGGTTCCGGCGCAGACTACGGCCGAGGATGTGCTGGCGCTGAAGCCCGATGGCGTTTTTTTGTCGAACGGGCCGGGCGATCCCGAACCTTGCACGTATGCGGTCGACAACATTCGGCGGCTGATGGGACGGCAGCCGATTTTTGGAATTTGCCTGGGGCATCAGCTTACGGGTATCGCGCTTGGAGGTAAAACCTTCAAGCTGAAGTTCGGACATCATGGTGGGAATCATCCGGTGAAGCAGTTGGTGAGCGGCAAGATTGAGATTACGGCGCACAACCATAACTTCGCTGTAGATCCGGATTCGCTGCCGCAGAGCGAAGTCGAATTGACGCACATGGATCTGAACGACTCGACGCTCGAAGGGATGCGGCATCGAAATTTACCTCTGTTCACGGTGCAGTATCACCCCGAGGCGGCGCCGGGTCCGCACGATTCGCATTATTTGTTCAAGGATTTTGTGAAGATGATGGAGGAGTGTAAGCGGTAGTGGCCAAAGAACCAATCTCGCGATTCGCCACCTACTCGGCAGTAGTGTTTCTACTCCTTCAGGTAGCGAACGGCCTCCCCGTGGGATGCGGATTTTTTAAGGACCCCATTCCGCTTCTTCATCCTCACGTTCAGCTACGCTTCAATTTCGACGGCAAACCATTGCCAGGGGCGAGCGTCGAACTCTACTTTGGAAAGCCAAGCCCAGCCAACGACCTACCCTACGAGATAGGAGTCACCGGCATAGACGGTACCGCCGTCACGTCCGAGTTGCCAGTGGCGACCTTTCATATTCGGGTTCTGTCCCGCGATCATCAAATTGGCGACTTCATGCTGGATGCTCCGCTTGACAAGGATCTGCGAGCTACAGAAGGGAAGTTTGAACTCTTAGCGACACCGCTGGCGCCCGTTGATGACAGCGAGTCATGCTGCGCGGGATGTTCCGTGGTTGTCGACAAGACTCTTCAAGCAGAACTGCGGGCCTTGCGCGGTGTAGTGGTGGATACGACGGGTGCCATTATTTCCAA
>CAVZUP010000069.1:0-34345 GCA_963778255.1 uncultured Acidobacteriaceae bacterium
GCGTAGTCGAGGCCAACATAACGTATTGCTAAATATTGTTTCCGAGACCGACGAGCCAACGGACCAGAAACGACTGGGCCAGGTGAGCCAGTGCGCCAGGGAGGAACTCTCAAAGCCGCCTTCCCCGCTCAAAGTGAGGTTGGGATAATAGGCGGCGTAAGCGATGCCGATCGCCGCGTTGGCCTCGGCCATGGCGCGTTCGGCGGCAGCGACATCGGGACGGCGCTCGAGCAATTCCGAGGGCACGCCGACCGGGATCGGCGGCGGAGCGGTGGTCATCGGTTTCACGGGAATGGAAAAATTGGACGCAGCCTTGCCTACGAGCACGGCAATGGCGTGCTCATACTGTGCCCGCGCGATTCCTACATTGGTCGCCCCCGCTTGCGCGCTATGTAGCGTGGTTTCGGCTTCGACCACCGAGATCTGGTCGGCGATGCCGGTGTCGTAGAGTGACTTCGTCAGATCGTATGCTTTCTGATCGGCATCGACAGTGTCGTTGTAGATCTTTTGCAGCATGTCCTGGCCGCGGATTTCGAAAAAATATTCAGCCAGGCTTGCCTGCTCGGTCAGGCGCTCGTTCTCCAGATCGGCGGCGCTGACTTGGGCGGCGTACTGAGCCTGATGCACGGTGTTGCGGACCTTACCCCAAAGGTCGGGTTCCCACGACGCTTCGAGCGGCAGCGTGTAGAGCGTGCTTTGCAAGTGCGAACTGGAGGAGGTGCCTGAGTTCGCCGAGGCTCGCGAGTGGCTGACCGAGGGCGCAGCGGCCAGCGTCGGGAAATATTGGGTGCGGGCCTCACGCACAATGGCGCGAGCCGCCATGAAGTTCTCGAAGTACTCTTTGATGTTCTGATTGTTTATATCGAGTTGTTCTTCGAGGGCGTTCAGCTCGGGATCGTTAAATATCTCCCACCACTTGCCGCGCAACTTGGCATCGGCAGGCTGGGCCACCATCCAGCCTTCATTTTCCTTGAACTCGGTGGGTGATTCCTTGTACACTGCCGCGGGTGCCTGAGCTACGGGCGGATGATATTTCGGTCCGACCACGCAACCCGTTAACATAGCCAACGCCAACGACGAGAGTGCAGCCGCCAGCAGACGAGTTGTGCCACTCGCGATTCTTCGCCGAAAGATCTTCATAACGTTTCCGCCTGACCAACTTATCATTTCAGTCCGCTGTATGTTCTTCACGCGCTAGCTGGCCTCCGGAGCTGGGGCTGGAAGAGTGCCGTGCGACTTTCTCTGAACCCAGAGTCGCAAACGATCAAGGAATAGGTAGACGACCGGAGTGGTATAGAGCGTGAGCATCTGGCTCACGATCAAGCCACCTACAATGGTAATTCCTAGCGGGCGGCGCAGCTCCGAACCGGTACCGGTCCCAAACGCCAGAGGCAACGCCCCGAACAGGGCCGCCATGGTGGTCATCAGGATGGGACGAAAGCGCAACATGCAGGCTTCAAAAATCGCGTCCCTGGTGCTCTTCCCTTCCTGGCGTTCGGCAACCAGCGCGAAGTCGATCATCATGATGGCGTTTTTCTTCACGATGCCGATCAGCAACACAATTCCGATGATGGAAATTACATTCAAATCGATCTTGAACAGCATCAGCGCGAGCATCGCACCCACGCTGGCCGAGGGTATCGTCGAGATAATGGTCAGTGGATGCACCAGACTCTCATAGAGCACGCCCAGCACGATGTAGACCGCTAATAGGGCGATCGCGATCAGCGCTTTCTCGCTGTCCAGCGATTGCTGGTAGGCCAGCAGCGTGCCGGCAAAGAAGCCTCGAATGGTTGAGGGTGTGCCTAGTCTCTGCTGCATTGCGGCGATACGCTGCGTGGCATCGCTCAAGGAAACTCCCGGCGCCAGATTGAACGACACGGTCACGGAAGGAAACAGGCTGGTGTGGTTTACCGACAGGGGCGTGGTGGCGGATGCAGCAGTGGCGACTGCGCTGAGCGGCACGTTGCCGGTGCCGGGAGCATTGCCGCTGCTAGTCGAGCTTCCGCTGCTTGCCCGTCGCAGGTAGATGTCCTTCAGGCCCTGCGGGGTCTGCCAGTATTTCGGGGCGACCTCGAGAACCACATAGTACTGGTTCAGCTGGGTGTAGATGATGGAGACTTGGGCTTGTCCGAAGGCATCATAGAGCGACGAATCGAGAGACTGCGCCGTCATTCCGAGCTTGGCGGCGGTGGTCCGGTCATAGGTCATGCGCTCCGAGAGTCCGCCATTCTGCTGGTCGGAGTTGACGTCCTGCAAGCCGGGTAGCTTCTTCATTTCGGCTAGCAGGATGGGCCCCCACTTCGACAGATCCTGCACGTTGTCGCACTGGATCGTGTACTGGTAAAGCGCATTGCTGCCCCTGCCGCCGATACGCAGGTCCTGGGCGGCTTGCAAAAACGCCGAGGCGACGGGCAAACGATTCATCTTGGGACGCAGCCGGTTGATAATGTCGGCGGCGCCAGTCTTGCGCTCATCGAGCGGTTTAAGGGCGATGTAAATGAATCCCGAATTAGTGGTACCGCCGCCGCCAGTGAAGGCGATAACGTTGGCGACCGCGGGATCGCTCTTGATCACGCCAACCAACTGTTTGATGGAATCGTCCATCACCGGAAACGACGCATCCTGAGGACCCTGCAGCCCGCCGACCAACGCGCCGGTATCCTGCTGCGGGAAGAAGCCCTTGGGAATTGTCCAGATGAGCGCAAAATTCAATGCAATCGTAAGCACTAACACCGCCAGCGTCAGCACCCAATTATCGAGCACCCAGAGCAGGCTGTGACGATAGGTTTCCAGCATCCGGGCGAAGAACTTCTCGCTCGCGCGATACATCCTGCCGTGCTTTTCTACCCTCGCTTCCTTCAGCAGGTACGCGCACATGGTAGGTGTGGTAGTCAGTGAAACCACCATCGACACGAGAATAGCCGTCGAGAGCACGACCGCAAACTCGCGGAAAAGACGGCCGACGATTCCCCCCATCAGGAGAATGGGAATGAAAACCGCAATCAGCGACATGCTGATGGAAAAGACGGTGAATCCAATCTCCTGCGCGCCCTTCAGCGCCGCTGCGAAAGGCTTCATTCCCGCTTCCAGATGGCGCGAGATGTTTTCCATCACCACGATGGCGTCATCGACCACGAACCCGGTCGAAATCGTCAACGCCATGAGCGAGAGATTGTCGATACTGTAACCGAACAAGTACATCACGGCGAAGGTGCCGATCAGGGACACGGGAACGGCAACGCTCGGAATCATGGTGGCGCGCGGATTTCGCAGGAAAATGAAGACCACCAAAATAACCAGTACAACCGAGATCATTAGCGAGCGCTCAACGTCTGTCACCGAGGCGCGAATGGTGGTGGTCCGGTCGAGGACGATGGTGGTATCGATGCCTTGGGGAATCGAGGCCTTCAGGAAGGGCAACTCGCTGCGAATATTCTCGACGGTCTGGATGATGTTTGCGCCCGGCTGGCGGAAGATGATCATCATGACCGCGGGTATGCCGTTCAGGAAGCCGGCGGAGCGGACGTTCGAGACCCCATCGGTAACCTCAGCCACGTCCGAGAGCCGGACCGCTCCTCCGTTGTGGTAGCCGATGACGATTGGCTTGTAGTCGGCGGCGTTTGAGATCTGATCGTTGGCAAGGATGTCAGCGGTCACGAATCCGTCGGACAACTGGCCTTTCGCCAGGTCAGCATTCTGCGTGCTCAGCACGGCTTGCACATTGGCCAGAGTCAGACCGTAGTTGTTGAGCTGGGTGGGATTGACATCGACGCGCACCGAAGGCAGCGAACTGCCACCCACCGACACCTGGCCTACTCCCTGAATCTGCGAAAGCTTCTGCGACATCACGGTGGAAGCTACGTCATACAACTTGCCGGTGTCGAACTTCTTGGAGGTGAGGCCGATGATCATGATCGGAGAATCGGCGGGATTCACTTTCCGATAGGTGGGATTGCCGGGCAGATTGGCCGGCAAATAGGTGCGGGCTGCGCTGATGGCAGCTTCGACATCGCGGGCCGCGCCATCGATATTGCGGCTCAAGTCGAATTGAATCGTGATTGACGTGGTACCGAGTGAACTGGCGGAGGTCATTTCGGTGACTCCCGCAATATGGCCGAACTGGCGCTCGAGGGGTGTGGCTATGGACGAGGCCATGATCTCGGCGCTGGCGCCGGGCAAGCCTGCACCAACGGAAATGGTGGGAAAGTCAACCTGGGGCAGAGGGGAAACTGGCAGTACCGTGAACGCGATTGCCCCGGCGAGGGCGATGGCAAGAGTCAGCAGCGTGGTGGCCACCGGCCGCCGGATGAAAAGTGCGGAAGGGTTCATGACGGCTCCGCGGGTTGCTCGGTGCCGCCTGAAGTTTCATCGGGGTTCGAATGCGAGCGGAAGCTCGAGAATCGCTGCCCGAGGTTGTCAAAGAAAATGTAAATCACGGGCGTGGTGTAGAGCGTCAACGCCTGGCTCAACAGAAGTCCACCGACCATGGCTATTCCCAAGGGGCGTCGAAGCTCCGAACCGATGCCGGTTCCAAGCGCCAATGGGAGGCCTCCAAGCAGTGCGGCCATGGTGGTCATCATGATCGGGCGAAAGCGCAGCAGGCTGGCTTCATAGATGGCGTCGGTTGCGTTCTTGCCATGCTCGCGCTCCGCCTCAAGCGCAAAGTCGACCATCATGATTCCGTTTTTCTTCACGATTCCGATCAGCAGGATGATGCCGATGATGGCTACCACGCTCAGATCCTGGCGGAACAACATTAGCGCCAGCAGCGCGCCCACACCGGCGGAAGGCAGTGTGGAAAGAATGGTGATGGGGTGAATGAAGCTCTCGTAGAGCACGCCAAGCACGATGTACACCGTCACCAGGGCGGCAAGGATCAACAATGCCTCGTTGGACAATGAGTTCTTGAACGATGCTGCCGTGCCCTGGAAATCCGCCTGCAGGCTGGCCGGCATGTGCATGTCGCGTTGCACGTTGTCGATGGCCGTGATGGCGCTTCCCAGAGAAGCGTTGGGCGACAAGTTGAATGAGACGGTGATGGCCGGGAACTGTCCCTGGTGGTTGATGGAGAGTGGTTCGGATACATGCTGGAAATGTGTAAATGCGCCCAGGGGGATGGCGTTGCTCATCGTCGAACTGGTGGTGGTGTTGGCAGAAGAGTTCGATCCCGTCGAACTGTTGCTGGTCGAAAGAGCATTTGACGGAGGAGTCAGCACTCCGGAAGAAGGCGTGTACATTACCGCCGCGGTGGTGGCGTTCGAACCCGCGGAGGACGATCCGGAGGAGGCAAACGAGGAGGAAGCTCCCGGCCCCGACGTCCCGGACGATGCGTTGGCCTGGATGTACAAGTTGGATAGCGTATTGGGATCCTGCTGGAATTGCGGCTGGGCCTCGAGGATCACATGGTACTGATTGAGCTGCGTGTACATCGTATTGATCTGGCGCTGTCCGAAGGCGTCATATAGGGTGTTGTCGATTGTGGAAGGAGCGATTCCAAGACGCGAGGCGGTAGCGCGATCGATGACCAGCGAGACCGCCAGTCCGCCGGTTTGCTGGTCGGTGGCAACATCCTCAAGATCCGGCAAGGTCTTCAGTTTCGCAACAAAACGATTGGTCCAGCTATTCAGTTCGTTCGCATCGGGATCTTCGAGCGTGTATTGATATTGGGTGCGGCTCACGCGGTCATCCACGGTGATGTTTTGCACGGGCTGCATGTAAAGCGCGATGCCTTGCACGTTCTGCAGTTTGGACTGGAGCCGGCGGATCACGTCCGAGGCGCTGAGGTCGCGTTTGTCGAGGGGCTTCAGGTTGATCGACATGCGGCCGCTGTTGAGAGTGGTGTTGGTGCCGTCGGCTCCAATGAACGAGGAGAGGCTCTCGACGGCGGGGTCGTCGAGGATAATCTTGGCGAGTTCCTGCTGCTTCTCCGCCATGGCCGCAAAGGAGATGGTTTCGGGAGCCTGCGAAATGCCCTGGATGACGCCCGTGTCTTGCACCGGGAAAAATCCTTTGGGAATCACAATGTAGAGAAACACGGTCAGCACCAGGGTGCCGAGAGCCACCAATAGGGTGGTGGTTTGATAGCGCAGAACAAACTTCAAGGTGCGCCCGTAGAAAGCGATCATGCTTTCGAACGCACGCTCGGACAGCTGGTAGATGCGCCCCTGCTTCTCCTTGGGCTCATGCCGCAAAATGCGCGAGCACATCATCGGAGTCAGGGTCAGCGATACCACGGCGGAGATGATGATGGTGACGGCCAGAGTGACGGCGAACTCGCGGAAAAGCCGACCCACCACATCGCCCATGAATAGCAAGGGGATGAGTACCGCAATCAGCGAGACGGTCAGCGACACGATTGTGAAGCCGATCTGTTCTGCGCCCTTCAGCGCCGCATCCATTGGCCTTTCACCCTCTTCGATATAGCGTGAGATGTTCTCGATCATCACGATGGCATCGTCCACGACAAAGCCAGTGGAGATGGTGAGGGCCATCAGCGAGAGGTTGTCCAGGCTGTAGCCAAGGGCGTACATGGCTGCGAAAGTCCCGACCAGCGACAGCGGTACCGCTACGCTGGGGATGGTGGTGGCGTAGAGACTTCGCAGGAACAGAAAAATCACCATCACCACCAGCGCAATGGTGAGCATCAACTCGAACTCAACGTCGGAGACTGAAGCTTCGATCGCCGTCGTCAAATCGGTCAGGGTGGTGACTTTGACCGAAGCGGGCAGGTTGGTTTCGAGCTGCGGCAACAACTTCTTAATGCTCTTGACTACGCTGATGGTATTGGCGCCCGGCTGGCGCTGGATGTTCAGGATGACGGCGGGCGTCAAGTTCATCCACGCCGCCTGGTTATTGTTCTCGATGCCATCGACGACTTCCGCTACATCGGTGAGCATGACGGGCGCGCCATTGCGGTAGGCGATCACGATATTGCGATAGTCGGCGCTGCTGACCAGTTGGTCGTTCGAATCGATCTGGTAGTCCTGCCGTGGGCCGTCAAAATTGCCTTTGGCGGCGTTCACGCTGGCCTGGACGAGAGCAGTGCGCAGGTCCTCGAGATTGATGCCGTAGGAGGAAAGCGCCACGGGATTGGCACGAATGCGCACCGCTGGCTTCTGCCCGCCGCTGATGCTCACCAGCCCGACTCCATTCAGCTGCGAAAGTTTGGGGGCCAGGCGTGTATCCACCAGGTCTTCCACTTGCGACAACGGGACAGAATCGGAAGTGACCGCGAGCGTGAGGACGGGTGCGTCCGCGGGGTTGGTCTTGCTATAGACCGGGGGCGCCGGCAAATTCGAGGGCAGATAACTCTGCGCCGCGTTGATTGCCGATTGCACCTCCTCCTCAGCGACGTCGATGTTGAGGCTGAGAGTGAACTGGAGCACGATCACCGAGGTGCCTCCAGAGCTGGTGGAGGTCATCTGGCTGAGTCCCTGGAGTTGGCCGAACTGACGCTCCAGCGGCGCGGTCACGGTGGTCGCCATCACCACCGGGCTGGCGCCCGGATAGAAAGTGACGACTTGAATTGTGGGGTAATCGACCTCGGGCAGCGCCGAGACCGGCAACTGGGTGTAGGCCACGATGCCGACGAGCATGATTGCCACCATCAACAGAGCGGTCGCGACGGGCCGCATGATGAAAGGGCGGGACGGGCTCACTGGACCGGGCCCTCGCTCGTGGCAGCGGGAATCGGCTTCTTGGAGACGACGACCTTCGCGTTGTTCTGCAGCTTCTCAAAGCTGCTGTTGGCCACCACGTCTCCCGGATTTATGCCTTCGACGGCGGTCGCACCGGCATCGACTACCCCCGGCTTGATGTTGCGGATCTGGGCCGTGTCGTTCTGGATTACATAAACAAACGCGGTCTGACCGTTGTGTTGAATGGCGGAAGTCGGGATGAGCGTGACCCCCTCCAGGGTCGTCACCCGGAGCCTTATGTTTACGAACTGATTGGGGAACAAAGAATCGTCTTTGTTATCGAAGATCGCGCGCAGCTTGACAGTGCCCGTGGTGGTGTCGATCTGGTTGTCGAAAGTCAGGAGCTTTCCGGTGGCGATCTTGGTCTGCTCAGTGCGATCGAAAGCTTCGACCACCAGTTTTTTTCCGTGCCGTATCTGCTCTTGCACTTGAGCGAGGTTGTCTTCCGCGATGGTAAAGATCACGGTAATCGGCTGCACCTGGGTGATCAGCGCCAGGGCTGTGGTCCCGTTGGCCTGGACAACGTTCCCGGGATCCACCAGGCGCAATCCGACTCGCCCGGTAATCGGCGCCGTGATGTGGCAGAAGCCGACCTGGACCTTGTCGTACTGCACAGTACCCTCGTCATTTTTTACTGTGCCCTGTTCCTGCAGTACGATCTTTTCCTGATCGTCGAGCGTCTGCTTCGGAATGCCGTTTTTCGCCCAGGCATCGCGGTAACGTTGCAGATCCATTTTGGCCTGTTCGAGCACGTTGGTATCGCGCTCGAGCATACCTTCGGCCTGCATCAGCTGAGCCTCGTAGGGCCGCGAATCGATATCGATCAAGGGTTCGCCTTTGCTGACCAGTTGGCCTTCCTGGTAGTGGACATGGCTGACCATTCCTGTGACTTCGCTGGTGATCGAGTCGGTGTAGACGGGAGTGACGGTGCCAATCGCATCGAGATAGACCCCGATGTTTCCCTTTTGTGCGACGGCCGTCGTCACCGATACCGGACCGCCAAAGGCGCGTTTTGCTACGGCGGCGGTTTGGGAATCGTCATGATGACGCAACACCAGCCAAAGAACAACCCCGAAAGCCAGCAAAACCGCGATCCACACGAAAAACCGTTGCCACTTGGACTTATAGGGACCACCCGCAGTTGGCGACGGGCGCGAAGGGTCTATGTACGAGGCGGGAGTTTCCATCCTATCTTCTGGCATCAGTTGACATAGCTTTCTAGCCTGCTAAGCGGCATTATGGCGTTATTTTACAAGGTTGGCCGACCTCAAGATTTCTGTTCCCCCTGACAACCTCGCAGGGCTCAAGCACAATTTTGCCACGATCAAGCTGAGGATGTCTGCCGCAGGCGCGCTACAATCCCCGACCCTCGCCCGACTGCATAGAACACGACTGACATGCCAACCCTGTAACGAGCACAACCTTCGCCGGTATTGATCTTATCAGCCGACTGGCGATGCTTTATTTCCACCAGCGATAAGTTTCCTACCAAATTCTTTCCACTGCGATCGACACTTTGAAAAACCTTCTCTTTTTATCCAAACACCTTTTAGCGCGCAATGAGGTAAAGAATCGGTAATGGAACGTAAATATTCGTAAGCAGCCATGGACTCCTAGCGGGACGGAACTGGGGCAAGAAGATCTCCCAGGGGATGGAGTGCGGATAACCCAAAGTTTCCGGCAATAACGCAGCGGATATAATTCCCTCGGCTCAGATTCCGCCAGATGTGCTTATGGAGCGTTTAGCAGATCCGAAGGGAAACCGTGCGGCAAGGGCAATGGGACGGCGTGAATTCCTGCTGGGCGTCGCGGCCAGTGCTGGCTTGTCTTCGAGTTACCTAAAGGGCCAAGTGGGTTCTCTTGTCGCCGGCGCTGCGCCTCGGTTCGGGGTTGGTGCAGCCACTTCCAGTGATGCCATCAAGGGGCTGGTGACTCCCAACGGCGATTTTTTCATTCGTAACCACTTCAGGACTCCGACAATCAGTGAGGAAGGGTGGACCCTGGAGATTGTTGGCATGGTGGCCAAGCCGCTCCGACTCTCGTACTCCGACCTGCTACTGGCGTCGTCGGTTCGCCGGCCCCTCACTTTGGAGTGTGCTGGAAATCTTTCTGGTGGGGGCGGCGTAAGCACGGCCGTTTGGTCGGGCCTGCCTTTGGAGTCGCTGCTCAAGCAGGCCGGCGTTCAGGGCGGGGCAACCACGGTGATTTTCCACGGCGCAGATTCCGGGGAGGGTGAAGGCGTGCCGCCGGGCACTCACTATGAGCGCGCCATCCCGATAGACAAAGCGATGGATCCAACAACGCTGCTGGCCTACGAGATGAATGGCGCGGCACTCTCTCCGGAACACGGGTTCCCACTGCGCGCGCTGGTTTCAGGCTGGTACGGGATGGACTCCGTGAAGTGGCTGACTCGGATTGAGGTTTCGCAGTCGCCCTTTAAAGGTTACTTTCAGCAAGAACATTACGTGGCGGTGAAGTCCAATGGTGACCGGCAGATCATCACCCGGATGCGAGTAAACTCGAAGTTCCTTCGTCCTTTGGACGGTGAAGATATCCACGGGAAGGCTTATCAGATCGAAGGCGTCGCTTGGGCGGGTGAGGGTAAAATCTCGAAGGTCGAGTTGCGTTTTGGCGGCGACGGAGCTTGGCAACCTGCGGTCATGGGCGATGCGGCGGTTCCGATGGTATGGGCCCGGTGGAGCTACCCGTGGAGCATCCCGCGCCCCGGTCAATATTCGCTCGAAGTTCGTGCGACCGACGACGACGGAAACAGTCAGCCTTTGACGCGCGACCCGAATCGGAAGGATGACTACGAGTTGAACACTCCGCATCGAATCCGAGTCAATGTTCGGCCGTGAATGGCGTTCGCTGCTAAGCGGCTAGTCATCCTGTATGCTTTTCCCGAGGATTCTCATGGTGCATCAAAATCGACCGCAGCCAAATGGGACGCCGGATGAAAGTGCAACTTGCAAGGGGCTGATGGCGGTGCGGGTCACGCTTCTCCTTGCGATTTGCACTTCACTGCTGCCAAATCGGTCGGCCGCGCAGTCGCAAGATCTTGCCGCGCTATCATCGCAAGGAAAAGCCGCGCTGCAGGAGCAACAGTTCGATCAAGCGGGCAAGATCTATGAGCAGATCGTCAAGTTGGATCCGCGATCGGCAGAAGCGCATTCCAATCTTGGCTTCGCTCTTTATATGACCGGCAACTATGCGCGCGCCATCGCTCAGCTCCGCAGAGCGCTGGAACTAGACCCGCATCTTGACCGCACCCAGGTTCTGTTGGCCTTGAGTTACTTCGACAGCGGCGAATACGAACACGCCGTACCTTTGCTCGAAAAGGCCTATCAGACGCGGAAAGACGATCCCGTCGTTGTGGCGCACCTCGGTTTGGCATATTTACGGCAGAACAAGGACGATAGGGCTCTGGCTATGCTTAGCCACTGGGCGGAGATTGAGCCGAGTAGTCCCGACGCCCTGTACTTCAAGGGGAAAGCAGCGGTGTACGTTGCTTCGGATTCGTTCGACCAACTATCGAAGGCTGCGCCGGACTCGTACCGGATGTTCCAGCTGCGCGCCGAGATGCTGCGGCAGCAAGGCATGACACCGGCTGCGATCAATGAATACAAGAAGGCAATCGCCCAGAAGTCCGATGCAGCCGGGCTGCACTACGCTCTGGGCACGGTCTATCGCGAAGCGGGCAGGCTGGACGAAGCTTTGGCCGAGTTCAACGCGGAGCTGAAGATTTCGCCCAACGATGCAATGACCGACTATCTGATCGGCGACATCTACCTTCAACAAAACAAACTGGACGACGCGCAACGATACCTGACGCAAGCGCTGCAGTTCCAACCGGGGCTCGCGGATGCGCAACTCGACCTCGCCAAGACTTATCACAGCCAAGCCAAGGTGGACGAGGCAGTGCAGTTGCTAAAGTCCGTGGTAGCTTCGGACCCTGACCGGGAAGACGCGCATTACCTGCTCTTTGGACTTTATAAGGAACGGGGACAGACGGAGGAAGCGCGGAAGGAATTGCAGATTTTCGAGGAGCTGAAACGAAAAACTGCCGCTCGGGAACAGAAAATGCTGCGGCTTGATTCCACGAAATGATGCTCGCGGGAGGAGCGGTGCAGTCGTCCCACACCGCCATTGCGGGGAATCTAGTCTTGACAAATTGGGGTGTCACCGCTATTGTTCTAAGCGCTTATCAGAGTGACTAATTTTTGTCTTCTGAGCCGCGTCAAACTCCTCCGCGAGGTACTTAGCGATGTCTGCCGAACGCGTTCTTGCTGCCGCGTTAGTGCAACCCGGAAGGTACGAACTGCGGGAGTACCCGCTGCCCGAGCCTGCTCCCGGCTGCGTGCTCGTGAAGATGGAAATCTCAGGCATCTGCGGCACGGACAAACACACCTACCAGGGATTCACCACGCAATATGCAGGGGCAGGCGAAGGCAAGCATATCCGTTTCCCAATCATTCAGGGACACGAAAACGTGGGCACGGTGGCGGCCATCGGCGGAAACGGCCAATACAGCGACTTCGAGGGTATCCCACTCAAGATCGGGGATCGGGTTGTCGTAGGCGCAAATGTCTCCTGCGGTGACTGCTACTATTGCCGGCATGATTTCCCCTACTATTTCTGCCAGAACATGACGGATTACGGCAATAATCTAAGCGCCGCAGATCCGCCACATCTTTTCGGGGGATGGTCGCAGTATATGTACATTATTCTGGGGAGCTTTCTAGTGCGCGTCCCCGACGATTTACCCTCGGAAGTTGCCGTGCTCACCGAAATCATGGCGGTGACGGTCGGGCTGGATCGGGCCAAGCAGATGTCGGCTTTTCCGAGCGATGCGTTCCTCTTTGACGATACCGTGGTCGTTTTGGGAGTGGGGCCGCTGGGCATGTGCTTTTTGATCAAGGCGCGCATGCTTGGGGCGGGAAACATCATTGCCGTCGACCTTTCGGATTATCGATTGCAGTTTGCCAAGCGACTGGGGGCCGACTACGTGCTCAATGCGGCGAATACCACGCTCCCTGAAAGGTTGGATTTTGTTCGCAGCCTCACGAATGGCCGCGGAGCCGACCTTGTAATTGGGACTGCGGGTGTGCCGCAGGCGGTGCCTGAGGCGCTCGACATGATGAGGCTGGGAGGGCTACTGGTTGAGGCCGGCAATTTCTCCGACCTGGGCGAAATAAAGATAAGTCCTCACCGGCATATCTGCGGGAAGAGCGCGCGCATTCTTGGCGTCGGTGGCGAGGAGCCGGCCGCGTACGGGCCCAGCATGCGGCAAATGGCTCGCTACATGCAGAATTATCCGCTGAGCGAGTTTGTCACCCACCGTTATCCGCTTCGTGACGTGGAGGCTGCGGTGCAGAAATCGTCCGATCCAGATTCGATGAAAGTTCTGATCGAGCCATGGGCCTGATTCAAGTTCGGATGTACCTCGATTGATTTACGCAAACTGATTTACAACAGCTTTTGCTAAGGAGAGTCTCAATGGGAAAACTGGCAATTACCGGCGGCGAACCAACTCGAACAAAGCGCTTTGACGCTTGGCCTATCTACACGGAAAAAGAAAGAGCGGCGCTCGAAGATGTTCTGACCAATCACAAGTGGGGCGGCCAGCCATTTCCCGGCAAGCATGGCGATGCATTCGGCAAGGCATTTGCCGAGTTCCACACGGCGAAATACGGCCAGGCTGTTAACACGGGGACGGTCGCCATTCAGGCTGCGCTCAAAGCGATCGACATTCGCCCCGGCGATGAAGTCATCGTTCCCGCTTACACCTGGGAGGGGACGGTGGGGCCGGTGTTGCTGGTGAACGCTGTGCCGGTCTTCGTCGATGTCGACCCCGACACGTATTGCCTCGACGCCAAGCTGGTCGAGCAGGCGATCACCCCTAAGACGAAGGCATTTCTTCCCGTCCACCTGGGCATGAGGTTTGCCGATCTTGATGTCCTGGTGCCACTCGCGGCCAAGCACGGCATCAAGATCATCGAAGACTGCGCGCACGCTCACGGCGGCATGTGGCGCGGCAAGGGCGCGGGGTCGATCGGGGATCTCGGCGCATTCAGCTTTCAGTCCAGCAAATTGATCACCTCCGGTGAGGGCGGCGCAGTCATCACCAACAACCTCGAATATTTCGAGCGCGTCCAGTCGTATATCAATACCGGGCGGCGAAGCGTAACCGACCAATTCCATCATCGGATGATCGGCTTCAATTACCGGCTGGGTGAATTCCAGGCGGCGGTGTTGGGACCGCAGTTGGAGCGACTCCCTGAACAAGCCAAGACACGGCAGGCGAACATGGAATATTTCGAGTCGCGTCTGCGGGGCACGAGCGGCCTTGGTCTGCTCAAGCCCGAGCCGCGCATCACGCGCCTAGCTCCTTACGGATACGTGTTGAAGTACTACGCAGAGCAGGTGAAGGACATCCCACGCGCAGCCTTTGTTGCCGCGCTTCAACTGGAAGGCATACCGTGCGACGGACTTTTCTACGAGCCGGTCTACCGCAGTTCATTGTTCCCACTTGATCCGACGGATTATCCGGCTCTGAGTTGGGGACGTATCAAGCCCCTCGACTTGCGCAACATGTACAGCTGCCCGGCGGCGGAGCGAGCTGCGTATCATGAGGCGGTGTGGTTCTCACATCATCTTTTCCTCGGGGGCAAGGACAACGTCGACAGCATTGTCGATGCGATCCACAAGGTCCTCAATAACATCGAAGAGCTGCGAGGGCTGGAGCATCGCGCCATCAAAGACCAGGGCCTCAGCCGAGCCGATCGGGAAAGCTGAGTCTGAAGGGGACAACAATGGCATCGGGAAGACGAGTCGGATATGCGGTAGTGGGGCTGGGCAGTATTTCGCAGGTCGCGGTGCTGCCCGCGTTCGCTCATAGCAAGAAGGCTAAGTTAGTCGCGGTGGTGAGTGGCGACAAAACCAAGGCATTGAAGTTCGCGCAGGACTTCAAGGCCAGCCACGCATACAGCTACGATGAATTTTCCCAATGCCTTGAGAACCCGCAGGTCGAAGCCGTCTACATTGCAACTCCGCCCGGAGAGCATGAAAAATACGCGGTGGCCGCGGCGAAAGCCGGCAAGCACGTGATCAGCGAAAAGCCGCTGGCAGCCACCGTCCAGCAGGCTCGAAACATGGTTAAGGCCTGCCGTCAGAACAAAGTGCTGTTCATGACCGCGTATCGAAAGTATTTTGAGCCCAGCAGCGTGATGCTCAAGAAGATGATTACGAACGGCGATCTGGGCCGGATTGACATTATCCACACGCTGTTCGCTGAGCTTCGTCCGTTTGGCGATAGCTCCCCCGCTTGGCTTTTCTCGCGCAAGCTGTGCGGCGGAGGTCCGCTGACGGATCTGGGGGTGTATTGCATCAATACGACTCGCTGGCTGGTGGATGAAGATCCGATCGCGGCCACCGGCATCAGCTGGGTTCGCGATAAGAGACGGTATAAAGAGGTGGAAGAGGGAGTGGCGTTCCGTCTCGATTTCAAGAGCGGCCTTGTTTTGCAAGGGACTGCGGCCTACAGCGCCGCCTTCTCGTCTTTTGTGCATGTACACGGCGAAAAGGGTTGGGCGGAACTGGCTCCGGCGTTTGCCTTTGAGGAAGAACGGCGGATCAGTGGGAAGGTGGCGGGCAAATGGTTCGCTAAGACCTTCAAGGCGATCGACGAATTCGTTCTCGAGATCGACGAATTTGCCGACTGCATACGGGAAGGCCGCGAGCCAGAACCAACCGGCGAACAGGGCATGCGCGACATCATTATTATTGACGCGATTTATCGGGCGGTGAAGCAGCGCCGTTCCGTGGCTATCAATTATCAGTGAAAGTGCGAGGATCATGATGGCAAAATTAGGCGTAGGAGTCGCGGGTGTAGGCACCATGGGCAGGCAGCACGCTTACAACCTGCGGCATCGTATTCCGGAAGCTCAACTGATTGCGGTTGCCGACGCCAACGTGAATCGCGCCAAACTGGTTGCGGATGAGCTTGAGATCGAACACTTCTACAACAGTGTGGAAGCCATGGCCGAGCGCAAGGACGTGCAGGCGATTGTGGTCGTCACTCCAGCGAAGTTTCACGGCGCTGCGATGAAGGTATGCGCTCATGCGGGGAAAGATATTTTCTG
The DNA here is from genome assembly GCA_963778255.1 of uncultured Acidobacteriaceae bacterium. Taxonomy (GTDB): domain Bacteria; phylum Acidobacteriota; class Terriglobia; order Terriglobales; family Acidobacteriaceae; genus Acidiflorens. Next base: position 15,842 of record CAVZUP010000069.1, read on the forward strand.
CGAGAAGCCGTTCACCCTTACGGTCGAAGAGGCCGATGAGGTGCTCGATGTCACGCACAAAGCTGGAGTGCGAGTTCAGGTTGGGCACGTGCGGCGGTACGATCCTCCCAATGTGAGAGCCAAGCAGCGAATTGAAGCGGGCGAAATTGGCGACCCGGTCATTTTCAAGTCTTTGGCGCGCGATCCTGCGCCACCTCCGGTCGGTTACATGGCAAGTGGCGTCAATGGCATGTTCTTCCAGGATTCAACCGTCCACGAATTTGATCTGGGGCGGTGGTTGATGAACGACGAGATGTCCGAAATCCACGCCTATGGCGCGGTTCTTGTGTTTCCGGAGATCGCTCAGTTCAATGACATCGATACCGCGTTGCTTAACATGAAGTTCTCGCGCGGCACGCTGGGCGCGGTTGAGAACTACATGCAGTCCGGCTATGGATACGACGTGCGCACCGAAATTGTGGGATCGAAGGGCACCATCATCACCGGATATCTGCAGCAGACCGCGGAAGTGGTGCTCACGTCGACTGGCGCGAAGACGGACATCGTCGATCACTTTCTGGTTCGCTTTGCCGACGGTTATCTGGACGAGATGCGCGATTTCGTTCAAACCATACTTTCCGACCGTCCGACAAAGGTGGATGCCTTCGATGGACGGCAGGCGGTCGCGGTGGCGGCAGCGGCGGAGCGATCCTATCGCGAAGGGGTGGCGGTGCGGGTGCAAAACCGAACGCGCACTTCTCGCGCCGTGTGACAGTTCGCATGGGAAGGGGTTTCGTCGCGCTTGTACGGGGCGGAGCGCCGTCCTCACACAAACACGCTTGTTCCTAATTGTTTGTTTTGGTGGGGGGGGAAAGCACGAACTGCTGGATGGCGCTGCGGTTGCGCTTGATTTCCTCCTGGTGCAGACGCGACAGCTCCTGGTAACGAGCAAGCTCCTGCGTAGCCAGATCCAGCTTGTTCATCTGACGATAAATCTGGCCTAGTCGATAATGAGGAATTTCTGTTGCAGGATTCCCGCGGATGGCTTCAAGGTATTCATCGACTGCTTTTTGATCCTGTTTTTGCGCCGCGTATAAGGCCCCCAGTTCGATTCGCGCTGCCGGAAAAACGGGCCGCAGTTTCACCGACTTCTCCAGAAACATCAGTGGCCGCTCCAAAGCACCCTTCGGTCCTTTGGCGAATTCGGAGCGAAATAGAGCTGCTCCATAACAGAATGCCAAATCCGCGCTATGCGGATGCGCCGACGTCAAGCGGCCCAGTCGTGGCAGAATTGGCTCCCAATCTGCAGGCGCTAGAAAACTCAGGACCGTATTCCAGGCTTTCAAAACAGCCGGAGAATCTGGATCGATTTCGAGCGCCTTCGTGAAAGCGTCGGCTGCCTCCGGGTACTCACGCAGGGCGTAGTGGCTGAATGCTAGTCCCAGATATTGCCGTGACGACGCGGGGAACTTCTTTGTCGCCACACTGTAGACCTCGAGAGCAGGCACAAAGGTGAAGTGCGAAAGATACTCCATGCCGAGGTCGAAGTAATAATCTTCATTCGTGGGCTCGAGTTCGACGGCTCGCTGATAGTTTTGGACCGCATCGAGGTATTGACCCGACCCCTCCTCCAGTTCCGCGAGCATGTTGTAGAGAGCGCCCGAAGGCTTTTTTCCCAAGGCCCGGCGAATCAGTTCGATTGCGGCGGGAGACCGTCCTGCATCCTTATATGCCAGCGCGAGATTCAGAGTCGCCGTCTCGTTGGAGTCGTCCTGCTGCAGAACTTGTTCGAGCCTTGGAATCGCCGACTGATATGCGTCGCGCGAAAGGAAAAGAAGACCCAACGCAAGGTTCTGGTTTGCGGTCAGGTTCTCAGGTGGAACGGGCAGGCTTTCCTGCGACGACGCAACTTCCGAGGGAGTTCCAGCGGAAAGACTGGCTTGCACCAACGCCAGATAGATCTCATACGAACCCGGGCTTAGGGCATAGGCTTGACGGTATGCCCGCTCCGCGCTGGCGTGGTCCTGTAAAGACTCGGCGATCGCGCCCGATAGCGAGTAGTACTTCACGGCCAAGTCCGTTTCCTGTGGCGCGGAGATCCCAGTCAAGACTTTTGTTGCTGCGGCGGCTTGCTTCCCCTCGAACAGCGCATGGGCCCATTCGTATCCCGTCTGAAAATCTCCGGGACGAACGGACCATGCCTTTTGAAGATAGGTTGCCGCTTCGTCGTATTGGTCAAGAGCGGCGAGCGATGTTCCCAAGCCGAGGAGAGCCGTGAAATTCTGGGGGTCGCGAGCGTGGGCTTCGCGGAAATTGGCAGCGGCTTCCCGATCGTGGCCGAGCTTTGAGAGCAGCACACCCAGATTGTTGTATCCCATCGGAGACTTCGGTGAGAGGCGGATTACGGCTCGAAAACTCTCCTGGGCCTCGGCATCGCGGCCGAGTTGGCTGGCCGCGAGTCCCTTGAGGTTGTAGAGAGAAGGATTGCGGGCTCCCGCTCGGATGGCGGCATCAATCACGGCCAGAGCGTCAGCATTCCGGCCATGCTGAAGAAGTTCCATGGCCTGGTCGTAGGCCTCTTGAGTGGCGGCTTGCGCGTTGGCTTGCGCATTCGAGGATTGTGGAGACGCTACGCTTGCGATTTCGAAGCACAGCGCCACCGCAACAATTGTGGTAACGCCGACAATCCTGGCGATAGCGGAATGAGACAAAATCAAAACGATTCCTGCGAGACGATCCCTTTACCTTCTTGAATTACTACAAACCGATTGGCAGTTACGCGCTCGAAGGCTTCTTCCGCCCCGCCCAACCAGCGGACTTGTATGCGCGCGTCTTTGGCGGTTCCGAGACCGAAATGAAGCCGGAGGTCATTTTGCGAGCAAAAACTTCCGCCGCTTCGAACCTCTTGCACCTGGCGGTGGCTGTTCGCGTCGATGGTTACACGAGAGCCGATCGCAGCACGATTCGTCTTCGTTCCGATGAGCTTCACCAGTAGCCAGGCATTGGACGGCGGCGACTGATTGCGCAGCAGCGAAGGATAGTCATTGAGATTATTGAGGACGATGTCAATTCGTCCAGTGTTGAAGATATCGCCAAAGGCGGCCCCACGGCTGCATCGTGATGCGGCAAACGCCGGACCCGCTTGATCCGAGACATTCACGAAGCGAGTACCGTCGAGGTTGCGCATCAGAATCAACTTACTGTCCGTCTTGGGAAGTTGATGATGGGTGCCGGCTCCCGGCGAATAGATGGAGCCGCTGGCAATCACCAGGTCGGGGCGGCCGTCATCGTCGAAATCGATAAAGCTTGTGCCCCACTTTACCGACGTTGTTTCGCCGGCGAGACCAGCGGGAACGGTTACGTCCGTAAAGAAGCCCTTACCTTCGTTGTGAAAGAGACTGGGCATCTCGTCGGAGAAATTCGTCTTGACGATATCGAGCAGGCCGTCGCCGTCGTAGTCGACGGAGTCTGCGCCCATGCCGCCTTGCGTGCGGCCGTTGGCATCATAGGCCACTCCCGCGAGCATGCCAGTCTCGCGAAACGTGCCATCGCGGTTGTTCATGAAGAGCAGGCTGGGGGTGGAATCGTCGGCGACGAAGATGTCGGGCCAGCCATCATTGTCATAGTCGCCAACACACGGAGTGAAGCCGAAGATCGGCTCGGCCTTGCGAATTCCCGCTTCTTCGGACACGTCTGTGAAGGTACCGTTGCCATTGTTGCGATAGAGAAGGTTCCTTGTGCCCTTGAGCCCCGCGACTCCGTAAAGCACTGGAGACTGTTGGCCCATCAGCGCGGGATTGCTGTCATAGAGCAGCAGGCCATACTGATGGTCGACATAGTTGCTGACGAAAAGATCGAGATGGCCGTCACGGTTGTAATCGACGAAGGCGGCGCCGGTGTTCCAGCGTTCTTCGGGCTGCAGAAGTCCGGATTCGCGAGTCACATCTGTAAAGGTCCCGTTGCCGTTGTTGTGATACAGAACGTTGGAGCCGAAGTAGGTAACGAACAGGTCGAGGTTGCCATCGTTGTCGTAGTCGCCGACGCAAACTCCTTGTCCCCAGCCGTGCCGCACCAATCCTGCCTTCTCGGTTACGTCGGTGAAAGTCCCGTCGCGATTGTTGCGATAAAGGTGGTTGGTGGGCTCCTCTCCTTTGGGAAAATCCTTGAGGCCCCAGCCGTTCACAACGAAAATATCGAGCCAACCATCGTTGTCGTAGTCGAAAAGGGCGATGCCGCCGCCGGTGGTGGAGAGCAGGAAGTCCTTATTCTCGTGGCCTACAAGTACGGTTTTTGCCAGCAAGCCGGCCTCTTTGGCGACATCGATGTAGCGCGGGAAATAAGCGGGCGGGGGTGCAGCAGCGAAGCTCCGGACAAGAAGAGGCTGCAACAGAGATCCCACGCCTGCCGCCGCCAGGTTTTTGAGCCACAGTCTCCGGTTCATCTTCGTAGTAGCGATTCTAAAGCCGCAGCAGAGATGGGGAAAGGAAAACCATCTGGAGGCAGGCTATACTCTGCTCTCATCACGCGGCTCGGGTGAGTTTCTATTGGGGCGGAGCTGGAAGCCGCAGGACTCACGCACATGAAGCTCAGGGGGGAGTCTTAACGTGCCGCCTCGGGCTGGTTCGCCCTTGATTCGCTGCAGCAGCAGCTCCGTCGCCTCGAATCCAATCTGATATTTCGGAAGCTCTACCGTGGTCAGGCGCGGACGGAAAACGGCGAGCCAGGGGTAGTCGTCGAAGCTTACCAGCCCGAAATCTTCGGGACAGCGCATTCCCATCTCCTCGGCGGCTTTCAGAAGACCAACGGTCATGAGATAGTTCGCGACATAGATTCCATCCGGACTTCGCGATAGAAGGGCGTGGCCTCCGCGATAGCCGGATTCGATGCGATAGTCGCCCTGGATCACCAGTTCCGGTTCATGGGTGAGTCCGTTGGCTTCGAGCGCATCGCGAAACCCCTTCCATCGCTCCCGGCCATTGCTGACGGTCAAGGGGCCGCCCAGCAATCCAATGCGCCGGTGACCGGCTCGGGCCAGCTGACTCACGGCTTCGTACGCGCCTTTGTAGTCATCGGTTAGCACCGCATCTTTGGTGAGGTCGGGATAAGTCCTCATGAGGAGTACGAAGGGAACTTTGGCATCGTCGATCAGCTGGCGTAGAGAAGGACGAAAAGCCTGCGGGGCCTTGGTCAACAGAATACCGTCGACGCGCTTGGCCAGCAGCACTTCCAGGCACTCTTCCTCGCGCTCCAACCGATCGTCGCTGTCGCACAGCAAAATATTGTAGCCGTGCTTCTGAGCAGCATCCTCTGCACCGCGGACCACCAGCGGGAAGAATGGGTTGGAAATGTCGGGAACCACGATTCCGATGGTGTGAGTGGCGCGCTTCGCCAAACTGCGAGCTAGCAGGTTGGGACGATAGTTCAGTTTCTGGATCGCCGCATCCACCCGCTGCTTGAGCGCCTTGCCAACGTGGCTCTTGTCGTTGATGACCGCCGAGACCGTGAAAACCGATACACGAGCTTCTTTGGCGACGTCGTAGATGCTGGGCGCCTTGTTGGCTTTCCGCTTACGCGTCTTTCGTTCCGGCGGCATATTTTCCTGCATCAGACGACAGGGAGATTCTAAATTCCTAGGAGGCGCAGGTACTCCCGCCCAGCGATGGCATTGGCCAACGGGGCATCGGCTCCGACTCCGCCCGGCAACACATCTGCCTCGACCACCACCCAGCCGTCAAAGTTCCCGTGTTGCAGAAGGGAGACAACCTTGGGAAAGTTGATGCTCCCTTTTCCGAGTGGCGCAAAAATTCCGTGGCGGACCGCCTCATGAAAATTCATGTGAGCGCTGCGCGCTTCCGCTGCTTTGTTTTCGTACACATCTTTCATGTGCACGCACCACACCCTTGACACTTGCTTCTCCAGGAAAGCAACTGTATCTCCGCCACAATATACGTAGTGGCCGGTATCGAGACAGAGGCCAAGTTGATCAGGAGGGAAGAGAGAAAACAGTCGGTCGACTTCCTCGGGCGTTTCCACGTGGCTTCCGGCATGGTGGTGAAAAGCGACTCTGAGACCCACAGCCTTGCACAGCACAATCACCGAGCTGATCGCAGCTGCCGCAGCCTGCCACTGCGCATCGCTCCAAGACAACCGATTTGCATCGTTGCGGCGGCCTGCCGTGGCATTGCGGTCGGGCAAAATTTTGTCGGAAAGGATCAACAGGCGAGCCCCGGCATCGCTGATCAGGCGTGCAGAGCGCGCAACGAAGGCCAGACCGTCCGCATGTGCGGCCGTGTTACCCAGTTCGATATCGACGAAGGCCGAACATAACGTGAGAGATCGTTTCTCCAGTTCGCTGCGAAGCAGCAACGGTTCGGAAGGGAGAAATCCATACGGGCCCAATTCGGTGCCTGCGTACCCAGAAGCGTGAATCTCGTCCAAAACCCGGCCGTAGGTGTAATCGGCGGGAAGTTCGACATGCTCCATGACTCCCCAGCTGATCGGTGCGTTGGCTACACGAATCGCCATTCCTGAACCCTCTCATCTTCATCGAACGGGAAAGGCTTCTGCATGCGCATCCCGGCATCTCACAATCTACTGGCTGTTTTGCGCAAAAGGGCGGCGGGTGCCACCGCCCTATGGCCTGCTCGATTCCCTTATCCATGCGCTGCTTTGTGTGCGCGGCTTGTAGACACGCCTAGAACGCCAGCTTGAGACCAAACTGGATCTCGCGTTGCGTGTCCTGAGTAGCCGTTTGCGTAATGGCTGCACCTCCTGGGACATTTACGAACCCAGCGCCGCTACTTCCTCCTCCGGATCCGAAATTCGGAAGACCAAAGTTCGGATGGTTGAAGATGTTGAAGAACTCAGACCTGAACTTGAGCTGGAACCTCTCACCCAACTGAAAGTTCTTGTAGATGGAAAAATCAAAGTTAACGAAGTCCGGCCCTCGAAGCACGGCGCGCTCCGTATCTCCGAACATATGGGCAGAGAGCTGACCGGGGGCCAGAGCCGGAACCGCGAAAGCGGCTTGGTTGAACCAGCAGTCAAGGGTCTGATGACCGGGATTACTACAGCCCAGCGCTGCTTGGCCCGCTACGTTGAAGGAAAAGTCATAGGGATTGGCAATCCTGTCCGGACGCGCACTGGTCGCGCCGGTATTGGTGACATCGCCGCCCAGGAGGGCATCGAAAGCTTCGCCGCTGTGCACGGTTGTGACGCCGCTGACCTGCCATCCGCCGAGAGCGGCTTGCGCTACGCTACTGGCGGAGTTACCGAAACGCTTCCCTTTGCCGAACGGCAAATCATAGACATAGCTCACCGTCAGGCGATGGCGAAAATCGGGGGTATTGGGGCCTTTCTCCGCGGCAATGTTGTGTGCATTCTGCACGTCGCACTGCTGCACGTTGCCATCAGCAGTGCCGACCGATTTTGCGTAGGTGTAGGCGGCAAGTACATTGAATCCGTCGGAAAATCTGTGTTCGGCCGACGCTTCGAACGCATTGTAGAACATACTCAGACGCGCGATATCGAGGGGAAGGACCGTGGTCAGGCCAGGCCGGACATCGAAGTACGGACGTCCGTAGTTCCCTGTGCCGAGGGGATCCAACAATGGATTGCTGGTGAAGTTTATGTCCAGTGGCTGAAGAGGCTGGTTCAGGTTAGAGGATTCATGGTCATAAAGGTTGTTGCTCTTCGTTCCCACATAACCAACCTGCACCAGCCAGTTGGAGGCAACCTCCTGCTGAATGGTAAAGTTCCATTCGTAGATCCGGGGAATTTTTCGAATCGTCCCCGTTGTACGGACTGTTCCAACCGGGTTACTAGGGTCCACCGTGGGGATTGTCGTGGGGAAGCCGGCAGAAACCAATTGACTGGCCGTTGGAATCTGCGAAGTGCTGAAGTTGTGCGATAGGACCACTAGGTTGGGCGGATTGAGGCCCAAGTCGTCAAAAATGTTTCCTTCGGCCGCGTAAAAGATTCCCGTTGCCGCACGCACGACGGTTTTAGGACGCACGGTCCAGGCGAAACCTGCGCGCGGAGCCCAGTCTGTCTTGTCGAATCCAACTCCGCCATGCGGGCTTTGGGTATCCACGACCGCAGTCGTTTGGTTAAAGTTCCCAAGCTTTGCGCCGCCCGCAGGTGAGTTAAGCTCGTATCTCAAGCCCAGGTTCAAGGTCAGGTTCGGAGTAACGCGGATGTTGTCCTGCACAAACTCCGAGATGTCCCAGTAGCGCGTGTCATCCTCACCGCTTAAATGATCCTGAAACGAGAATTGAGGAATTCCGAGCAGGGCGTCGGCAAGGGACACGCCGGTGTAATTCCCACTGAATTGAAACCAGCCGGAAGGGGCCGTCTGTTGAAAGAAGTTCCTCTGCTGGCGCCGAAAGTCCATGCCGAACTTTATCGTCTGCTTGCCGTGTATCCAACTTACGGTATCCGCCAACTGATATACATTTTCAACGATCGTCTCTGGAACCCAAAGCGAATCGCCCAGCGGCTGATAGCCGGAAATCTGGAGCTTGGCCAAACCAGAGCTGTTGCCGCCGCGGTTCGAATTCGGAATACCAAGAGCTTCGGTTGGGCTCGTCCCCTCATCAATGGGGAGAGTATCGTCGCGGTACCGGACGAACCCGACGCGCGCATCATTGATCAGGTTGGGATGGATGATGCGCGTCCAATCCGTACCAAAACTCTGCACTCGATCGCTCAGATTGCTCGCCCCGCCGGAACTGTTTCCGGCATCTACGCCAGGAAGAGACGACGGGTTGGTAGATACCGGCGTGGCAATGGCATAGTGAGCGAAAATGCGGTCCTTCTCCGTCACGTTATAGTCGAATCGCGTCAAGAACGAAGTCTCATCGAACTTGTACTTTGCGTTATAGACGAAGTTATTGGTAAGACCAGATCCTGGTGTGGGGAGCGGGTAGAGATTGACAATGTTTTGACCCGTGGTGTTAATGACGGGGATCTGATAAGGGCTCGATGGATTCAGCAGATTCCCCGGGTTGTAAGGGTCGTTGAGCTGAATGCCCAGCTCCGAGAAATCTCCACTTCGCATCTTCAGAGTCGGAACGGTGTTGACGAAGGGTTCTACCCTGCGGATATTGAAGCGTTCGATCGAACCGAAGATGAACATTTTATCTTTCACGATCGGGCCACCCGCCTGACCGCCATATTGATTTTGCTGAAAGGGCGTGGGTTCGGTAGCGAAGTAATTCCGGGAATCGAGGTGATTGTTACGAAAGAACTCCCAAGCTGTACCGTGCACCTGATTGGCACCGGAGCGCAGCAGGATGTTTACCATGGCGCCGCCGCGTCCGAATTCTGCACTCATGGAATTCTCTTCGACGCGGAACTCCTCGATGGAATCGGGTGGCGGCTGAACGACAATCGTTCCGTTCCCGAATTCGTTATTGTCGAAGCCATCCAAGAGGAAGTTGTTATCAAAGACGCGAAGACCGTTCACCGCCAAAGAGATACCCACACGGTTGTTGTCAGTCGATCCTGCGCCCGCGCTCGTTCCCGACGCACCTTCGTTCGCCCCGGGGCCGAGGAATGCGAGTTTGAAAAAGTTTCTGCCGTTCAAGGGCAGCTCGACAATACGTTTTTCAGTCTCAATCGTTCCCAGGGAAGAGGTCTCCTCCTGCAGCAGGGGAGGAGCGTCGGTCACCTCGACGGTCTGCGACACAGCGCCGACTTTCAGAACCGAATCGACTTTTACGACTTGTCCAATGCCGATGGTCACGTTGGACTGAACCACGCGCTGATATCCCGATTTCTGGAAAGTGACGCTGTACTGCCCGATTTTCAAGGGCGTAATGGTGTAGCTTCCGGATGCGTCGGCTGTGACCGTGGTCGCGGTGGAAGTCGAAACTTCTGTGGCTGTCACGGAAACTTCAGGCACCCTTGCACCTGTCGAGTCGGTCACGGTTCCAACGATGCCGCCAGTCGTGAGCTGAGCCAGCACGACCGGAGGCAGACAGAACATGGAAACTGCACAGACCACGAGGCTCCCCACGACCCACGTGCGCTTTGTCATAAGTTTTCCCCTCGGAACGCGATGTGTTGCCGACCCCACCCCTAATCGAAAACGATTAGCGCTACTAAGCGCTTATCATATAGCTCCCTTCTACCCTCAATGTCAAGCGCTTTTTGCTGCACAAATCGGTTTGATGGGAGCAATTCGAAAATTCGATGACGGTTAGCAGCACATCCCTTATCCGCGCTGCCGGGCGTCTCCGCTTTTATCAATCAGACGCCGATGGATTCGATGGCGACGGCGCGGTTTTCTCGCACCGACCGATAGATTGCCTGAATGGTGGCCAGGTCTCGTAACCCTTCCACTCCATCCGCCTCAGGGTCACGCTGGCGGCGAATGCAGTCGGAAAAATGATCGATTTCGAGGACGAACTCGTCGATCACTTTGAATTTCCGCTCGAACCATTTTCCCTGGATCTTGCCAAACAGCCGCCGCTCCTCCTCGAAAGCGAACGCGGGGTTCAAGGCGGCCCATCCTCGCTCGCCGTGAACCTGTACGAAGGAAGCGGCCTGGGAGCTGTAGCTGGATGTGCCCTGGCAGACGAGACCTTCGGGATGGGTGAGACGAAAGGCGATGTTGTCTTCGACTTCGGCAAAGCGCTTTGGATCGCCGGTCCAAGAATGGGCCGAGGCTTCAATCGGCGAGTTGCCCGCCAGCCAGCGCATGGTGTTGACGCAATAGATGCCGATATCCATCAGGGAACCACCTCCGGCGAGTCGCCGGTTCAGTTGCCAGGCTGCCTTCTTGGGATCAACGAATTCGGTATAGGCAGAAAACATGTGACGCAGACGGCCGAGTTTGCCCGAGGTAATCAGCTTCTTCAATGCCAAACTGCCCGGCTCAAAATACTTGCGATAAGCGGTCATCAGATGGACGCGGTTCCGCTGACACGCTTCCACCATGCTGCGGCCTTCTTCCACGGTATTAGCCAAAGGCTTTTCGCAAAGGACGTGCTTACCCGCCGCGGCCGCGCGGATGGTCTGTTCGGCATGCGCTCCATTCCTCGAAGCAATGAAAACCGCATCGACGCCGGGGTTTGCCAGGCACTGATCGTAGTATTCGTAGCCGTAACAGTCCTTGACTCCGAATTTTCGGCCGAGTTGCTTGGCCCGCTTAGCATCGTTACTCACCAGAGCGGCCAGGCGAGACTTCTTGCTGTGCCGGAAAGCTGGCAAAACGGAAGTTTCCGCAATGAAGCCCATGCCCACTACCGCGTATCCAACAGCTGTTGAATTGGCCACAGAGTCCACCCCTTATTTATTTCAAATTTGAAATCCGCGCTCTCCGCGCTCCCTCAGGAGGCATCGGGATTCGGCAGCATGATGTCGCGCACCAAAGCATCGAGGTCATGGCAAGCGGTGATGAACTGGCGGAGGGTCCGCCGGGTTGGAGCGAAGGCATCGAATTCGTCGATCGGGATGCCGTCTTCCGCGTACGCTCTGCGGAAATCCGCGAATTTCCTTGAGAGTTCTTCCACGATCTTGGAATCGACCGGCTGCTCGATGCGGGAACGAACCTCAACATCGCTGGCATTCAAGCGAACCTGCCAGGCGCATGGTGGAGAAATGACGACTTCACCGCCAATGAACTCGCTCCAGTGCATGTGATTGCGAAACGCCGCCGACAACAAGCGTATGCGATAGCCGCGCTCGCGAAAAATTTTGTATGCCTTTTTGAATACAGCTACTCCTGCCCACTCCAGGCATCCGGGGTCGATGGTGATATTCTCTTTTTCGGCGACAACCTTGAGCCAGTCATCGAGGCGCCCGACCATGATGGTGCAGACCGGCCCCATGGTTGCAATGTCCTTCCCTTCCCTCTCGCGCCGTGCCAGACCACGCTCCACCGCCGCGGCCACCGCGATGCATTGCGGCAGAGTGAAGCTTACGGTTGCGTTGATGCTCACCCCTTGGTAAGTGGCTTCCTCGATGGCCGGAATCCCGGCGCGGGTTACCGGGATTTTGACGATCATATTGGGCGCCAGGCGATCGAATTCCTGCGCCTGCTGCACCATCGACTTTGTGTCGCGATAAAACCGGGGATCGGTTTGAATCGAGAGCCGTCCGTTCCGCCCCCGATGCGCATCGAACACGGGCTTCAGCAAGCCGGCAGCTTTGACCGATATCTCACGAACCAGTTGCCAACCGATCTCTTCCTCGCCGGCGGTCGGACGTTCCTCCAACAGCGCGCGAATGCGGTCTTTCCATACCGCCATCTCTTTTTTGAGAACTCCCAGCACGATCACCGGATTGCAAGTGGCGCCCACAGCTCCATGTTCTATCGAGTAAGTGAGTTCCTGGATCGATGCCGAGTCGTTCCACAGACAAGTTGGAGTAGTCTGAGTCATTTCGTGCAAAGGACTCTTGAATGTTGGAGAGGCAGTCACTTGCGTCATATTTTCCTCCGGCCATCGCTTGCGGGAAGTTGGTCCAGTTGACTCACACTGCATGCCTTGGCTTGAAGATAGGATTTCTCAGCGCCTACTGCGATCTCGAGCGCTCGCAATCCATCTGCGCCTGAAACCCGGGGAGCACGATCGTGCAACATGCTCTGCACAAAATCCCGGATCTCGGCAACATAGGCGTCTTCGAACCGGGTAAGGAAATGGTCGGCGAGCGTTTGCGTGCCACCCTGAGAAGTCAGAAAGGTCACGCAGTCTTGTCGGAGGCTTCCAATGAGGATTGATCCTTTTGATCCGGCAATTTCAGTTCGCACATCGTAGCCGTAGATAGCCTGCACGTATGACTCTACGTTGCCGATCGCGCCACGCTTGTATTTCAGGTTCACGACTCCGGCGACGATGTCGCCAAACTCCGCAATCTCAGGGCGGATGGCCACGGTTGCATAGGCATGCACCTCCGTCACCTCATCGCGGACGAGCCAGCGGGCCAGGTCAAAATCGTGGATGGCGCTGTTGTAGAACAACATGCCGTTCAGTTTCGACTGATAGGACGAGAGCGGCGGAACATCCTTGTCGCGGCCAATGGATTTGAAGACAACGGGTTCGCCGATTTCGCCGGCCTCAATCCGCTTCATGGCGGCCGAGTAGGCAGGATCGTAGCGGCGCATGAATCCAATCTGTAAACGGACACCAGACTTGGCAACCGCTTCCAAGGCATTATGCGCATCCGCGAGGCTCAGGGCCAGGGGCTTTTCGCAGAGAATCTGTTTACCCGCGGCAGCAGCGGTGCAAATGGCTTGGGCGTGGAACTTATCCGGCGTGGCGATCACAACGCAATCAATGTCTTTGCCTTGGCCCTCTAGCATATCTTCGAGGCTGGCAAATCCGTGCTCGATTTCAAGATCGGCAGCCACCCGTTTCGCCTGACCGGCAGCGGCGTCAGCCACTGCAACCAGTCGGGCCTCGGGCACCAGGCGGCGAATGTTCTCCGCGTGCCGCCTGCCCATCGCTCCCACTCCGAGAACGCCAATCCCCAACTTTCGCATGCGAGCTCTCCGAGGAAAATTCAGTCCTGCGACGGCCAGAAGTATCTTTCTTTTTTCTTGCCTTCGAGGTACTTATGCCGCGCTTGCTTCACCGATTCCGACTCCGATACCTCGGCAATCGGCACGTCCCACCATGATTCGTAGCCCGGAACACCGTCGAAATAATCTGTTTCCACCACCACAACCGAAGTCCGCGGCTGCTTCTTCACATCCGACAGGGCCTCCGAGAATTGCTCACGGGTTCGCGCCCGCACGGCATGCGCGCCCAGACTGGCGGCATTGGCAACGAAATCCACGGGGAGAAAGCTGTCTGCGCTTCCCGACTTGCCATACTGGTACTTCGTTCCGAATCCGCCGCTACCGCAGGCACGGCTGAGACCGCCAATACTGGAGAAACCCTGGTTATCAAAAACGACGATGTTGAGTTTCACGTTCTCCTGCAATGAGGTGGCGATCTCCTGGGCCATCATGAGGTAGGAGCCATCACCAACTAGAACGTAAACTTCGCGGCTCGGATCGGCCATCTTGACTCCAAGGCCGCCGGCGATCTCGTAGCCCATGCAGGAGTAGCCGTACTCCATGTGGTAATTCTTGGGATCACGGGTGCGCCAGAGCTTATGCAAATCGCCCGGCAGGCTGCCCGCAGCACAGACGATGACGTCGCGTGGCCCCAGAGCGGAATTCAGCAGGCCGATGACCTCTCCTTGACTGAGGGGCGGACCATGACGCCGCGCGTAGATTCTGTCAACCTCACTCGTCCACTCGTCGCGAAGACGGGCTATCTCTGAGGCGTAACTTCCCGCCACGCGATACGACGACAGTGCGGTGGAGAGCTCATCGAGTGCCGTTCGCGCATCTGCCACCAGCGGCAGCGCGGCATGTTTGGAGGCATCGAACTCGGCGACGTTGATGTTGATCATCCGCACGTCCGGATTTTGAAAAGCGGTTTTTGAGGCGGTCGTGAAATCGCTGTGACGCGTGCCGATGGCGAGGATCAAATCGGCGGTCGCCGCCAACCGGTTCGCGGCCAAAGTGCCCGTGACTCCAATCGCACCTAAAGACTGCGGATGATCGAAGTTGAGCGAACCTTTTCCCGCCTGAGTCTCGCCCACGGGAATCCCCGTGCGCGCGGAAAAGTTGGAGAGAGCTTCCGTCGCTTCCGAGTAAAGCACGCCTCCGCCGGCGACGATGAGCGGGCGTTGCGCCGACTGAATCCATTCGACGGCCCGGCTGAACTGAGCGGCATCGGCGCGCGCGCGAGGAACGACCCATATCCGCGGGCGGAAAAATTCCTCGGGGTAGTCGTAAGCTTCGGCCTGCACATCCTGCGGGAGCGCGAGGGTCGCGGCGCCGGTTTCTGCGGGCGAAGTGAGCACTCTCATGGCTTCCGGCAGCGCGGTCAGAATTTGTTCAGGCCGCTGGATGCGATCCCAGTAGCGCGAGACCGGGCGGAAACAGTCGTTGACCGAGACATCCTGAGAGGAAGATGACTCCAGTTGTTGCAAAACGGGAGCCACGTTGCGGCGGGCAAAAATGTCGCCAGGAAGAAGCAGCACGGGAAGCCGGTTAACGGTCGCCCCCGCTGCCCCGGTCAGCATGTTGGTGGCGCCCGGCCCGATCGAGGTCGTGCATACGAGGGTGCGCAGGCGATTGCTCATCTTGGCAAAGGCGGCGGCGGTGTGAACCATCGCTTGTTCGTTGCGGCACAGGTAATAGGGAAAGTCGGGATTCTGCTGTAGGGCCTGTCCAATGCCTGCGACGTTGCCATGCCCGAAGATGCCAAAGCATCCGGCAAAGAAGGCGTCCTGTTTGCCGTCACGCGATACAAACTGGGTTTTCAGGAATTGAATGGTGGCTTGCGCGGTGGTCAGCCTTCGCGTCATGTCTTTACCCCAGTGGTCCTTACACAACTAGCCAGCTTTGCCATAGCAGCATACTGCAATTTCCCGTCAAGCACCAGCGTATTTAACAAAATGACAAACCGCTTAGACACAATTTATAACAGCTGTCTCCGTCATGGGTAGCAGTCTGCGGCGGCTATGAATATTGGCTCCAAGTGCTTCACCGGTAATCAATATACCTTCTTCTGTAGAGCCGGCCATCTCGATGCTAGCTCATCATATAAGGGCTTAGTATATTACGTGTCCGGGTGCTGCCGTCAGACTCTAGATCGCGTTGCGGGCCTCAAACCGATGCCCAGCACCCGCCATACGGGTCGTGTATAGTTTTATTCTCACTATGATTAAGAAATCTGGGCGAACCGCTGGGCCCCGGGGATCAAAAGCGCCCAGCATCTACGATGTGGCCCGCGAAGCTAAGGTTTCGGTGTTCACCGTGTCGGCGGTGATCAATGAGACTGGGAGGGTCAGCGCCACCCTGAGCCGCCGCGTCGAAGCGGCGGTCCGCAAGCTCAATTACCGGCCAAATCTGCTTGCACGCAGCCTGGCCATGCAGCAAACCCACACT
The DNA here is from genome assembly GCA_963778255.1 of uncultured Acidobacteriaceae bacterium. GTDB lineage: Bacteria > Acidobacteriota > Terriglobia > Terriglobales > Acidobacteriaceae > Acidiflorens. The sequence continues at coordinate 31,773 of CAVZUP010000069.1, forward strand.
CTTGGCATGGTGGTGACGGATATCGCCAATCCCTTTTTCCCTGCCATAGTGCGCGCCGCTGAAGATGCGGCCCAGAAGGCGGGTTACAGTATGCTGCTGTGCAACAGCGACGACAAGGCGGACAAAGAGGCGGTCTACCTCGATCTTCTGATTTCCAAGCGGGTCGACGGAATCATCCTGAACAAGACTCCCAGCACCTTTAGCGCTGCCCAGCGCAAGATGCTGGAGGAAGCAAATGTTCCCATCGTCCTGCTGATGAGGACCTGCCCGGAACTGAAAACCGACATCGTGCAGACGAACGACAAGCAGGGTGCCATGGATGCGGTGGACCATTTTGCGCGTATTGGACATAAACGCATTGCGTTCGTAAGCGGCCCCATGAACGTCAGCAATGCCCGCGCCCGCCGGCTGGGCTACACCAAAGCCATGGAAGCGCGGGGGCTGGTATACGATCCGGAGCTTACCTTCGAAGGCGACTACCGAATCGAGTCTGGTCATCGCGCCGGGCATGCGCTGCTGCCCAAGCGGCCGGATGCGGTCCTGGTGACGAACTACCTGATGACGATCGGGTTCATGAGCGCTGCGGAGGAGATCGGCCTGCGTTGTCCGGAAGATTTCGCCTTGATCAGTTTTGACGACTATCCCTGGTCAGGCTGCTTCCGTCCCCGGCTGACGACCATCGAATTGCCAAAATATGAACTGGGAAGTACCGCCGTTCAGTTGCTGCTCGAGCGCATCAAGGATAAGCGGACCAAGCCTGTGACCGTGAACCTATTACCGCAACTCAGGGTGCGCGAGTCGTGCGGCTTCATGCTGCATGGCAGGAAAGAGCCGGTGGCGACCACGGAATCAAGCTGAATCGGGAATGCCTACGTAAACCTGCTGCGCCTCAACCTTGGTCGGGTAGGTCCGCAGGTTTATACACACTGGAGCGCCCTTGGCTTTCCCGGTCGGAATCTCGAAGCGTCCCTGGTGTCTTGGGCACTCGATAATCTCCCCCAAAACCAGTCCATCGGCTAAGAACTCATCCTCATGAGTGCAGAGTCCGCCGGTGGCATAGAAGCCGCTGGGAGTGTGGTAAATCGCATAGATTTTTCCGTCGTGCTCAAATTGCATTACGTCTTCCTCGGCAATTTCGCCGACGTTACAAACCACATGCCAGGTCACCGTGCTCTCAGGCATAGTGCGTTCCCTCGGCGGCAACTATGCTGTCGTTCGGTTCTCTCTCTTGCGACGGACGCAAGGACGGCGTGTTCCGCGGAAGGTCGCGCAAGACGAAATAGTCTGCGTCTTTCGATTGCCTGATCAACGCCGGAACAATCTCCCGAAAGGCCTCGATCATGCCGGAATAGGTGTGCGGCAGGACGGTTTCAACCCGCTTATGCAGGTTGGGCAATGCGTGAAACGGGACCATGGGAAACATGTGGTGCTCAATGTGGTAGTTCATGTTGAAGTAGAGAAAACGGAACACCGGATTCATCTGTACGGTGCGCGTATTCAGCCGATGGTCGCGCACATTTTCCGCCAGGCCGGCGTGTTGCGTGAGCGAACAGATCTGGTGCAACCAACCGCCGTAGAGCCGCGCCAAGGGGAAGAACAGCAGTGGCAGCCAACTCCTGATCACGATGGACCAAACGATCATCCCGGCGTAGATAAGGAGGTAACAGCGCGACCACCAGAACATTTTTCGCCACTCACTTTGGGGCACGAAGTCCCTCGCCTTTTCCGTAGGCGTGCCCAGGGCGTGGAGGGTCATTACCTTAAAGGTCTGAATTGCGTCCGGTATCCAGAGAAAATCCAGCAGCACCAAGCGGAGGTTCGCTGGGCGCATCACCTGGATTTCCGGATCCAGCCCAACCATGATGGTCTCCGTGTGATGGCGGGTGTGGCTCCAGCGCATGTAAGTGCCTTCCTTCATGTTCATGATGGAGGAAAGCAGGTAAAACGCTTCGTTGAGCCAGCGCGTCCGGAACGGAGTACCGTGAGCGCACTCGTGCCACCGCGCATCGCATGAACTGTAGATGGTGCCATACACGAAAAAAGCAGGAACCACCCAATAGGTGCCGATAGCCACGTAGGCTAGATATCCGCTGGCGGCGAGGCACGCCAGCCAGATTCCGAAGTGGGCAAGGCCTTGGCCATCACCTCGCGCCATGAGTTGCTTCAGTTCCTGGCGAGGGATCTCAGGGCGATACCAATCGTTCCGCGACGGCGGACGAGTTCCGGTTTCCGCGTCATTTTTCGCTTCGGGGGCCATCACGATTCACTGAAGTCGATTACGACGGGCTGACCCAAGGCCCTCGTCTTCAACACCACGTAAACGCCGCCCGCGACTAACCAGATCGCGCCGGCAACCAGCGTTGAGTTTTGCAAGCCGAGAAAAATCACCAGGCAAAAAACGAATCCCAAACTGGGCACGATAACGTCGAGGAGCAGGTTCCGCTTCCCCACCAGTCCCGGAGTGAATCCAAAATGCCGGACGGCAGCCAGGTTTACAGCCATAAAAGCCAACAGCGCGCCGAAGTTAAGAATCTCAATGGACCGTTCCCATCCCATGGTCAGAGTGCCGAGAT
>CAVZUP010000070.1:0-9167 GCA_963778255.1 uncultured Acidobacteriaceae bacterium
CGCGTCCCACGCTCCCGTTGCCTCGCCCTGCATGTAGTGCTCGCGGATCAGCGCTTCCTGGATTTCCCGCGTGCGATCCGCGTCAATCGCCTGTTGGCCGTGCTTTTTCGCAACTTGCTTGGCGCCCTTCTTGCCGTGGGAGCTCTTGCCCTTTGGTGTTGAGGTGCGAGATGAAGTGCGAGACGAAGTGCGACTCGATGTGCGAGTTGAGGCTTGAGTTGAAGGATGAGCCGGGGTGTGCGTGGTGCTCACGTGCTTACTGGCCGGATGCTTCGCTTTCGAGGATGCCACCGCGGAACTGTGCGCCGCTGTCTTGGCCGGGGCCGGCTTCTTCTCTGTCTGCGCGTAGGCGAACCACTGCACGGCCAGGCAGAACAGGCCGCAGAGCGCTAACCCGCGCCAAAGCCGAATTTGATTAGACCATTGCAAAGTCGTTGGTCGTCTGTCGTCTGTCGTTCGAAATGCGTCGTTCGCCGCAACCCGCGAACAACCAACAATCAGCGACGAGCGACCGCTCTCCAACAAAAAACGGCGAGACCAGCCACCCTATCTTCCCCGATTATGGGGAGGCGTGCCAGTCTCGCCGGTCTTTATACCAGTTACGGAAGTGTACCCGCCAGGAAAATCGTCCCATCCTGAGCCCTTGCGCCTCGCGGACGCACCAGGAACACGACATCCTGCCCGCTCTTCAGCGACGACTCGATTTTGGCAAAGTCATCGGGGTTATTCACGGGCTGCTTGTTCACTGCCTGGATCACGTCGCCGCGATTCAGACCGAGATCCTCGGCGAATGATCCTTGTTTCACTTCCTGTACGACCACGCCGCTGCCGGCGGAAATGCCCAGTCGTTCGGCGAGCTCGGGAGTGATGCTGCGCACTGTGATCCCGAACTTGCTGGCTTTGGGCGCTTCCTCGCCCTGGTTTTCGTCTTCTTCACCCAGGCGGGCGGCAAACAGCTTGGAGCGGTCGGCGATGGTGACCGTCGCTTCTTCCTTCTTGCCGTTGCGCACGAAGGCAAGCTTGGCCTTCGAACCCGGCTTGCGGGCAGCAATGTCCGCCACCAGATCGTCGCCACTCTTCACTTCCCTGCCATCCACGGAGGTGATGGTGTCGCCGATCTTCAGGCCCGCTTCTTCGGCCGGGCTGCCGGAGACCACGTTCGAGACGGTCACGCCCGATCCGTAAATGTGGGCGATAGCCGGGTTGGGCTGGGCTGAAAATTCGATGCCGATAGATCCACGAGCTACGCGATGATCGGGCCCAATCAGCTGGTTGTAGACCTGCGCCACGGTGTTCGAAGGCATGGCAAATCCCACGCCCGCGTATGAGCTGGTCTCGGTGAGAATGGCTGTATTGATGCCGATGACTTCGCCCGCCATGTTCACCAGAGGCCCGCCGGAATTGCCCGGGTTAATCGCCGCATCCGTTTGAATGAAAGACTGGAACTGACGGTTGGGAACGATGTTGCGTCCCTTGGCCGACACAATGCCAGCGGTCACGGTTTCCTGCAGTCCGAAGGGACTGCCGATGGCCAGCACCCAGTCGCCCACCTGCATGCCATCGGAGTTGCCCAGTTTCGCGGCCGGGAGCGGATGATCGATCTCAATCTTGATCACGGCCAGGTCGGTTTCCTGGTCCATGCCGATCAGCTTGGCATCGTGGCCGGGAGAAGCCGGATTTTCATCCTGCAACTTCACACGAATGCGATCGGCCTTTTCGACGACGTGCCGGTTGGTGACGATGTAGCCCTTGGAATCCACAATCACGCCGGAACCAAGCGAGCGCTGGCGGATGGTGTTCGCGTCACCGCCCTGGCCGCCTTGGCCGCCGAAGAACTTGTCGAAGAAATCCTGGAACTGGTTATCTTCTTCGCCGCCTTCCTCCTGGTCCGGTTCGGGATGGACGGAATGCCCACGCCGGTGCGGGTTCTTGATGGTGGTCTCGGTATTGATGTTCACCACGCTCGGCTCCAGCTGCTTGGAAATCTGCGAGAAGATGTTCGAGAGCTGCTGCGGGGCGGGGATCGTCAGGGGCGTCGCATCCGACGACTTCTGGCCTTCCTTGCCTTTCACGCCATAGGAAATGACGGTGCCAATCAGAATTCCCACCGCCAGCGTGGCTAGAATCGTAAACGTGTACGCCCACCGGTTAGCCTTAAGGCGCGCCCAAAAAGCGCCTTCGCGCAAATCCATTGATTCCTCCTAAGACTGCTAACTTTTTATTATACCTTCGAGCCCAGCCGGTGCCGGATGCATGATATCGCCAAGTGGTTAGACGCAGAAAAGCTAGTTCGCGTTGCTGTGGGCGGAATTCCAGTGTTTCCGCGCCGGCCTATAGTTTCAGCGTAATCAGCGCCAGGAACAACCCCGTATAGCCGGCGATGACCAGCAAAACCAGCAGCGCTCCAAAACTGAGTGCATTGAAAATCCCCCACGGTTTCTGTACTGCGCCCATAGCCAGATTCCACAGTCCAAAACTGCTCGTTACCGCACAGGCGGTCACCACCAACAGCCCGATCGCCCGTCCGTGGGCCACCTGGGGAAAAACAATCAGGAACGTCACCGCAGGAAGAAACGCCAAAGCCGGGACAATCGCCAGTGGGGCAGCGATCAGGAAGGCGCGTTCCCTGTCCTCATATTGAGTCATTGAATCATTGGAATCAAATCATCGAGTCATTGAACCAGGAGGGTCATCTTCAATGATCCAATATCTCAATGATTCAATGACTCAATGTCGTACACGGTTTTTCCGCCGACCACCGTGCGCAGAACCTTCGTCTCCAGGATTTTCGGCGGCGGGACGGCGGTTATGTCCCGATCGAGGACCACGAAGTCGGCCAGCATGCCCGGTTCCAGCTTGCCATTTTGCTTTTCTGAAAACTCGGCAAAAGCCGCGCCCGTCGTATAGGCGGCAATGGCCTGCTCAATCGTCAGCCTCTGCGCGGGATAGTAACTCTTCTTTCCGTCTTCGCTCTGCCGGGTAAGAGCCGAGTAGATGCCGCGAAACGGCGTCACCGGTTCTACTGGATAATCCGTGCCAAAAGCCAGAGTCACGCCGCGTTGCAGGAACTCCGCCCAGGCGTAGGAATGCTCGGCGCGCTTCGCTCCCAGGCGCGACTCGGCCCAGTTCATATCCGTAAGCAGGTGGCTCGGCTGCATCGATGCGATTACTCCGAGTTCCTTGAACCGCAGAATCTGCTGCGGTGTGGTGACTTGCGCGTGCTCTACTCGAAGCCGGTAATTGTTGCCACCATCGGCCGCTTTCGCTCCCGCTTCTTTGGCCGCCTTCTCCGCTTCGGCGAACGCGTCGAGCGCCATCTGCACGCCTTTATCACCGATGGCATGGAAGCCGATCTGATATCCCGCCAGCACGCGCTCCTTCGTCATGGCATTCAGCTTCGCCGCATCGTATTGCGGCAAACCGGGGTTGCTTGGATCGTCGCTATAGGGCGCAAGCAGCGCGGCCGTTTTCGATCCCAGAGAACCATCCATGAAGCCCTTGAGCATTCCGGTGTGGAGCATGTTGTCGGACGCGGGATGAGAGCTACGTTTTTTATTTAGCTCGTCGATCGATTCGTCGAAAGGCAGCCACTCGGAAATCCTGGCCGTCAGCTTGCCCTCGCGCTCGAGTTCCTCATATACCAGAAAGTCTTCCCACTGCGAGTTGTCCTGCGCGGAGGTAATGCCGTGGCTCGCCATATCGGCGAGAGCCAGCTCGATGGCTTGCCTCCGCTTCTCGTGCGTGGGCTTGGGAATTGCGGCCCACACAGCTTCTTGCGCTGTCTCGCGCAAAATGCCGGTGGGGGTGCCCGATTCGTCGCGGTCGATCTTTCCACCGTCGGGATCGCGCGTAGCGACGGTGACACTGGCCAATTGCAAGGCACGCGTATTGGCGACACCAATATGCCCATCGACGCGTCCAAGATAGACCGGGTGTTCGCCGCTCACTTCATCCAGATCCCAGCGTGTGGGCAGAGTTTGGACCGGCCACAAAGTCTCGTCCCAGCCTTCGCCGACAATCCACTCCCCCGGCGCGGCGGCTTCGACCTTGACGCTAAGACGCTGGCGAAATTCGTCGAGAGTCTTGGCGCCGACCAGGTTCACGCTCATCATCTCCCGGCCGGCGCTGGCCAGGTGCAGGTGGGCATCATTAAATCCGGGCATGACGAAGCGACCGCCGAGATCCACGATCTTGGTTTCAGGCCCCTTCCATTTCATGATCTCGTCGCGCGAACCCACCGCAAGGATGCGGTCGCCACCGACCGCCAGCGCCTCCGCACGCTTGCCCGCCCCCAACGACGACGCATCGACGACGCCGGTGTAAATGTTGCCGTGGGTAAAGATCAAGTCCGCTTTCGGACGGGCGTCGGAGGAGACGCCGTTCTGCGCCGCCACCCCAGAAGCCGCGGCCAACAGCAGAATCGGAACGATGCGTGCCATCATTCTCCCGCTCCCGAAAGTGTGAGCATGGTAAGCAGGATGCGCCTCAGGCCGAGGTCCCGTCCATTGCAGTCGAACCATTCTTGCAACGTGTGCGCGCCGCCGCCCGACCCGCCGCCGCCGATGGCAATGGCCTCGCGTCCCAGCGACAGCGGAATGTTGGCGTCGGTCGAGGCGCGCTGCACTTGCGCCGTGTTGCCCAACTGCGCGTCCACGGCGCGAATTACCTTGAGCAGCCGGGCATCCCGCGCCAGTTCACCCGCCGGACGATTCCCAATCTCAAGCACTTCGCTTTGCACCACCTGCGGCTTCCGCGTTCCGTGCTGAGCAGCGGCCCGATTTTCGGCAGCGACCGCCTGCTCCAGCGCGGCGCGCAGCGCTCGCTCCAGCCGGTCAATCTCCGCCATCGATGTGGAACGTAGATCGACCCGCATGGAGGCCGATTCCGGAATCGAATTCACCGAAGTCCCGCCCCGAATCACGCCGACATTAAACGTTGTTTTCGGGGTGGCCGGAACCGGCGTTTGACTGAAAATCTCAATCGCGCGGGCGAGCGCAAGAATTGGACTGGGCGCGCCGAAGTCGCTCCAGGAGTGCCCGCCCGGTCCGCGCACGATCACTTCAAAGCGGCGGCTGCCCAGGGCTTCAGCCACCACGGTGTCGGTTCCAGCGCCATCGACAATCACGCTGTAGGCAATCGCGTCACGCCAGCGCGGCGTCGCAAAAACATGCCGCATGCCGCGCAGATCGCCTTCGCCTTCTTCTCCGACGTTGCCAATGAACACAAACGGCAGCGCGTGTTCAATGCGCGCGCTCCCCAGCACACTGATCACCGCCAGCATCGCCGCAATGCCCGCGCCGTTGTCAGAGACTCCCGGGCCATACAAACGGCTGCCTTGCTGCCGGATGTGCAACGGTGTTGCGGCTGGAAACACAGTGTCGATGTGCGCGCTGAGCGAGACGAAACGACCGCCGTAACCGGGACGAACCCCAAATACGTTGCCGACCTCATCCGTCTGCACATCGATGAGGCCAAGCTCATGAAAACGGTCGGCGAGCCATGCGCCGCGAGCCGCTTCGCCAAAGGGAGGCGCAGCCACCCGCGTGGCCTCCAGTTGCCACAGCGCAAACTGCGACTCCTGCGCGCGGAATCGGTCGAAAGCGGCGCGCACCTGAGGAGAACCGGCGAGCCGCGTCACTTCCTCCTGCACCGTGGGAAACGAATCCGAGGCTGCCACTTGCGAGATTGACTCCATCCTTTGCGCTTATCTTATACCGCCGGACGCGGTTGCCGGATGCGGACACTCAGCTCTTCACCAGCGGGATCATACTCGCACGGGTTTGATAGACTGGCCAAGTTCCCTTCGACCTCGCTCCCGCGCCCGTTCCAGGAGGTATGGCCGTGAAACCATCGATCAAGGTTGTCGTTATTGTCGTTGTCCTATTGATTGTGGGCGTCCTCGCGCTTCCGTTGCTAGTGAACGTCAATAATTTCCGTCCCCAGATTGAGTCGAACCTGAGCTCGGCTCTGGGACGGCCGGTGAAGGTCGGCAACCTGGGCTTCAGCATCCTCTCCTGCAGCGTCGAAGCCGACCAACTCTCGATCGCGGACGATCCCAAGTTCAGCCATGCCGCGTTCATCCAGGCGAAATCGCTGAAGGTAGGAGTGGAACTGTTCCCGCTCATTTTCAGCAAGCAGCTCAACGTCACCAACCTGACCATTGAGCATCCGGAAATCGCCTTGCTGCGCGACCGCGACGGCGTGTGGAATTTCTCGTCGCTGGGAAGCCAACCCGGAAAGCAGCCGGCCCAAACGGCAGGAAAAACTTCTAGCAGCACATCCGCGAACATAAGCGTAGCCAAGCTCGACCTGAACGACGGAACCGTCACCGTCGGCTCCATGACCGGCAAGCGCCAGCCCATCGTGTACGACAAGGTCACTGTCACGATGCGCAATTTCTCTTTCACCAGTTCGTTTCCCGTGACCGCCTCCGTTGGCTTGCCCGGCGGCGGCAGTTTGAAAATCGACGGCACGGCCGGTCCCATCAGCTCGACCGATACTACCCTCACTCCGGTGCAGGGTAAGGTGACTCTCCACAAACTCGACCTGTCGCAGTCGGCGCTGGTCGATCCGGAGCTGGGCATCGCGGGCTCGGCTGATTTCGACGGCACACTGAATTCCGACGGCCACATCGCCAAGGCCAGTGGAACCTTGACGGCCACATCGTTGAAGCTGGTTCCCAGGGGTTCGCCCGCGGGAGTACAGGTTCGGTTGGGGTTCACCGTCGAGCATGATTTGAAGAATGAGTCCGGACAGCTGGCGCAGGGCGATGTCGCGATTGGTAAGGCTCTGGCCAAGCTGACCGGCTCCTACGACATGAAAGGCGAAACTACGTCCGTCCATACCAAACTGAACGGACAGGCCATGCCGGTAGACGACCTCGCCGCCATGCTTCCAGCCCTCGGCGTGGTTCTTCCCACGGGTTCGCAGCTTAAGGGCGGAACGCTTTCGCTCGAGATCGACTCGTCGGGACCGCTCAACAAGCTTGTCTCCACCGGCTGGGTAAAGATGAGCAACACTACGCTCGCCGGTTTCAACCTTGGATCCAAGCTCTCGGCGATCTCCGCCCTTACCGGCAAGCAGACGGGCAACGACACCGTGATCGAAAACCTGAGCTCCGATGTGCGGAACGCGCCCGAAGGCACACGCCTCGACAAGATCAACGTGGTGATTCCGTCGCTCGGAACCGTCACCGGCGGGGGCACGGTCAGCCCCAACCGTGAACTCGAATTTAAGATGGTGGCGAACCTGGCGGGAGTGGGCGGCGGCTTCACGAAGGTCGTCGGTGCCGGATCGGGCGGTATCCCGGTGACCGTTGGGGGCACAACCTCGAACCCAACCTTTGCGCCAGATATGAAGGGGCTGGTAAGCGGGAAATTGAAAGGCTTAACCGGAGGCAAGAACAATCCCTTGGGAGGCCTTTTCGGGAAGAAGAAATCCCAATAGAGTCGTAGTCCAGCAACTCATAAAGATGCGGAATGCGAAATCAGCGCAAGGCCGTCTCGGCGGGCTGACCTTCGAGCATTTGCATCGTATTCAGAATGGTGGCGACCACGTTCTCGTCTCCAACCACCGTATTGATCATCATGTGATACAGGCTGCGCAACGGCCATTCGGCATTGAAGTAGTGCCGAATGAAAGCAATCCGCTCCTTGTCCACGTTCTCTACAAGGTCTTCGGCCTCTTCCCATCTCTTACCCATGGCCAGCAGGCGGCGAATTTTTTCGTCGTGCGGAGCATAGGTGAACACGCTGAAAGTATCCTTACGATGGCGCAGAAAAAATGGAGCTCCGCGTCCGACAATGACCGCATTGCCTTCTTTCGCAATCGTGTCGATGATTTCTTCCACCATGGCCATCATGCGATCGGTATCGAAGGCGTGCGAGTCGGCCAGCGGAAGGCTGCGTTCGTAACTGCCGCGCCAAAACGCTTTTGCCAGACGATAGATCCGGCTGTCGACACGCTCGTCGCACAGGGCCACTGCCGACTCCTCCACTTGCGCGCGCTGGGCTATCTCGCTGGTCAGTTGCTGGTCCCACAGCTTCCAGCCCAGACGGCGGGCCAATTCAGCGGCAATGCTGACACAGCCGGTGCCAAATTCGCGTTCCAGAGTAACAATGCGAAACATTGAACCTCCCTTCCCTGCGCGCCCGTCCCTAGTGAGCCACGATGTTTTCGCCTCCCGGCTTGGCCCCCTTGATCAGGAACACGCACGGAATCATACACAGGATTACGACCCCGAGCACCCAGAAATTGTCGATATAGGCCAGCATGGTCGACTGCTGGACCAAACTGGCCTGCGTCAGGGCTAAGGCATGCTGCTGCGCGGAAGTGCCTCCCGAACCCGGCCCGGCGCCGCCACCCAAAAAAGCGCGGGTCATCCCGTGCATCGCCGACTGAAACTGCGGATTCGCCGCGTTCAGTTTCTCCGCCAGTCGCACCTGGTGAAACTGGGCGCGGCGAGACAAGCCAGTGGTGACAAAAGAAATCCCAAAGCTGCCGCCAATATTTCTCGCGAGGTTCATCAAGCCCGACGCTGCGTTGTTCTTCTCGCGCGGCAGAGACGCGTAGGCGGCGATGTTGATCGGCATGAACAGGCAGGCCAGTCCCACCGCCTGGTACACGCGCGCCATGACCATGGTGTGGAAATCCACGCTCAGGTCGAACGTCGTCATATGGAACAGCGAAAACGCCAGCATCGGCAAGCCAAAAAGGAGCAGCCAGCGCGGGCTATAGCGCGAGAGCAGAAATCCGACAATCGGCATCATCACCATGATGGCGAAACCACCCGGCGAGAGCGCCATCCCCGAGCGCTGCGCGGTGTAGCCCAACATCGTCTGCATGAATAGCGGTAACAGCAGCGTGCTGCCCAGCAGTACAAATCCCAGCATGAACATCAGGAAGTTGGAGGTGGCGAAGCTGCGCTCACGAAATAAATGCAGGTCGACGATGGGGTCTTTGTGGTTCCATTCCCAATAGACCACGAAGATCAGCGACGCGGCGGAGATCACGGTCAGCCACACGATGAAGTGCGACTCGAACCAGTCTTCGCGCTGGCCCTTGTCGAGGATCACCTGCAGCGTCCCCAGCCCAAGCGCGATCAGTCCCAGTCCGATGTAGTCAATCTTCGTCTCGCCCAGTTTGCGCCGCCTTAGGTAGGGAGGATC
>CAVZUP010000071.1:0-10599 GCA_963778255.1 uncultured Acidobacteriaceae bacterium
CGAAGGAGATCATACAATCGTCATCAAGAAGTCAGGATTCAAGAACTGGGAACGAAAATTGAAGTCGAGTGGTGGTAGCAGCGTGCATATCGGTGCCGAACTGGAGAAAGCTGACGCCACATAACCGCTGTCGATAGAACCAGACTTGCGTCCCAAAGCGCCGGCTTCCCGCCCTTGATAGAATCAAGAGGAAATGCTTTTGCCGTTCGTCCGCGAAATTTTCTCGGACGTTGAACAACTTCCTGCCTTCACGCGTGCCGCCTCCCATCTGCGGGAGAGCGCGGGGCGGATGAGTGTCACTGGACTCTCCCCGGCCGCCAAGGCGCTGATCGTTGTTTTATTGCGGCGCACGGTCGAACGTCCGTTTGTCCTGGTCGTGGCCGACAACCGCGCCGCCGAAGAACTGCTGCCGGTGCTGCGCGCGTTCTGCGAGTTAACCGGCGCGGCCGACCCGGACTCCGTCATCACCCTTCCGGCGCGCGATGTGCTTCCCTTTCAGAATTTGTCGCCGCATCCTGAAATTCAGGAAGAACGCGCCACCGCGCTGTGGAAGATCGCAACCGGCCGCGCCGCGATTATCGTTTCTCCGGTGAGCGCCACCACCATTCTTCTTCGCGATCCCGGCTACTACGCCGACCTGGCCCGCGTTCTGCGCCGCGGCGAGAGCTTCGACCTGGAGAAACTGCTCGAGCATCTGAATACAGTCGGCTACAGCTCAACCGACGTCGTCGAAATGCCCGGACAGTACGCGGCCCGCGGCGGAATTCTCGATGTCTATTCCCCCGAAGCGGATCGTCCCGTGCGCGTCGAGTTTTTCGGCGATGAAATCGAGGCGATGCGTAAGTTCGATCCCGCGAGTCAGCGGTCGTCGAATCCCGTCGATGAAGTGTTGCTCTTGCCGCTGACCGAAACGCCGGTCACGGCGGAACTGCTCGGTTCGATCAACGCGCGGCTTTCCGGCAAACGCATTACTGGCTCGGCGGAGGCAGTGGAACAGGCGGCGCGCGACTCCGGCGCTGGAGTTTTTCCGGGCTGGGAATTCTACGCTCCGGTGGCCGGCGCCGACCGCAGCGTCTTCGGACTGCTTCCGGAAGCGCGGGTCATTCTCGACGAGCCCGAAACGCTGGCGCTCGAACTCGACAAAATCTGGGCCCGCATTGAAGAAGCGCACGAACGCAGCGGCGTCGGAAACCTGGTCCGCCCCGCCGATCTTTACCTGACGCCCGAAGGCTGGCGCGAAAAAACCGCGGCGCTCCCCGGAGCCGATTTCGAATATCTGGCGTTAGCGCGCGCCGGAAGCGAAGCCCCCGACGACAAAAGAATAGAAGCGGCATTTCTTTCCCAACCCGCCACGCGCTTCCACGGCGCGGTTCCAGCCATGATCGAAGAAGTGCAGAAGCTGGTCGGCGGCGGCACGCAGGTGGTTCTCGCCGTGCCCAATACGGGAGAAGTCGAGCGCCTCGCCGACATGTTCACCGAGTACAACGCGTCGTATCGCCTCGGAAGCCGCACCCGCAGCGGCGAAAGCTATGCCGACGAAACTTCTTATTTTGCCGGCGATGTTCTCACCACCACGCTGCTCAAGGCCTATCTTCCCGACGGCTTCGTTTTGCCTGAAGCCCATCTCGCGATTTTTGGGGCACGCGACTTGTTCGACGAATCGGATTTGGTTGCGTCCCGGCCACAGCGGCAGAAATCGAAAGTCTCAGCGTTTCTTTCCGACTTCCGCGATTTGCAGGTCGGCGACTACGTCGTGCACGTCGAGCACGGCATCGGCCAATACCACGGCCTGAAGGAGATCAACCAGGGCGACGGCGCGTCGGAGTTCATGGTGCTCGAATACGCTGACGCGGCGCGGCTGTATGTTCCGCTGACGCGGCTCGATCTGGTGCAGAAATACCGCTCATCGGAGGGCGCGAAGCCGGTCTTGAATCATCTCGGCACGCAGGCTTGGGGCAAAACCAAAGCGCGCGTGCGCAAGGCGATGAAAGACATGACCGACGAGTTGCTCAAACTCTACGCGCAGCGCCAGGCCGCGCGCGGCCACATCTTCCCGGCCGACACCGAGTGGATGAAGGAGTTCGAAGACTCGTTCGAATACAACGAGACCGACGATCAAGCGCAGGCCATCGCCGACGTCAAGCGCGACATGGAATCGCAGCTTCCCATGGATCGCCTGCTGTGCGGCGATGTAGGTTACGGCAAAACGGAAGTGGCCATGCGCGCCGCCTTCAAGGCCCTGAGCGACAACAAGCAGGTGGCCGTTCTTGCGCCCACCACCGTGCTTGCGTTCCAGCACTTCGAAACTTTCAAGCAGCGCTTCGCGCCGTTCCCACTGACGGTCGAAATGATCAGCCGCTTCCGCACCGCCAAGCAGGTCAAGGAAATCTTGCAGCGCGTGGAAGCCGGCAAAGTGGATATCCTGATCGGCACCCATCGTCTGCTCTCGAAAGACGTGAAGTTCGCCGACCTCGGCCTGCTTGTAGTCGATGAAGAGCAGCGCTTCGGTGTCCGCCACAAGGAACGAATCAAGCAGATGCGCACGTCCGTCGACGTGCTCACCATGTCGGCGACGCCGATTCCGCGCACCCTTCATATGTCGCTCGTGGGATTGCGCGACATGAGCGTGATCGAAACGCCGCCCAAAGACCGCATGGCGATTCAAACCGTGGTTGCCAACTGGGATGAAAAACTCATTCAGTCGGCGATCGAGCAGGAACTCGACCGCGGCGGCCAGGTTTATTTCGTGCACAACCGCATCGAGACCATCTGGGAGATCGCGGCCAAGATTCAAACCATGGCTCCCAACGCCCGCATCGCCGTGGGTCACGGGCAGATGGGCGAAGGTGAACTGGAAAAAGTGATGCTGAAATTCATGCATCACGAATCCGACATCCTGGTCTCGACCACGATCATCGAAAACGGTCTCGACATCCCGCTTTGCAACACAATCCTGATCAATCGCGCCGACCGTATGGGCTTGTCGGAGCTTTATCAGCTTCGCGGACGCGTGGGCCGCTCGAGCCGGCGCGCCTACGCGTATCTCCTTTTGCCCTCTGAAATCGAGTTGACGCCCATCGCGCGCCGCCGTCTCGCCGCGCTCAAGGAATTCTCCGACCTGGGCGCCGGATTCAAAATTGCCGCGCTCGATCTCGAACTGCGGGGCGCGGGAAATCTTCTCGGCGGCGAGCAGAGCGGACACATCGAAGCCGTAGGATTCGAGCTTTATACCCAGATGCTGGAGCGCGCCGTCCGCGAAATGAAGGGTGAAGCCGGCGTCGAGGTCACGGAAATCCAGCTTAATCTCGGTCTCAACATCCGCATTCCGTCCGATTATATAAAGGAAGAGAATCAGCGCCTGCGAATGTACAAGCGCGTAGCCGGCGTCGAGACCGAGTCGCAGTTGCACGACGTGCGCTCTGAGCTGATCGACCGCTACGGCGAGACGCCAAGCGCGGTGCGCAACCTGCTGGCATACGCGGCCCTCAAACTGCAGGCCATGCGCGTCGGAGCCAACGCCATCGAGCGCAAGCGCGAATTCGTAAGCATCAAGTTCAGCCAGACGGCGGCGATTGATCCGGGGAAACTGGCGCGCTTCGTGGCGTCGCAGCGGGGCACGCAATTTACTCCAGACGGGACGCTGAAGTTCTCGATCAAGATCAATAGCGCCGAGGGAATCTTGCAAACGCTCCGCGATTTGTTGGAAGAGTTGGAAGCGGCGCCAATACCCGCGGTCTAGAGCAACGCGGCGAGAACAGCCTCGATACGGCTATCATCCATGCCCCCGCGGTCGCCCACAGTAGCCGCCAGCAATTACAATAGCCCCGGTATGAAAACAGCGCACGAACGACGAACCCCTGGCGACCGCCGCAAGATCCGTACCGTCCGCAAAGCCATTTTCCCCGCCGCCGGACTGGGCACCCGTTTCCTCCCCGCCACTAAAGCGCAGCCGAAAGAGATGTTGCCGCTGGTCGATAAGCCCATTATTCAATATGGTGTGGAAGAGGCCGTGGCAGCGGGCTGCGACCAGATCATCATCATCACCGGACGCGGCAAGAGCGCCATCGAAGATCATTTCGATGTCAGCTACGAGCTGGAAAAAATGCTCGAAGAAAAAGGCAAGCACGATCTGCTGAAAATCGTGCGCCAGATTTCGGACATGATCTACGTGGCCTACGTGCGCCAGAAAGAAGCGCTGGGCCTGGGCCACGCTGTGCTGACCGCGCGCGAATTGATTGGCGACGAGCCTTTCGCCACGCTGCTCGCGGATGACGTCATCGATGCGAAGGTGCCGGTGCTCAAGCAGTTGATGGAAGTTTTCAACGAGAAGCAGTGCTCCGTGATTGCGACGCAGGTAGTCGACGGGCCTGCGATTTCTTCTTATGGCGTAATCAAGGCGAAAGCGGTTGCGGGCTCCGGCGGCAAACTCTACGAAGTTCTCGACCTGGTGGAAAAACCGAAGCTGGCGGATGCGCCTTCGAACCTGGCCGTGATCGGGCGTTACATTCTGACGCCGGCGGTTTTTGAAACGCTCTCAGACATCAAACCGGGCGCGGGCGGCGAGTTGCAGCTTACCGACGGCCTGCGAGGCCTGCTGCGGCGCGAAAAAATATACGCCTACGTCTACGAAGGCCGCCGCCACGATACCGGCGACAAACTCGGCTTCCTCAAAGCCACGGTCGAGTTCGCGCTGAAGCGCAAGGATCTGGGCGGGGATTTCCGGAAATATCTGAAGACATTGAAGCTGTAACTTGCGGATCCCGCCCTCGCTACAGGGCTTTCTTCAGTTTGTTTGATTTCTCTTCCACGCCGCGCGCCAGTTTTTCTTTGTGAGCGTCCAGTTTCTTCGCGATGGCTGCGTCGGCCACTCCAAGAATCTGCGCCGCGAGGATCCCGGCATTGGTTGCGCCGGGTTTCCCAATCGCCACCGTGGCCACCGGAATGCCCGCCGGCATCTGCACAGTTGCGAGCAGCGAATCCATGCCCTGCAACGAAGTGGAAGGAATGGGGACGCCGATAACCGGCAACGTCGTGTGCGCGGCAATCACGCCCGCCAGATGCGCCGCACCGCCAGCGCCCGCGATGATCACGCGAATGCCGCGTTGCGCGGCCTTGCGCGCGTAGTCCGCCGTGCGGTCGGGCGAGCGATGCGCCGAAGTTACGTCGATCTCATACGCGATCCCAAATTCATCGAGAGCTTTTCCAGCCTCGCGCATGATGTCCAGATCCGAGTCGCTGCCCATTACGATTGAAACCAGTGGCTTGCTCATAGATTGCGGTTGCTTCCACCCCTCACTGAAATTGCAAATATACTGTCATTCTGAGCGCAGCGAAGAACCTATGCATTTCCATTCGACGCGCGCAGACACGGAAAGCCTAGGCTTCACTCAGCATGACAATTTATTTCTTGGCCCACTCGCAGGCGCCCTACTACCTCTTCTTCAGCGCCCGCGCCCCAATGTCTTTGCGATAGTGCGCGCCCTCGAACCCGATTTTCGCGCAAGCGTCATAGGCGCGCTGCAGGGCCGTTTCCAACTCGGCAGCTCGTGCCGTGACCCCGAGCACGCGTCCACCGGAAGTATAAAATGCGCCGTCACCCTTCGACGTGCCGGCATGGAAGACCTTCACGCCGTCCAGTTTCGCCGCGTCTTCCAATCCGACGATCTTCTTGCCCGCTTCGTAGCTCCCCGGATAGCCGCCCGAAGCCATCACCACGCACACCGCCGCATCGCTCGACCACTTGAAATCGCCGTCGCTGGTGCGGCCGTCGATGGATGCCCCCATCGCCTCCACCAAATCGCTTTCCATCCGCATCAGAATCGGCTGCGTCTCCGGATCGCCGAATCGGCAATTAAACTCGAGCACCATGGGGCCCCGCGCCGTCATCATCAGGCCGCAATAAAGCACGCCCTTATACTCCGCGCCCTCAGCCTTCATGCCCGCCACCACCGGCCGCGCGATATGGGCAAGCAGCCACTCTCGCATCTGATCGTCGATAATCGTGCTCGTGGAGTAGGCGCCCATGCCGCCGGTGTTCGGCCCGGTATCGCCGTCGCCGACGCGCTTATGATCCTGCGCCGCGACCAACGGAGCCACGCGCTCGCCATCGCTTACCACCAGAAACGAAAGTTCGTCGCCCACGAGAAATTCTTCCAGCACCACCCGCGATCCCGCATCGCCCAGCATCCGGCCGCTCAGCATTTCATGGGCGACGGTCGAAGCCTCGTCCTTAGTCTTCGCGATGACCACGCCTTTGCCGGCGGCGAGTCCATCGGCCTTCACCACGATTGGAGTATGGAAGTGCGCGAGCGCATCGTGCAACTGTTCCGGCGAATCGCAGATGGCATAATGCGCCGTGGGAATGCGGTGACGTTGCAGGAATTCCTTGGCGAAACTCTTGCTGCTCTCCAGTTGCGCGGCCGCCTGGGTTGGGCCGAACGTGCGCCAGCCGCGGCGTGTGAATTCATCCACCACGCCGAGCATCAGCGGCAACTCCGGTCCCACGATAGTGAGATCGGGCTGAATCTGGTTCGCGAGCGCGACCATGGAGTCGAGACTCTTTACGTCGACCGCGACGCACTCCGCCTCGTCCGCGATGCCGCCGTTGCCGGGCGCGCAGTAGATTTTCGTAACCCGCGGCGATTGCCGGAGCTTCCACACCAGAGCATGCTCGCGTCCGCCGCTGCCAATGACGAGAACTTTCATATCGAGACATTTAAGGTTAGGGGTGGAAGAAGACGATGTCAAACCGGAGAAGGCAGAGGTTAGAGGTCAGATTGCAGAGGTGAAAAACTTCAAGCGCAAACGGCGCCGTTAGCCCCGAAAACTCTTACCCCTGCAATCTGACCTCTTACCTCTGCAATCTCTTTGTTAACCATGCTTAATCCCGCCGTATAATCGGTTCACCGTGATCACCGTTTCCAAAGAGGATTATCTCAAGGCGATTCTCGAAGCCGAGAGCGAAGGGGAAACTGTTATTTCCGCCACGCTCGCGCACTGGCTGAAAGTGTCGCCCCCGGCCGTCACCATGGCCGTTCGCCGCCTAAAAAAGGATGGACTGGTGCGAGTGAATACCGACGGCCGCGTTCGCCTGACCGCTGCCGGAAAGAAAATTGCCCGCAAGCTGACCGTTCGTCACCATCTCATCGAGCGCATGCTTTCGGAGATTTTCGGAATGGAATGGTACAAGGTGCACGACGAGGCCGAGCGCCTGGAGCATGCCGTCTCGCCCGATTTCGAGGCCAGGCTGCTCGCCAAACTCGGGCGCGGAGTGGCGTGTCCGCATGGCAACCTCACGGAACTGGAAAGTCCCGCCAGTCGCCGTCGTCGTGGCTTATTGCTGCTGTCCCAGGCCGAACCGGGAGAGAATTTTCAGGTGAGTGGCATCTATGAGCGTGACCGCCGCCTGCTTGAGTTTCTGGAACAACGCGGCATCCGGCCAGGAGCGAAGATTCATGTTGCGCATCGCAACTACGATCAGACACTTACGCTGACCACCGGCGCTGGGCGCGTTTCGCTAGGTGTTTCCGCCGCGGAGAGGGTCTGGGTTAGGCCAATGGACGGTAAAAGTATTTCCCAAGGCTGAGGTTCGCCGAGTCGCTGCTGGCACATTGCGGACAGCTATTTGAAAATCGAATCTCGCCGCTGCACAAAAGTAATTAACTGTAGTTTATGTCCTGATGTATACTTACGCTAATTGCTGGCGGTCAGCAATGCCCCCGCTCTTCCTCTCAAACTGCACGAAATGAACGAACGAAAGACAGCATCGGAGACGCGAGGGGTAACTGCACCCCAATCCGATGTCGTCATCACCCATGAGGACATCGACCGGGCGCATGACCGCGAGCAGGTTTCGGCGGTACGAGCGAAGCGCGGATTCCGGCCACGATTGCGGTTGTTCTGGCTGCTCATTGGCCCCGGCATCCTGGTCATGCTAGGCGAGAACGATGGACCCAGCATGTTGTCGTATGCGGCCACCGGAGCGCGTTTCGGCATCGGTTTCTTCCTGCCCTTTGTGGTGCTCACATTCCTCATGGCCTGCGTAGTGCAGGAAATGACTGTACGTTTGGGCGCGGCCACCCATCGCGGCCACGCCGAGTTGATCTTCGATCGCTTCGGTCCGTTCTGGGGATGGTTCTCCATGATCGACCTGATGATCGGCAATTTTCTAACCCTGGTCACGGAGTTCATCGCCATCCGCGCCGGCCTGGGCTTCTTCGGAGTGCGACCGGCGGTTGCAGTTTGTGGAGCCCTATTAGTCCTCTCCATCGCGCTCATGACGCACCGTTACTGGACCTGGGAGCGGCTCATTCTGGGCGCTGCCATGTTCAACCTGGTGTTTGTGCCGGTGGCGCTTCTGACGCATCCTCATTGGGGAGCGGTAGGCGGTTCCTTGGTGACCTGGAGGCCGCTACCCGGTGGTCTGACGCAGGAAACAGTTTTAATCCTGCTCGCAAATATTGGCGCGACCGTCACGCCGTGGATGCTCTTCTTTCAGCAAAGCGCGATCGCCGATAAAGGTTTGACCACGCGCGACATCCGCATGGGCCGCGTGGACACCGTGCTGGGCGCGGCTTTAGCCACGGTCGCAGCGTTGGCGACCATGCTGGCGACGACTCCGCTGTTTGTGCACCACATGTCCACCGCGAACTTCGAAGCCGCCGAGTTTGCCCAGGCGCTACAGCCCTTCATCGGACATTGGGGAGCGGCGCTTTTCGCGCTCGGCATCTTCGAAGCTGGAATGGTCGCGGCGATTACGATTTCAACTTCCTCCGCCTATGCCTTCGGAGAAGTAGCGCGCCGCCCGCACAGTTTGAATCTCCCCTTCCGTCAGGGAAGATCGTTCTATCTCGTTCTGCTGGTCGAAGCGGCGGCGGCGGCGGGACTGGTCCTGATCCCGGGAATTCCGCTGGTGTACATCGTGCTGCTGGTCAACGTGATCGCCGTGTTGGCCATGCCTCCGGCGTTGCTCTTCCTTTATATGCTGGTGAACGACCGAGAAATCATGGGCCCACTGGTCAGTCCCCCGTGGGCGAATGTGCTGGCGCTAGGGGTCGTGTCCGTGTTGGTCGCCGCCGGTCTTTTGTTTGGAGTCAGCGTGATCGCGCCCAATGCGCTGGCGCTGGTGGGAGGCAGGTAGATGGAAAATCAATTCGATTCCGAACCCGCCGCGGAAGTGACCCGCGAAGAAATTGCCTCCGTAATTACGGCGCTGGAGCCGGACCAGATCATCTTCACCAAGGAACATCATCATTGCCCGCGACGGCAGCTCACGCGGAAAGAGAAGGTTCTTTTCTGGTCGTTGCGAATTTACCTGGTGTTCATGGTCGGCGTGGTCGTCTATCAGATTTGGACCGGCGTGCGCTAGGCATGGCTTAGACGAGCCAAAGCCCCGTCCCCACACAAGCGGTTCCCACACGCGTTCTTCGAAAACAATTACACTGTTGGGTTAGGATTCCATTGCGCTCCGGCCCTGCGTCGGAGCTTACGAAGGAAGGCCTCCATGTCATCCAATAGCTTTGGCGCTCGCGCCACTTTCAAGGTCGGCAAGAAAGAATACGAGCTTTATCGCATCGACGCTCTCGACAAGCAGGGCATCTCCACCAAGCACCTGCCGTTCTCATTGCGCATTCTGCTCGAGAACCTGCTCCGCACCGAAGACCGACGCAACGTGACCAAGGAAGAAATCCGCGCGCTCGCGGCGTGGAACAAGAATTCCAAGCCGGAAAAAGAAATCGCCTTCACCCCCAGCCGCGTTCTGCTACAGGATTTCACCGGCGTCCCCGCCGTAGTCGATCTCGCTGCCATGCGCGACGCCATGAAGCGCCTGGGCGGCGATGCCAAGCTGATCAATCCCCTGCAGCCCGCCGAATTGGTCATCGACCACTCGGTGCAGGTCGACGAATTCGGTTCGCCCACGGCGTTCGACGTAAACGCGCTGCTCGAATTCCAGCGTAACAAAGAGCGCTACGCCTTTCTGCGCTGGGGACAGACTGGCTTCCGCAATCTAGCCATCGTGCCGCCCGATACCGGCATCGTCCACCAGGTGAACCTTGAATACCTGGCGCGCGTAGTTTTCGTACATGAAGCGGGCGGAAAGAGCATCGCATATCCCGATACGCTCGTCGGCACCGACTCGCACACCACCATGGTCAACGGACTCGGCGTACTCGGCTGGGGCGTAGGCGGCATCGAGGCCGAGGCCGCCATGCTAGGGCAGCCAGTCTCCATGCTGATTCCGCTCGTTGTCGGCGTGAAGCTCACCGGACGCTTGCGCGAAGGCGCCACCGCGACCGATCTTGTTCTCACCATCACCGAGATGCTGCGCAAGCATGGAGTCGTCGGCAAGTTCGTCGAATATTTCGGTCCCGGCCTGCAAGACCTTCCACTCGCCGATCGCGCGACCATCGCGAACATGGCTCCCGAATACGGCGCAACTTGCGGCATTTTCCCCATCGACAAGGAAAGCGTGAAATACCTGAGGCTCACCGGGCGCAGCGACGAGCAGATCGCGCTCGTCGAGGCTTACGCGCGCGAGCAGGGACTCTTTCACGACGCCAACAC
Source organism: uncultured Acidobacteriaceae bacterium (assembly GCA_963778255.1). Classification (GTDB taxonomy): domain Bacteria; phylum Acidobacteriota; class Terriglobia; order Terriglobales; family Acidobacteriaceae; genus Acidiflorens. The sequence goes on from CAVZUP010000071.1 coordinate 10,564, forward strand.
GCCCGAAGCCGAATACTCCGAGCTGCTGAGTCTCGA
>CAVZUP010000072.1:0-5378 GCA_963778255.1 uncultured Acidobacteriaceae bacterium
CGACCGACACTGGTCCCGAGGCAGCCGCATCGGCAGGGCGCGAGTCCGTTTCCCGCTTCAGCCGTTTCAGGTCGGCCCGCATGTCGGCGGCATGCTGGTAGCGCAGCTCGCGGTCTTTCTCCAGAGCCTTGTTGACGATCCGCTCCAACTCCGGTGGCACCTCGGGATTCAGACGCACAGGAGCCACTGGCGCGCGGTTCAGGATGGCCTCAAAGATGGTGGCCGTACTATCTCCACGAAAGGGCAACTGCGCGGTGGCCATCTCATAGAGAACGGCGCCAAACGAGAACAGATCCGTGCGGGAGTCCAACTCCTTGGCCCGCGCCTGTTCCGGCGACATATACGCCACCGTGCCGAGCGCCGAGCCGGGGCTCGTCAAGTGCTGATCGAACGCGCCGGTCGCGGTTTTGTCCGAGGCAATCTGGCGGGAAGATCCGCCAGCGGAAGCCACCTTGGCCAGTCCGAAGTCGAGGATCTTGGCGTGTCCGCGCTCGGTGATGAAAATATTTGCCGGCTTGATATCGCGGTGGACGATTCCCTTGGCATGAGCGGCATCCAGAGCGTCGGCAATCTCGATGCCGAGCGACAGCAGCGTCTCCAGTTCCAGTGGCCGAAGCGTAATCAGATGCTTCAAAGTCTGGCCTTCCAGAAACTCCATGGCGATGAAGGCTTCGCCATCCTGCTCGCCAATGTCGTAAATGGTGCAGATGTTTGGATGGTTCAGCGCGGAAGCTGCTTGCGCCTCGCGCTGAAAGCGGGCCAGCGCCTGGGCATCGCGAGCCACCTCATCGGGCAGGAATTTCAGGGCCACAAAGCGGTGGAGGCGGGTGTCTTCGGCCTTGTAGACCACGCCCATGCCGCCGCCGCCGAGCTTTTCGACGATACGGTAGTGAGAGATGATGCGATCAATCATTCCGGAGACGCCCGACCCTTGGCGCCCTATCTTACGGATGCGGCGTCTTGTAGTCAACGACGGGGCGGGCTCGCAGGCAATGAGTGGAATCGGGACATCTCGCCAATTAAGAGACTGCCTACCCAGTGGCGGTTCGGATAACTTCCGGTTGGCCGACCACTCACCCAGAACCTGATCTTTACGCTTGCCAGAACCTCATTTGCGCAGGTATCGTATCTCGGGTCGAGCTAGTCTCCGAAAGAGGATAGGATGCGTTTTGACAGGCGCCAATTGCTACGAATCCTCTCATTTGCTTTTGGGTCGAGCTTCATCTTGAGCCGGGATCGACTCGGCATAGCAGCGCAGACGGGCACGGTCGCTAAAGGAGCGGAAATGGAAAAAGTGACGGGGATCGGAGGGCTATTCTTTCGAGCACACGATCCGAAAGCGTTGGCGAGTTGGTACCAGCAGCACCTGGGAGTCTCGCTCACACCATCGAAGGAGGGCGAACACGCTTGGGAGCAAGAGGCAGGCCCCACGGCTTTCACTCCTTTTCCGGAGACGACCAAATATTTCGGGGATGCCAACAAGGTCTGGATGGTGAACTTTCGAGTCCGGGATCTCGAAAAAATGGCAGCCCAGCTACGAACTGCAGGGATAGAGATTAAAGTTGACCCGGAATCTTATCCCAACATCGGACGGTTTGCCCGCCTGCATGACCCCGAGGGAAATCCGATCGAATTGTGGCAACCTGCATGACCAAACGCTCCATGCTAGGCTACTAAGCAGTTCAGGACCGGCTTATGACGGGGAGCCGCGTCTATGCTTTTTTCAGAAACAGCGCTCCCAGCGGAGGTAGCGTCAGGCGCAGGGAATAGGGACGGCCGTGGGTGGTTTCGGGGATGGCCTCGGCGCCTCCCGCGTTGCCGATGCCGCTGCCTCCGTACTCCTTGCCGTCGCTGTTGAGAAGTTCTCTCCAGTAGCCGCCCGTCGGGACGCCGACCATGTATCCCACTCGGGGTACGGGCGTGAAGTTGCACGCTATGAGGATGGGGTTCTCGCCTTCCTTACCCTTGCGCAGCAGGGAGACGACGCTCATCGGCGCATCATTGCAGTCTACCCACTCAAAACCCCTGGGATCGTTGTCGAACCAGTGCAGCGCCGGTTCGCGGCGATAGACGCGGTTGAGCTGCTCCACCCAATTCATGAGTCCGTAATGCACGGGGTATTGCAGCACGTTCCAATCCAGGCTGCGGTCATGCGACCACTCGCTCACCTGGCCGAACTCGCAGCCCATAAACAACAGCTTCTTGCCGGGCTGGGCGAACATGTACGCGAAGAGCAGGCGCAGGTTGGCAAACTTCTGCCATTCATCGCCTGGCATCTTGCCGATGAGCGAACCTTTGCCGTGCACCACCTCATCGTGGCTCAGCGGCAGGACGAAGTTTTCGTGGAACGAATACAACATACGGAACGTCAGTTTGTTGTGGTGATACTGGCGATGAATCGGATCCTGGCTGAAGTACTGGAGCGTGTCGTGCATCCAGCCCATATCCCACTTGAGGCCAAACCCCAAGCCGCCAAGATGAGTGGGCCGCGAAACCATGGGATACGAGGTCGATTCTTCGGCGTAGGTCTGAATATCTGGATGCTCTTTATAGGCCTCAAGGTTGAAGCGCCGCAGGAAGTCGATGGCGTCGAGATTCTCGCGTCCGCCGTACTTGTTGGGAATCCACTCGCCTTCTTTCCTCGAGTAGTCGAGATAGAGCATGGAAGCGACGGCGTCCACGCGCAGGCCGTCGGCATGATACTTGTCGAGCCAGAACATGGCGCTCGACATCAGAAAGCTGCGGACTTCGCTGCGTCCGTAGTTGAAGATGAACGTCTTCCAATCGGGATGGAAGCCCTGACGCGCGTCGGAGTGTTCGAACAGATGGGTGCCGTCGAAGAAGGCGAGGCCGTGGCCGTCGGAAGGGAAGTGCGACGGGACCCAGTCGAGAATCACGGCAATGCCGTGCTGGTGCAGATAGTCGACCAGGTACATGAAATCCTGCGGCGTGCCGTAACGCGATGTAGGAGAAAAATAGCCCGTCGTCTGATATCCCCAGGAACCGTAGAACGGATGCTCCATGATGGGCAACAACTCGACGTGGGTGAATCCCAGCTTATTGACGTGGTCGGCCAAGCGGGGCGCGATTTCGCGGTAGGTTAGCGAACGATTCTTCTCTTCGGGGACGCGCATCCAGGAGCCGAGGTGGACCTCATAAATCGACATGGGTGCGTGCAGCGAGTTCGCGGCGGCGCGCTTCTCAAGAAAGTCCGCGTCGTTCCAGGTGTAATCGAGATCCCATACCACGGAAGCCGTGCGTGGTGGCTTCTCCGTGAAAAGACCTACCGGGTCGGTCTTCTCAATCTGGTAAGCGAGTTGCGTGGAGTGAATGTGGAACTTGTACAGCGCGCCTTTGCCGACGCCGGGGATAAAACCTTCCCAGATTCCCGACAAGCTGCGAGCCTGGAGGGGATGGGCTTGCGGAGTCCATCCGTTGAAGTCCCCGACCACTGAGACCTCGCGCGCATTCGGAGCCCAGACGCTGAACACAGTGCCCTTGGTGCCGTTGAATTCCACCTGGTGGGCGCCCATCTTGTCATAAATGCGATAGTGGCTGCCTTCGTTGAATAGATAAAAATCTTCCGAGGTCAGAAGGGAAACGTCGTAGCGTACCGGGGATAATTCCTGCGCAGGCGTTATCTGGGTCATGGTTTCACTCAGGATCTAGTGTATTCCTGTCGAAGTGGACGCGCGGGCGGGTGCCCCATCCTTGCGCGTTCTGTGCGCAAGGGTGGGATTCCACAACTATCGCGCGCATGAGATCTCTCTGTTCTTCTGCACCGGATTCCAGATGAGCGAAAGAAGCGCCACAAGGTTTTCGGTATGTCACAACCTTATCTTTCTTCCAGGCAGATCGAATTGTTCTTGACCGGAAGATTCTTCCTGGGTATAAAGACCGGCTAACTTTTTTCTATCTTTCTGCTCCTCGCGCTTCGCTCGCGCCCAGCCCTCTTTCACGCTTTGTCGTGCTCGTCCTAGCGCCAGCGCATCCGCTGGCACGTCTTCGGTGATGCAACTGGCGGCCGCAACGTAGGCTCCCCGGCCAATCTTGACCGGAGCCACCAGCGTCGAATCGCTGCCGACAAACACGCCATCTTCGATCACCGTGGTATGTTTGTTCACCCCGTCGTAATTGCAGGTGATGGTGCCCGCTCCGATGTTTACGCCCTCGCCGATTTCTGCATCGCCAAGATATGTAAGGTGGTTCGCCTTCGATCCCTTGCCCAGCTTGATCTTCTTGGTCTCGACAAAGTTGCCCACATGCGCGCCCTCGCCAATTTCGCTTCCGGGACGCAGATGAGAATATGGCCCCAGCACGGCTCCCGCGGCTACGCGCGAATCTTCCATGATCGTCCCCGGCCGCACCGTAACGCGGTCGCCAATCACTGAATTCCCAATCACGCTATAGGAACGAATGCGGCAATCGGCGCCAATCTTCGTGGCGCCCAGCAATTGGACGAAGGGCTCAATCACGGTGTCGGCGCCCACTTCCACGTCGCTGTCGATCACGCAAGTGTGCGGATAGAAAATCGTGACGCCAGCATCCAGCAGTTCGCGGCACTTCGCCAGCCGCAACTGCGCATCCAGCATCATCATTTCCGCACGCGTATTGGTGCCGAGTACTTCACTCGCATTCGCGGTTTTGATCACTACCACTTTCTTGCGGGCGCGATTAAAGACTCCCGCCATATCGGTGAGGTAGTACTCGCCATGCGCGTTCGCGGTGGAGAGGCGGTCAATGTTTTCGTACAGGGCGGGGCCGTCAAAGGCGTAGACTCCGGAGTTGATCTCGCGGATCTTTTTCTGCCGCGGGCTCGCGGCCTTCTCTTCCACAATCGCCTGCACCTCAGCCCCAGTGCCTTTGCGAAGTATCCGCCCATACCCGAATGGATTGTCGAGATCGGCGCTGAGCACGGTCATAACTGCTTTTTGAGCGGTGTGAAAGGCGCTGACGTTCCGAATCGTCTCCGCGGTTATTAGGGGAGCGTCGCCGTAGAGCACGATGACCTGGTCGTATTGATTGCCGGAGAGCGCCTCTTTATTGCTCAAGAGCGCTTCGCGCGCCACCATGAGCGCGTGTCCGGTGCCGCGCTGTTCGGCTTGCAGCACGAAGTTAACGCCGGTGGCACGAACCGCCTCGCGCACGCGCTCCGCTTCATGTCCGATGATTACAAAAATGTCCGACGCGGGAACAACCTTTTTCGCCGTGGCAATGACATGCGCCAGGATCGGCTTGCCGCCGATTTCATGCAGAACCTTGGGATGCTTCGATTTGAGCCGCGTGCCCTTGCCCGCCGCCATGATCGCGATGGCAATGCGTGGGGGCCGCGGAGTTCATACCAGAGTAATACGTAACTGAACGGGTGCCAGCAACAT
>CAVZUP010000073.1:0-29905 GCA_963778255.1 uncultured Acidobacteriaceae bacterium
TTGAATTATCCGCGGGTGTTTGTGCAGAAGGAACAGGATGGGTGGTGGACTTCGGTGGCGAGCCGTCCGCGAATGATTGAAATCCTGGGGGCGGCGCTGATTGCCGAGCCGAGGTTGTTCAGGAGCGAGCGGCTGCTGAACGAGTGCCGTACGTTTGTGCGGGATGCGGCGGGGAATAGCGGAGCGGCTCCGGGAACGCATGACGATTGCGTGATGGCGATGGCGATTGCTTGGATGGTGCGGGCGGAGGAGGCGGGGCGGCGGTGGCATTAGGTGGCGAGGCGGATCTAAGAAAAGTGAACATTTCCGGTGTGGTGGCGGTCACAGGCAGGCGGGCGGGGCAGAAGGTAGATTGCAGAGTGGACGGGGTAGAACCCCGTCGCCACACAGACAATGCCTACGGCGGCAGTTCAACACGTAAAGAGGATGCGGGGCGGGGCGCAGAGCCACTTGATGCGCTGCGACGATGGGCATTACTACGTGGTGAAGTTTCGGAATAATCCGCAGCATGAGCGGGTGCTGGCGAATGAGTTTCTGGCGACACGGTTGGCCGAACGGGTGGGACTGCCGGTGCCGGCGGCTGAGGTAGTGGAGGTTGCTCCGTGGCTGGTGGAACATACGGCGGAACTTACGATTCTGTTGGGAAGTCAGGCGATTCGGGTGGAGGCGGGGCTGCAGTTTGGATCGCGGTATGTGGTGAGCCCGGTGGAGGGGCAGGTGCTGGATTATCTGCCTCCGGAGATGCTGGAGCGGGTGCGGAATCTGGATACATTTGCGGGCATTCTGGCGCTGGATAAGTGGACTTGCAATGCCGATGGACGGCAGGCGGCGTTCTGGCGGAAGATGCGGGAGAGAAAGTACTGGGCGTCGTTCATCGATCAGGGATATTGCTTTAATGCGGGCGAGTGGACGTTTCCGGATTTTCCGCTGCGCGGGGTGTATCCGCGGAATGAAGTTTATGCGCGGGTGAATGGATGGGAATCGTTTGAGCCCTGGCTGTCGCGGATCGAGAAGCTGGATGAGGACGCGATCTGGCGAGTGGCGGGGGAGATTCCTCCGGCGTGGTATGGCGGATCGTGGGATGAGCTGGAGGGGCTGGTGGAACGGCTGATCGCGCGGAAGACGATTGTGCGGGAGTTGATCTTGGCGTTTCGCGCGTCGCCACGGAAACCGTTTCCGGGGTGGGGGAATGAGGCTTGAAGAGCCGCTGTTAGCTCTTAGCCTTTGGCTATTGGCTTGGGGCAAAAGCTAAGAGCCAAAAGCTAACAGCCAAAAGCTAACAGCTAAGAGCTACATATCGATGGCTGACAAGCGCCAACTCGAACTTTACCTGCTGCGATTCTTGCCGCATGCTCTGCGGGACGATTTCGTTACGGTTGGACTGTTGCTGGTGGAGAGCGATGGCGGGTTCTCCGAGGTGCGGTTTACTCGCGACTGGAGGATGCTGCAATGTGTGGCTCCGGACGTGGATTTGCAGTGGTTCGAGTTGGTGGAAAACGAAATCCGCGGACGGGTGGGGAGTTTGCGGCGGCGCGAGGATTTGCTGCAACTGGTGAACGAGAGATTTGGGACGATGCTCGATGTGGCTCCGGCTAAGGCGGTGTTGACGGAGGATCCGGCGGGCGAGATGGAAGTGCTGACTGCGATGTATCTGTTGCCCACGGAACGAGGGGAGCGAATGCAGGGGCGCACGGGGCGGGTGGCGATTGTCCAGACGATGAAGGAGGCGTTCACCGATGCCGGCGTGCTGGAACTGATGCAACGAGATTTGGATGTGATGCAGTACACGGGACAGGGAGATCCGTTTCGAATTGATTTTGGCTATCGGGTGGGGAGCGCGGTGAAGATGTTCCATGCGGTATCTGTAGTGGCGAATGTGGATCAAGCCCTCGCGCTGGCGTATCGGTATTCACGGGTTGAGGCGGGGATGCTCCGGGAGCGGTTGCGGGCTTCGCTGACGGCGGTGGTGGATTCGGGGATGACGCTGCAAGAAGAGAAGACGCGGTTCGCGATTGGAATGCTTGAGCAGAGTTCGGTGCGGGTGCGGACGGTGGGGGAGATGGCGGAGATTGCGGGCGAGGTGCGGCGGGAGCTGCGAGCGTGAGCTCGACTTGGAGGAAGTCGTTGTACCTGATATATTTAGGCACGAAAACCAAGGTAATTTGCGTTAGAAGGGTTTTTGCCCAAGAATGTCATCTGTAGAGGTACGGCTGTGCCCTGTCCGATTTGGACGCAGGTGGCTGATGAGAGGGAGGCAAGAATTGTCGAGTAGATACGTCGGGTTGAGCGAAGTCGATTCTCAGATTCGTGATTTTGAACGCCGTTTTGGGACCGCGACCGCCGATTTCTTGAAAAATACGGCACGGCGCCAAGCCATGTCCGAGGACGACATCTTGCGCTGGGAAGCCCTGGTCGACATCCGTGAAGAGTTGAAGATGGAGAACAGTCGGATTCATGGGCAATATCTTCAGAACTTGTTTCAGCCCCGGGGCAGGGATCCGAAAGCTTCAGCGGTCGAGGACAAACTTGCAGCATAGGCGCATCGCGAAACGGTGGATTCCCTTGCCTACAAACGCTGGTTCGATGGACGGCGGTCAAGCCTAAGACTGCCAACTGACTGTTCAGAGACTGAGGAACCAGCTTTTGTCTTTTACACTCAATACGCTTTGGAACTAAAGTGGCGGCTAGAGTTCACTAGCCGCCATTACATCAGGGTGTGGGAACAGCGCGGGCGGATCAAGGGTCTGGATGAAAGCCACAGAAGTCGGTTCGCGTATCACTACGGTCCTGTTTGTCATGCGGGTGATGTCTATATGCCTGACGATCCGGTAGTGATTCGGATAGACAACTGTAACAGCACGGTTCACCTGCACTACTTAGAGCCACAGAGTCATATTGCTCAAGCAGACGTGCGTGGTTTGAAGCTTGAGAACGTAGACCCATTTAGTTTTATAAAGGCTGTTTTTCGACATCGAAAAACGGGTAAGCCCCTTAATGAGGTCATGGGCTTTCGGGTAGGGTAAGCGAGATGGAATCATTCTTCAGGGCGCCGATCACGTATTTTCTGAAGGAGGGTCGCGAAAATCTGCCCGAGTGCTTGCGCATCGCGTTTGAGGCTGCCAAGCAGCAGAATGTAGAGAAGATCGTGATCTTCACTGCTCAAGGTGAGGGAGTGAAGTTGGCCATCGAGGGGTTTTGCTCCCAGTCTGAGTACAAAGACATGAGGCTTGTGGCCGTGACTTTCCCGAACGGAAAGACTTTCAGCGATCCCTCGGGCAAGCCAGTTGTAGTGGAGGTCGGCCAGGAGGATAGAGCACTCTTTGAGAGATCGGGGGTCCCCATCGTCCGTGCGCACTTACCCTTCGATCCGATCGGGTCCTGTTTCAAGAATCAGGGGGTCTTGGCGCAAGATCTTAGCCTCGTCGGAAACGCGCTAAACATGTTCTGCGGAAGCATGAGTTTATGCGTTCAGGCTATTGTTTTGGCATGTGACGCGGGCGCGGTTGAGTTGGGCGAACATGTCGTCGCAATGACATCTGACACAGCGATTCTTGCGCAGGCGACCAGCACACGACGCATGCTACGTGAGCTGGTAATAAGGGAAGTTCTTTGCAAGCCCGCGATTCTAAGCATCGGGAGGGAAGAACTGGCTGAAAGACCTTCGCGTCACAGACTCGCGGAGGAGGGGAAGGGGAACTCTTCCCCAAGGAAGTCCAAGACTAGGCGCGACGGGAAATAACACCTGGCACAAGAGTCGAGGGGGGGCGCTCGACACAATCATGACGTGATTTCGGCACGGCGAAAGCTGTGCCGTTTTGTTTTGGTGGGAAGAACGCCTTGGTGCGGGCGCGGCATCGTGCGAGACGGTAGGGGTCCCTTCGACTTCGCTCAGGGCAGGCTCTTCGACTGCGGTTGCCGCTTGCTTCGCGAGCGGCAATCCTCGCTCAGGATGACAGGGTTTGAGGGACGGGGAGATTCATGAACATTCGAGAGAAAGTGCGCGGCGCTTTGCGCCGGGTGGGAGACGTGTCTTTGCCGGAGTGGCTTTCGTCGAATTTGTTTGCCGGGCGCGATGGACGGCGGACGGCGGGAGCGGGGTCGAACCTGGCTCCGTTCTCTTCGCCGGGCTTTTCGCGGGCGGGGACGCCCGCGCCACACAACCTGGTGCCTAAGCCTACGCCGGCGAATCTTCGGCGGTTTTCGGAGACTCCGGTGGCGCGGCGGGCGATCAATGTGATCAAGGACCGGATTGTGGGGATGCGGTGGCGCATACAGCCGCGGCGTGGGCGCGTACTGGAGCAGCTTCCGGATGGTGCGCAACGCATCCAGGTACTGACGGAAAATTTCGAGGCTCCGAATCCTGACGATTCGTTTCGTTCTCTGGTGGAGCAAGTGTTGGAGGACGTGATTGTTGGCGGCTTTGGAGCGATCGAGCTCGACTTAGTCAAAGATTGGACGCTCGACGCGACCGACAGGCTGCCGCTGCTGCTGTGGCCGGTGGATGGGGCGACGATTCGGATCATGACGGATTGGGATGGGCGTCCTGATTCGCCGCGCTATGCGCAGGTGACGGGGTTGTATGGGGCGGATGGACAGATTGTGCTCAATGATAACGAGTTGAGTTACATACGGCTGAATCCGCGGACGCACACGCCGTTTGGGCTGGGGCGGCTGGAGGTGGCGTTCGAGACGATCAATGCATTCTTGAGCGCTTATCGCTATGCGGGGCGGCTAGCTTCGAATTCAGTGGTGCAGTATGCGCTCTGGGTACAGGGTTTGACGCCGACACATCATGAGCGGCTGATCCGATGGTGGCAAGACGAGATTGAGGGAACGGGGCGGGTGCCGATCATTTCGGCGGAGTCGAAGCCGGAGGTGCTGCGGTTCGCGGCTGGAAACGATGCCGATCTGCGGCTGGCCTGGCAGGAATTTCTGGTGCGGATCATCGCCAATGCATTCGATTTGCCGGCGCAGTTTCTGGGGCTGGAGCAGGACGTGAACCGGTCGACGGCGGGAGAGATGAGCGATTTGGGATTCCGGTCGGCGATTGTGCCTACGGCGCGGCTGCTGGCCGAGTATCTGACGCGAGACGCGATTGCCAAGCGGCTGGGATGGACGGACCTGGAGTTTGTATTCACCGACGTCGATGCGCAGGACGAGATGGAGCAGGCGCAGATTGACGAAATCCTGCTGCGCAATGGGGTGCTCACGGTAAATGAAGTGCGGCGGGCGCGTGGGCTGGCGGAAATTATCTAATCGCGGAGTTCGGATGGCGGACGTCAAAACCTTGAACCACAGGGTACACAGAGGAACACAGGGGCAAACGCAGTGCAGCGGGTGGTGAGGAGATAACGATGGGATTGTCGGTGGAGTCGATGGCGATTGAGATGCCGGCGGTGCAGGGGCATCCGAACCGGGCGGTGTTTCGGGGAGTATTGACGGTCGTCGATGTTGCCTCGGACAAGGCGCCGTCGGGGGCGCGCGGGCACCGGGTGATGCTGACGCGGCGAGCGGCGGAGGCGGCGATTCCGTCGCTGATGGGGATGGCGCTGGATTACTCTCCGGCGCTGGACCGGCACGACGCGCGGCGGAAGATTGGAGTGATCACGCGGGCCGACATTGTGGGGCGCGTGATTGAAGTCGGCGGATTTTTGTATGCGCGTGATTTTCCGGAGATTGTGGCGGAGATCGGACGGCCGGGGCGAGATGCCTCTGCTCGAACTGGGAGCGCGGGGCTGGGAATGTCGTACGAGATTACGGATGCGCTGGTGGAGGACATTACGGCGAGCGTGTGGGTGCTGAACCGGGTGACGTTTACGGGAGCGGCGGTACTGCGGCGGGATAAGGCAGCTTATCGCACGACTTGGATTGAGATGGGATGAGGAAGGTCGCTGGTTGTTAGTCGCTGGTCACTGGTCGTTAGTCGTCCGTCGTTGGGATGTGATCGATATTGCTGGAACGATAGATCGAATCGAATAAAGAGGAGATGAAGAAATGAACGAAGAGACAGTGCGGCAAATGATGGTGGCGGCGGAACGATTGGCGGCCGCCACGGAGACGCTCGATCGCGTGTTGGGGAAACTGGACGCGCAACAGGAAATGCTGAATGCGAAGGTGGACCGGATTGTCGCGGCGGTCGAGGAGAGCGTTGCACAAACCACGGGGCAGCGCCAGGCGGATGGAGCTGGGACCGACTTGCAGCAGCGGGTTGTGGAGCTGGAAAGATCGAATTCGGATCTGAAGGCGCAGGCTTCGCGGATGGCGCGGAAGACGCTGTCTCCGGTGGTTTCGGCGCTGATCGGAAAGAGCGAGATCGATGGCGAACGGCTGGACCCGGGGATGCTGAATAAGACGCTGTCGGCTCTGAGCGTGGAACAGCGGATTGCGGTGAAGGCGGAGCTGGCGCGGGCGGGAATGATCGACTAGGTCGGTCGTTAGTTTCTGGTCGCTGGTCGTTAGTCATTAGTCGCTGGGCGCGTGGTGATGGGGGCGCGAGTTAGGTCGCGTCCCTTTTTCTATTGGATCGTGAATATCCACTTATCCACCCGGAATCGGAAAAGAACGGGCAGTAACAACTCAATTGAGGAGAAGACATGAAAGCTAACTTTCTGGATTTGCATGCGGCGGCGGATTTTCTGGGGCCGGGCGCGATTGAAATCAACCGGTATCAGACGGAGATCACCGACATTGTCCGGCGGCGCGGCGTGTTTGGACAGCGCATCCGGCAGGTGCCGGCTACGGGACAGCCCTCGCGGTTCTTCGAAGAGACGGCGATTCCTTCGCCCACGGCGGCGCAGGCTTTTGTCGATCCGCGCAACATTATTCCGACGCTGCAGACGCCAACCCGCGTGGAGCGCACGGTTCCACTGAAGGCGCTGGTCTCGGAGATCAACTACAACCTGTTCGACATGGAGGTGGGCACACAGCAGAGCCAGTTCGCCTATTTGCAAGCGAAGGATCTGGCGGACTCCGTGGACGGGCTTTTGCGGACGCACGACGTGGCGCTGTGGAACGGCAACGACACTTCGCTGAGCGCTCCGACGACGACGCAGTACTTTGGCGCCATCGGACAGATTGCGGCGGGAGGCAACAGCGTCTCCATTGGAGAGACGGCGAGCATTGTGGACGGCCTGAAGAGCACCATCGCGCAAATGGTTTCCAGTTCGTCGTTCGATGTGCGGCCGACGGCGATCTATGCGAATCCGGTGCTGCTCGACTTGATCGACCGCGAAATGAAGGCGGAGTTCAACGTGGTGCTCTCGACGGCGGTGATCACCGGCGGGCTGACGGTGAAGACCTTGAGCACCCAGGCTGGCGAGTTGCCGCTGATTCCGGAGTGGGCTCTCCCTTACACGGGCACGCCGGGAAGCGGCAGCGCGGTGCTGCCGGCCTACATCGTGACCGAGGACCTGATCGAGTACCACTGGCTGACGGATCCAAATCCGCGCGTCTTCAAGCTGGGACTGCCGAGCGCACTTACTACGCAAAGCGTGGTGGTGAAATTCGGCGGCATGGTAGTCAAGGGCGCGAACTATGCGCACTACGAAGTGCTGGTGAACCGGTAAGAGCAGTAACCAGTTGCCAGTCGCCAATAAGAACGGGGCACTGGCAACTGGTAACTGAGAACGGAAATCCATCATGAATTACTTGCAACCATCGGAATACGAGACCTACGGGCTGGATCCGGCAACTGGACTGGCATGGGTAACTTCGGCATCAGCCATCATCGATGCGCATTGCCGCAGGATCACGCTGGCGACGAATGAGTACACGGAGCGGTTGCGAATGGACAACGGGCGGCGGCCGATCCGGCTGGCGTATCTGCCGCTGAATCCGGTGGCTCCGGCGACATCGCCGATTGTGTCGGCGCGGGGCCGGTATGCGACACCACGGCGGGGCGACTTGGAGTTCGAAGCGGACCTGTGGGACATTGCGCTGGCGTTTGGTATTCCGGGGACGTGGGTGAACTTGAATGTGGCCGACCTGGATGCATTCGCGGAGACAGGAGAAGTTACGCTTCCGGTGAATGTGATGGGGTGGGGGTTCACCGAAGTGGAAATTGTTTATACGGCTGGGTTCGACGTGTTTCCGAATCCGGTGAAGGTGGCGTGCGCGCAGCTGGTGAGGAATGCGCAGGCTACTCCGGCGCTGAATGTGAAGAAGAACGTTGCTCCCGACCAAATGCAATTTTGGTACTTCTCCGATTCGCTGTTGGATGCGACGGTGCAAGAGCTGCTGGCGCCGTTTGTGGCGCAGAAGGTGGGATGACGATGACGGGAATTTCTGGAGCGGCAGCGGCTCGGGCAGCGGATGCGATGTTACGAACCCTGGGCGGCACGGAAGTGACACTGCTGTTTGCGGCGGCGGGAATGCCGGCTGGTGGCGGGTCGGAGCTTGGGCTGGTGGATCCGGGAGTGGAGCAGGCAGTGATTGCTCCCGTGATTGTGCGGGAGTTAACCACGGAGACGAACGGTCCGCGGCGGCGCATTGAGATGCTGGCGGGGCAGGCGGCGATGGCCGAGCAAGTGAGCCAGCGGAACGTGGCCTCGGCGGACGTGTTATTCGAGACCGCGCTGGGCCTGGTGTATGGCGGAGAAGTGTTCCACATCCAGGGATTTATCGTCGAGCGGCTGGGCGGGGTGGCGTATCTGTATCGCGTGGCGGCGATGAGTTAGCCGTCAGCTGCCAGCTATCAGCTGTCAGTCTTCAGTTACACCGACTTACTACGGATCACAGGAGACATATGCAGGCGGCGAAAGACAGTTTTTATATGGCGCTGCGGTCGCGGCTGGCGGCGTTGAATCCGGCGCGCACGGTGGTGATTGACGGGGTTACGGTGCCGGGGATCCTGGTCCGCGAAAATCTGGAGCCGCGATTTGGCGAAGCACAGCCGGGAGTGTTTTACGTGGACTTTGGCGACATTTTGATTGCCGAGAGCACGCGTCCAATGCTGGGAGTGGATTGCCACATCTGGTACGCGAGCGAAGGCGGCGGTGGCACGGGAGTGGATCGCGGCCGCGTGCTAGCGGAGATGGACGCCGAGTTGCTCGGAATTTGCGATCCGCCACATACCGAAATGCTCGATTACAGCCAGACTCCAACGGCTGACTTGGAAGCGGGTATTTTCTGGACTATGCCGGTGCTGGGCAACGCGCCGGGAGATGTGGCGATCCAGAAACAGCAGTGGAATGCGGGCACGGCGCGGGTGGAGCGGTATGCGGCGCTGAGAATTTATTTCTTTCTGCCCGAGGCGGAAGCATGACGCGGGCGGGGCTGCGGCCAATCGCACGGAAGACGCGGGCTTACTTCGCTCCGGTGGACCGAGTGAACGGGCCGACGGCGGTATTCGATCCTTCGACAAACAGTGGCTTTCAACTTGATGCGCCGCCGACTCCGTGGATCGACCTGGGATGGATTGAAAACTTTCAGCGCACGGCCACATCGCAGATCGAGGCGTTAACGGGCGGGACGGCGGGAGCGGTGTCGGCGCAAGCGCGGCATGCCTTGGGAGCACGAATCGATTTCGAATTTCGCGACTGGGGAAAGTTGCAGATGGCTTTGGCGGGGGGCGCGGAGCACATGAATGTGCTGGCGACCGACCAGAGCGCATCGCCGGCCGGGTCGGGTGGAATTCCGCTGACGGCGGTGCCATTGCTGACGGGCTCGACCGCGTTGGAACTGGTGCTGGGAACGGGCGCCGCCGCTGGATTTCAGCCGGGCGACTTGGTGGCTTGCGACGTGGATTACGCGCAGCAGGTTGGCTATGTGGGCACAGGGATTGCAGGCGCGTATGTGAAGAATTCGGCGGACGTGCGGAACGATGCGAACTATGTGCGGCGGGTAACGTTCAACGTTGGCCGGGTGGCGCTGGTGACGCAGACGACGTTACTGCTGACGCAGCCATTGCCGGGAGGAACGCCGGCAACGGGGTCATCGGTGCAGCGGGTCGTCGCTTTTGTGGACCGCGACGGCGGCGCGTTTCTGCAACAGTGGTCTGGATTATTTGTGGCCCAGGATGAATCAGGCGGGCGGGTTTGTTTCTTCTATCCGATTTTGAGTCCGTGCACGGTGAAGACGGAATGGCAGCGAGAAGGCTTCATTGAGATCCAGAAGCCGATCGGCGAGTTGGCCCTGCTGGCTTCGTTTACGGCATTGCCCACGATCGACGGTAATGACGGAGCGGTGGTGCTTTGTTATCGCAGCTATTTTCCGGCAGACGGGGCGGCGGTCTATTAGGGTCTTACCGCAGCACCAAGCATAAGAGCTTTAACGCGAGGGCACAGCGAAGCGCAGGGGGCGGCGGAGAGTCTCGATAAGCCATGCAATTACTGATTGACAATCTCGACGGGCTCGGACCGCAGGACTATACGGCGTCTATTGACTCGAGTAAGAGTCCCGGTCTGGCGCGCAAGTTGAACAGGCCGTCGGAACTTAAGTTTGGCCTAGTGGGCGGATTGGAAAGTTTGGCGATTCCGGTGCTCGGCGCACGAGTGACTGTAGCACTTAGCAACGGTAACAACCTGTTCACGGGCTACATTGTCCAAACGCCGAGTTATCAGTACGTGGGCTGGTCAGATCGCGGGCCGGTCTACCGGTACGAAGTCGACGCTCTGAGCGATGCGATGCTGATGGACCGGAAGGCGCCTCCGGCGCATCCTCCGTTTGTGGATCGCAGCGCGGGCAGCGCGTTTGACCAGCTTACGGCGGAGGCGCTGCCGGGATGGTTTGACGTGAGCGGCGTCGAGGCCGGCGATCCGATTCCGTATTACAGCGTCGATCCGGCAAAAAAGTGGACCGCATCGGCGGCGGAGATTGCGCTCTTGGCGCGCTGCGCTTATCGCGACGACAACGGCAAACTATTTTTCGCCCCGTTTGGAACGAACACTTACGCGCTGGTGGAAAGTGCGGCTACGTTTTCCCCGAGCGACCTGCAATTGCAGAGTGTGAACCGGCTGGTCAACGACTTGACGATTCTGGGGACACTGGAGCCGGGTGCGCATGTGAAGGACTATTTCTGCGGCGACGGTTATACCAGCTACTTCTATTTGTCGCAGAAGCCGTTCACGCGCATCAGCCCGGTGGCGCTGTACAAGCGCACGATTCTTGAGGAGACCTACACGGAACTGGATCCAACCCATTGGACGGCGACCGATCCGCAACACGCGATAAGTGCCGGCAACGGTCAGTTACAGGTTGCGGGAGGGACGGGCACGGACGGGCAAACTCTGCTGAGCTTTATCGAACAAGTTGAGCTCGGCGGGGCGACGATGCTGGAACACGGCGACGTGGTGTTCAATGCGGCGTCGGATGGGGTCATCGGCGGATTGTATGCCGGGGTGGTTTCGATTGCGGGCTGCCTGGCGGGCTTTCGTATCACGCCCTCGGGCGCGAGCTGCACCATTCAAGCTCTGGTCGCGGGCTCGGCCACGGGGACGGCGCTGCTCACGACGGCTGGGCACCATTACGTTTTCACGACGATGCTGTACCCGTCCGAGACTTACCGGATGGAGCAGGTATTTCATTCTTCGCTGCATCCTTCGGGATCGCCGCGCGGGGGCGGGGCGGTGGCGTGCGATATACGGGTTGTGCTGGAAGTGCAGGATATTGATCCAGCGAATCCGGCTACGCAGGTCGCGCCGGCCACGGTGCTGTTCGACGATGTCATTACGAACGCTCCGGGATTCTGTACTTATGCCCTTATCAATGCCGGCAGTATGCAATGCTCGCTGGCCTTCACGTACATATGGTTGCCCGTCGATGCCTTGGTGCGCGGTACATTGCCTGGAGAGAACCCGGTCACGATATTGACGGGGCCGTTACTCGACGGAGCCCAGTGTCAGGTCACGAACGCACCCGCACTGGAGTTTTATCCCGAGTATGTGCCGGTGGCAAATGAGTTGGTCGAGGTTAGTTATCGCGGGCAGGGCCATGCCATGGCGCGAGTGATTGACTCAGCAAGCATTGCAGCGCTTCAACGCGGGGCGGACGACGGAGTACGCGGGAGCATGCGCGAGATTGGACTGCCCGTCCCGCGTACCTCGGCGGATTGTGAAATCGCGGCACTGGCCTTGCTGGATGACGCGGGACAGGGATGGAACGGGGAATACCAGGCGTGGAGCCAGTTCCTGCCAGGAGGGGCGGCGGATATCTTTCCGGGAGACGGCCTGGCGGTGAGCGTGCCATCTCGGATGGCATCGTTCACGGCGGTCGTGCGGGAAGTGGATGTCGCGATCATCGACGTTGCCGGAGAAAACAGCCGTTATACCTTGCGCTTTGTGGATGCGGGAGATCCTTCTCTGGATTTCGCTTTTGTAACGGCACTCACGAAGCAGACGCTGGTGCTGACGCCGATCGATGTGACCCAGGTGGGGAGTTACTATCTATTCGATCTTACCGACGCAGAAGTTACGAACGTGACTTCGACGACGGTGACAATCAGTGCGGGAGTTACTCCGCCGGCTGGCGGTGGCATTGAAGTGCGGTACTCGGACGAGGGGTGGGGAGCCGGCTACAACGGCAACCTGATCGGACGGTTTACGAGCGGCAGCTTTACGCTCACGCGGTACGCGCGGGCACAAACGTATTTCCTTAGGAGTTATGACGACAGCACGCCTCCGAAGCATTCGCGGTATTCGGCGGCTTTGCATGTCGATTATCCACTATGAGGCTTTCTGTTTGGAGAGTGAAGAGATGGTGCAGTAGATGACAGAGAACAACAACTCGCGTCCAGCTCCGTTTGTTCCGTTGCCCTTGGTTCAGTTCATCGATCGAGCCTTCGAAGCCGAGCGGAGGGCGATGCAGGCTGAGTTTCGGCGGTTCGATGCCGCCCTGACGACGCAAGCCCAAGCGGATAACCAGCTCCATGAGGCCGCAGAGGCCAGGATCCAAAAGGCGAACGAGGTGCTCGATTACCGCCTGGAAGAGATGAACAATTTCCGCAATCAAATCAACCAGGAACGTCAGGATTACCTTCGTCGCGAAATGTATGACCGCGACCACTCCAGCTTGGCGGAGCGGGTAAAGAACCTGGAAATTGTGCGCGGGGAACAAGCGGGAAAGACCGCCGCCTACGCTTCGATCGTCGGCGTTGTCGTGGTAGTGGCGCAGGTCGTGCTGCACTTTTGGAAATGAGCTTTTTTGCAGCCCGGGAATCCGCGCTTTTTCAGGCAATACACATGAAACACGCTCCAACGAAGTGGTTAACGTCCCAGGATCGAAAGGAAGCGCTGTGATTTTCAAGCATCCCAATGTTCATCCCGAGTTCGTGGAGTATTCCGAAACACAGAAGCTGCATATTGTTTCGGTGTATGCCAACCCGTACCGCTGGCAGCGGCGACGCGAGGCTTTCCATGATTTCCGGCTTCACATGGAGGCGAGTCCGAATGTGGTGCTGCATGTGGTTGAGGTCGCCTTCGGCGATCGTCCGCACGAGGTTACCAGCCGCGAGAATCCGCTCGATCTGCAACTGCGGACCGACTCCTGCCTATGGATCAAAGAATGTGCCATCAATGAAGGCGTGCGGCGATTTCCGCCGGACTGGCAGTACGGCGGATATGTGGACGGCGACTTTCACTTTACGCGGCACGACTGGGCGCTGGAGGCGATTCACATGCTCCAGCACCATAGTTTTGTGCAGTTATTCAGCACTTATACCGATTTAACGGGCGAAACTGCGACTAGTTATAGTGGCCATCGTCCTTACCGGATGAGCACTAGCTTTGCCTGGAATCATCTGCATCAGAGCGAATTTCTGCTTTCGCGCACGCGGCAGGCGCGGCGCGGGGGACCCGACACTTACTACGCCGCG
This sequence comes from uncultured Acidobacteriaceae bacterium, assembly GCA_963778255.1. Lineage (GTDB taxonomy): Bacteria > Acidobacteriota > Terriglobia > Terriglobales > Acidobacteriaceae > Acidiflorens. Next base: position 13,808 of record CAVZUP010000073.1, read on the forward strand.
CTCGCTCCATCCGACGCATTTCCGTTTGGCCATGCGCCTGGAGCGACAGGCGGGGCTTGGTCCTGGCGCCGGGACGCTTTCGATACGGTGGGCGGGATGCTGGATACGTGCGTACTGGGAAGCGCCGACTGGCATATGACGTTCGGGCTGGTGCAGGCGACCAACGTGGCGGCGGAAATGAAACGCTGCACACAGCCTTATGTGGAATCGGTGCTGAACTGGCAGGCGCGCGCCGCGAAATTGAATCGCATTGAAGGGCGCTCGCCGATGGGGTGCATCGATAATTTTGCCACGCATGCTTTTCACGGCAGTAAAGCGCTGCGCGCTTATGGCGAGCGCTGGGCGCTGCTGCAGAAGTGGGATTTTAATCCCGCAACCGATATTGCCCGCGACTACCAGGGATTGTGGCGCTGGACGGGAAACAAGCCGGGACTGCGCGATGACGTGGCTCGATATTTTATTGAACGGTCAGAAGACGGGCCGTTGCTGCTGGGGGAGACGCCGTTGGTGTGAGATAGCTGTTAGCTGTCTGCCGCTCGGAAAAACAGATGTTCTTCCCATTGTTCGTGCCGGGTGTCGCCAGCGCAGTGGTGAAAATTCCTTGCCTTGCCGGTGGTGGCTTTAGCAAACAAGGGGTCCTTCGACTGCGCATGGGCTTCACTTTCGTGAAGTCCATGCTCCGCTCAGGATGACAGACGTTAGCCGCTCAATGAGAGCGGAAGCTAGCCGACTTCTTCGCTCCAGTTCTCGAGAGCTTTCTTTACTACGACCATGAACTGGTCGGCGAGAGCGCCGTCGATGATGCGATGGTCGTAGCCTAGGGTCAGGTGAACCACGGAACGGATGGCGATGGAATCGGCTCCGTCTTTGTCGGTGAGGACCATGGGCTGCTTGGTGATGCCGCCGACTCCCATGATGGCCACGTTCGGCTGGTTGATGATGGGCAGGCCGAAGACGGCTCCGAACTGGCCGGGATTGGTGATGGTGAAGGTTGCGCCTTCGACGTCGGTGGGCATGAGCTTCTTGGTGCGGGCGCGCTCGCCGAGGTCGGTGATGCCGCGCTGCAATCCGAGGAAGTTGAGTTCGTCCGCGTTCTTGAGGACGGGGACGATGAGTCCCCAATCGAGGGCGACGGCGATGCCGGCGTTAACGTGCTTGTGGTAGCGGACGCTGTCACCTTCGAGCGAGCTGTTGACGATGGGATATTGCTGCAGGGCGATGATGGCGGCGCGCACGAAGAAAGGCATGAAGGTGAGGCGCGAGCCGGTGCGCTGCTCGAAGCCATTCTTAAGCTTGTTGCGCAAATTGACGATGCGCGTCATATCCACTTCGAACATGCAGTGGACGTGAGCGCTGGTGCGGCGCGATTCGATCATGCGCTGCGCGATGATTTTGCGCATTTGCGACATCGGGACGAGATCGCCGGGAATGGCGGCGGGAGCCGGGGCTGCGGCTGGCCGCGGCGCGGAGGCGGTAACTGGAGCGGCAGCGCGGCGCTCGACGAAATCCAGGACATCTTGTTTGGTGACGCGGCCGCCGGTGCCGGTGCCGCTGACTTTTGCGAGATCCACATTGTGTTCGCGGGCGAGCTTGCGGACCAGCGGAGATGAACGGACGTCGGCAGAAGCATCGGAATCTTCATCTTCGTCGCTGGCGCTGGCGGCGGGAGCGTGGGCTTCCTTCTTTGCTGTGGGTGGCGCTGTAGGTGGCGCCGTGGGTGCTGCGGCTGGCGCTGCGGGAGCGGCCTTGGCGGGAGCGGGCGCGGAAGCGGCGGCGCCCTCGCCAATCACGCCGACTACGGTGTTGACCTGAACGGTGTTGCCCTCGGAGACCTTGATTTCCTGGAGGATGCCGCTGGCGGGCGCGGGGATTTCGGCATCGACCTTGTCGGTGGAAATCTCGAACAGCGGTTCATCGCGCTGGACCTTGTCACCGGTCTTTTTGAGCCACTTGGTGATGGTTCCTTCGAAAATTGATTCGCCCATCTGGGGCATGACTACGTCAGTCGGCATAGTTCCCTTTCCATGAAGCCCGGCGCAAACGGCGGGTGAAGAGCAAACCAACATTATAGCGAAGGCGGCAGCGACTTCGGGAGCGGCGCACCCGAATCGGCGTGGGGCGTTGCGTTGTGCAAAACAAATGCACTGATTGAACGAGGACCGCGATTTCTAGTGGAGCGACGAGCGATGAAGAAACTTTTGACGGTCGTATTTCTGTGTCTTCCTGCCTTCGGGCAAGCGACTTACTCGGGGACCGGAGTGTACACAGGAGCGGCAGCCTATGTCACGGGAGGGGCTCCGCTGACGTACTCCGCCCGGACGGATAACTGCGTTACCGGCGCCGAGTCGGGCTGCCTGGCGGGAACAACCACGGGCGAAGCCGGCTCCGTGCTTATCTTTCAGGAAGGTACGTCCGACCCAGTGCCGTTCTACCGACTGGATGCCGATACCACTCCGGAGAACTGCTGGTCTTACACTCCATCGTCCGCGTCGGACTGCGCGACGGCGGGCACTCCTTTTGTCGATCCGGACTTTGGCTCCTACTCCATCTTCGTGACCGACCAGAACACCGCGGTCAATACGACGGTGTTCAGCATGGGAAGCGACGGAGGATACGACGCTTTCGGGCTGGGATCCTCCAATGATGTGTTGATGACGTGGCAAAATTCGGGGAGCGCCCCTTACCTGGCCCACATTCTCGAGGCGAACTTTCTTGGCCATACTTGCGCGACCAGCGCTTGCGTGGTGCCAAGCAACATTCAAAGCGCGGGCTGCACGCCATCCGCCACCAGTTACGCGAGTCCTTATTGCACGCAACAGCAGATTTCCTATGGGAACATCGCCTTTAGCCGAAACGCGAGCGATGCGCCTAACACACTCTACGAACTGGCGCTGCCGCAGGTTTATAAAGATACATTTACGACCGGCAGCACGATGGGAGTGAACGACCACATTACTCGTTCGCTTTACATCGACTTTAGCGGCAACGGAGGCGGATCCCTGCCGTGCGCAATCGTGCCTTCCGACTACCAAAGCCGGTGGAACGGCGGTCTTGACATATCGGACGGAGGAGCGCTCACGCTAGCCTCGGCGGGCGGGGGAAGCTACCAAACTATCTGGCAGCAGATGGGACTTAGTTCGAATCCCGGAGCCACCACTGTAACCAACGATGTGTTCATTATGCCGGTGGATAACGTCGCGGGAATTGCCTATTTCATGTTTCAGGCGTCGAATGGAACCACCAGCGGGACCGAGCCCAACTGGGCCGTGAATTGTCCGGCGCAAGGCAGCAGTTGTACGGACGGCTCGGTCACGTGGACAAACATTGGCGCGGTCGACAGTCAGGGTCCTGGATTCAATGTGCTGCACTACGACCCATCCTATGGGTGCAGACGCATCAACTCGCGTCTGGGCAAGACCTACAATGGCGCCGGCGTGACGCTTCCCGCGGGCGCATGGATCACGGATGATGCAACGGTATGCTATCGCAAGGGCGGGTCGAACTGCGGGTCGGGCGGCACGGTTGCGCTGGACGACAAATTCACGCTGCACGCCGCCGATCAGATGTATAACTCGGAGTTTGGCGAGCTCGCGCCGACGGGCGGCGGATCCGTAAACAAAAACTATGCCGGCGGTGGAGGAAGTTATCCGGAGATTGCAGCGGCGCCGAATGGCAGTTGCAATGAGACGATCAGCTATACGGCATTCGCCAGCTGGCCGAATCCGGCGTGGGTAGCGGGCAACGAATACGCAAAATCTGTCTTCGTTACGGATACTTCCGACGCGAACGGCGGCAACTATTACGAGACAGTGACAACGGCCTACGCGTCGACACCTTCGACCATCGCGCCGCATCTTGACACGACTAACTGGAAGTTTGCGGGCTATTACTGTTACGCGTATATCGTGGATTGGACGAATACGACTGGTCCGATGGTGCGGCCGATTTTAGAGATTGGTCCAAACTTCGGCGCGGACGGGCACAATGCGCAGGGTTATTTGAGAGACTACCGTGGCGGCGTTTACTGGTCGCACTTTTTCAACCAGCCTAACTGTCAAACCACGAGCGGATGCCCACTGGGCTATGTGGGAGCGCCGAATCCTGGGGTGGCGGCGTTGACGGCATCACTGCCGAATGACGGACATCCCACGAGCCGTAACGTTGGCACGGCGGATCTGCAGCCGATCTTCGATCCGACTACTTCGGTACCATCCTGGGGAGGCGTCGGCCTGGCGCTGTCACCACAATGTACCAACCCCAACGGCGGCACACAGGGGAGTTACTATTGTGCGGCGGGATATAACGAAGAAATCGCCTTCATTCCAGGCAGCGCGGGGAGCTTCTACCGCTTTGGCCATAATTACAACACCGGCTCCAACTCCGGCTTTGGCATTCAGAACGCCATCGGCGTGATCTCGCAGGACGGCAAGATGCTGGCGTATACGAGCGACTTCATGACCACGCGCGGAGATCGCGTGACCGGGTCGGCGACCTGCGTGAGTCCCTTGCGCGGGCAGTACTCGTCATCGCCAGGCCAGGCAGTTACCTATCACGACCAGATGCTGCCCGTAACTAATAACAAGTTGCAAACCATCTATCAGGCCGCAGGATTCTGGAACGGTGCAACGTCGACTTACACGTTCAGCGGCAGCGGCGCGGAGGGATCGAGTATCCCGAACTGGAATACCAGCTGTCCGAATGCGGGAAACTATTGCACGGTTGACGGAACGACGGCCACCGCGCCGCTTGACGGCAACGTGCTTTGGTTGAATCTGGGCGCGAATAGCTGCCGAGGCGACATCGGCCTAATGGATGTCACTTCGGCGCACGCAGCGCCGTGATCTCTTAGGACACAAAATATCCCATGACACTTTCAGAGCATTTCACGCTGGAGGAACTTTGTTTCTCCGAGACAGCGGCGCGGCTTGGACTGGACAACGCTCCGAGTCCGGCCATCGTTGGCAACCTGGGACGCGTGGCTGCACTGATGGAAAACATTCGCGCGCTTTTGGGAGACAGGCCCATCGTCGTCCACAGCGGCTACCGCTCGGCGGCGGTGAACCAGGCGGTGGGCGGAGTGGCAACCAGCGCGCATTGCTGCGGTCTGGCGTGCGATTTTGTTTGTTCCGCATTTGGCGCGCCGATGGAAGTGGCGCTGGCCATTCAGAAGTCTACCATCGAATACGACCAGCTCATCCTGGAATACGGCTGGGTCCACGTGGGCCTGGCGCAAGAAGGAAGGTTGCCGCGCCGGGAAGCCTTGACGAAGCGTTCGGCTGGGGCGCCGTATGAATCCGGCATCAGGGCTTGAGCGGCATTGCATTTGCACGCGTTATAGGCGATCAGCGCCTTATAAGGAGATACTACCGTGAAGAAATATTCTGCCTATCTGCCGACCCTTGTGTTATTGCTCACAACGGTCGCGAACGCCGCCACTCCCGCGGTTGCGACATTCTGGGCGGCGCACGCTGCGGCTGCGGTGATCCTAGCTCCGTTGGCTGTCATTGTAGCGCATTGGCTGCCTTCGCCTTATGCCGACGTTAATTCTAAGTAAATAACTCACTTTCTATCAACCAGAGGAGTAACTCCCTATGAAAACGATGCTTATCGTTGGTTTGTCTTGTGCCTTGTGTTGCACCGCTTGTTCCACCGCGTGGGTGTCGACGCTTGATTCCATTGTGGCTGCTGCGGCTCCGGCGCTGATCAACATTTTGCAGATCGTGGCCGTGGCCAAAGGCGAGCCCATGGATAGCAGTTTAGCGGCGAAGATCGACGCAGATGCAGCCGACATCAAGATGCTGGCGGGCGATTTTGCCACGGCCTCGTCTGATTCCGCGCCGGGCGTTTGCCAGCAATTGCAGGCGGCGGTGAGCACGTACCGGGCCGATCAGCAATTGGTGCTGCAGGTAGCGCAGGTGAGCGACGCCAACACACAGACAAAGATTGCGCTGCTCGCAGATCTGGTGGCTGGCACGGTGAGTGCGATTACAGCGGTCATTCCATCGTGTCAGATGGCGCGAACGGCCGGGAACATGAAGGCATTGCCACCCTACGGCCTGTCCAGCTTCGCGGCTGACTACAACCGCATTCTGGTGGCGCCGACGGGTGACTTGGCGGTAGACGCTGCAACCCCTAAGTTACGGATCCATCGACACTCCAAGTTAGTGCGCTCGATAACTCTGGGATTGCTTCAGTGACGGCTGCGATGACTAATCCGACGACAAAGCGGAAGTTTGGAGCGTTGCGCGACGTGCACGATGTGCGGGACCGCATGTACCGGACTGCCTTGCCGGCGCGGCCCGTGCCTCCGCATGTGGACTTGCGGGAGTGGGGTGGTGCGATCAAGGATCAGGGCGAGGAAGGCAGTTGCACGGGACATGCGTTTTCTTCCGCGCGCGAGTGGATGGCACGGAAGTATGAGAAGAGTTCACCCGTCCTCAGCCCACAATGCCTGTATGCGGAGGAACTTCTGGCGAGTGGCGATTTTCCGAACGACGACGGGGCGATGCCGCGCACTGGATGCCAGGTACTCACGGCGCACGGTTGTTGCGAGACGGCGCTGTATCCGTATGTTGCGGGCAAGATTACGCGGCCGACGCCGGAGCAATCCGAGAACGCGCTCAAGTACAGGACGGGCGGTTATCACCGCATTGGAACGCTGACGGACTTTCTGAGTTGTCTGGCTGACTCACGGCCGTGGCCGGTTCTGGTGGGGTTCACGGTGTACGAGTCGTTCCTGTCGGACCAGGTGGCGGAGTCGGGCATCATGCCGGTGCCGCAGCCTGGTGAACAGCAGCAGGGCGGGCATGAAGTGCTCTGCCTTGGCTACGATGTCGCGAAACAGCTGGCGCTGATCCAGAATAGTTGGGGGAAGGGCTGGGGACAGCGGGGATACTTTTGGATGCCGTTTGCCGTAATCAAGGCCGCGGACACGGATCTTTGGCTGGTGCACACGGGCGGGCGGTTGGAGTGATTCCCGACCGGACGCGACTTACATCTTCGGTCGTTGATCATTGATCGTTGATCATCGACCCGTGGGAGTTCGAGCGTCGTAGTGATTTCTTGCCTGCTGAATGCGTTCGCGATTTTCCTGCGCCCACTTGGCGAGAGCCTGAATCGGTTTGCGCAGAGTGCGTCCGAGCTCGGTCAATTCATATTCCACGCGCGGTGGGATGGTGGGATAGACGGTTCGCGTCGCCAGTCCGTCGCGCTCCAGGCCCTTCAGGGTGAGCGTCAACATGCGCTGCGAGATGCCTTCGATGGTGTGGCGCAACTCGCTGAAGCGTTTCGGGCCGTCGGCGAGAAGCTGGACGATGAGTACGCTCCACTTGTCGCCCACGCGGTTCAGGACCTCGCGGACGGCGACGCAGGAACCGGGGGGAACATGCTTGTGACTCAGTGACATGAATGTGCCTTCTTGCGCTCTTTCTTGCCGGTACCTATTATAGCTATGGTTACGTAAGTATACCTGAGACCAAATAGGAACCGACGAGGGAAAGACTGCATGACGCAAACACAAGATGTTGCCGCTCACCCGGCTAAAATTGCCAAAGACGCTCTCGACCAGCTTTTCCGCCAGGCCCGTACGCATAATGCGTGGCTTCCCAAGCGCGTGCCCGCCGAGGCGCTGCGCGAAGTTTATGAACTGGCGCGGATGGGACCGACCAGCGCGAATGCGAGTCCCGCGCGCTTTGTGTTTCTTGAGAGCGAAACTGCTAAGGCGCGCCTGCTGCCAGCTCTGGCTCCGCTGAATGTTGAAAAGACAAAGACAGCGCCGGTCGCGGTCATTGTGGCCTGGGATACGGAGTTCTATGAGAAGCTTCCCAAGCTGTTTCCGCACGCCGATATGCGCTCTTATTTTGTGGGCAAACAAGCGGTGATCGATGAAACGGCGATGCGCAACAGTTCGCTGCAGGGCGCTTACTTCATACTCGCTGCGCGCGCGCTGGGACTGGATTGCGGGCCGATGTCGGGCTTTGACGCGGCGAAGGTGAATGCCGAGTTCTTTCCCGATGGCAAATGGAAGGTCAATTTTCTCTGTAATCTGGGGTATGGCGACCGCAGCAAACTTTATCCGCGCAATCCGCGGCTGGAGTTTGAGGAGGCTTGCCGGGTTCTGTGAGGCGGGCGCGACGGTCAGACGAGGCAACCGCGTCTCTGCCGGTTCATCGTAAAATTCCTACTTCTTCTCGTTCTTCTTCTCGACCTTGGCCCAGGTATCTTTCAGCGCCACGGTGCGGTTGAAGACCAGGTGTCCGGGCTTGGTGTCGGGGTCGACGCAAAAATAACCGAGGCGTTCGAACTGATAGCGGGCTTCGACGGGAGCGTTCGCTAGCGACGGCTCCAGTTTGGCGTTGGCGATGACTTCGAGCGAAGCCGGATTCAGGTTCGCGGTGAACTCCTGGCCTTCCTCCACCTGATTCGGATCTTCCTTGGTGAAGAGCTTGTCGTAGAGGCGGACTTCGGCGTCGATGGCGTGCTGGGCTGAGACCCAGTGGATGGTCGATTTCACCTTGCGTCCGTCGGGAGAGTTTCCGCCGCGGGTGGCTGGGTCGTAGGTGCAGTGGACCTCGACTACTTCTCCCTGAGCGTTTTTCACCACGTTTTTTGCGGTGATGAAATAGCCGTAGCGCAGACGCACTTCGCGGCCGGGCGACAGGCGGTAATACTGCTTGGGAGGATCCTCGCGGAAATCATCCTGCTCGATGTAGAGGACCTTGGAAAATGGAACCTTGCGCTTGCCGGCGCTTTCGTCCTCGGGATTATTGACGGCGTCGACTTCCTCGACCTGGCCTTCCGGATAATTATCGATTACGACTTTCAACGGACGCAACACGGTCATCACGCGTGGGGCGCGCTTGTTCAGGTCTTCGCGGACGAAATGCTCGAGCATGGCCAGTTCCAGCGTGCCGTTGGTCTTTGAGACTCCGATGGCGGCGCAGAAGTTGCGGATCGACTCGGGCGTGTAGCCGCGGCGGCGAATGCCGGAGAGCGTGGGCATGCGCGGATCGTCCCATCCGCTGACGTGTTTCTCGTGGACCAGCGTGAGCAACTTGCGTTTGCTAAGCAGCGTGTAGGTCAGGCTTAGGCGGTCGAACTCCATTTGCTGCGATGGGAAAATGCCTAACTGCTGGATGAACCAGTTGTAGAGCGGGCGGTGATCTTCAAATTCGAGGGTGCAGATTGAGTGGGTTACGCGCTCGATGGAGTCGGACTGGCCGTGCGCGTAGTCGTACATGGGATAGATGCACCACTTGTTGCCGGTGCGGTGGTGCTCGGCGCGCAGGATGCGGTACATGATCGGATCGCGGAAATTCACGTTCGGCGACGCCATGTCGATCTTGGCGCGCAGCACGCGCGATCCATCGGGGAACTCGCCTTGGCGCATGCGCTCAAAGAGGTCGCGGTTCTCCTCCACGCTGCGGTTGCGATGCGGACTTTCCTTGCCGGGCTCGGTGAGGGTGCCGCGATACTGGCGGATCTCGTCGGCGCTTAGATCGTCGACGTAGGCTTTGCCATCGTTGATGAGCTTGACCGCCCACTCATAGAGCTGATCGAAATAGTCGGACGCGTAGTAGAGGCCCTCCCACTCAAAACCCAGCCAGCGGACGTCGTTCAGGATGGAGTCGACATACTCCTGCTCTTCTTTTTCTGGATTGGTGTCGTCGAAACGCAGGTTGGTTTTGCCGCCGAACTCGTCGGCTAGTCCGAAGTTGAGGCAGATGGATTTGGCGTGGCCGATGTGGAGATAGCCGTTGGGCTCGGGAGGGAAGCGGGTCTGGATGATGGCGTCGCCGTACTTCTTCGTCTTTAAGTCTTCGATGACGATGTCGCGGATGAAGTTCGAGGGGCGAGGCTCGGAGGGTGAGCTTGTGGCAGGATCAGTCGTAGATGAATTCGTGGGGCTCATATCCCTTGTATTTTATATGGGAAGAGGGGAATCGCGGCGGGGGACGCTGCTGGTGACTGTCGGGTGGTGACGCCCGGCTCGCTGCCGCGGGCGAAGCAAGCCGCATGATAATCTGCGTCCAGAGGGACCGCGCCTTCTGGTTGTGACGGTTGGCGGGCGGCGGGCTTCGATTTTTCATGGCAAATTGCGAGCGATGCGGTCGGCAGCTTCCGGGTCTCACCTTCGGCCGGAAGATTTGCCAGTGGTGCGTGCAACACGAAAGGCAGCAGCGCGGCGAGGATATTCCGTTTCAGCGGGTGGAGACGGCGCCGTGGCAGCGGCAGCAATCCAGTTCGATGGCGGTGACGCAGGCCATTTTCGGCATCAATGTGGCTGTGTTTCTGGCCATGGCGTTGGCGGGCGTGTCGATACTGGATCCGACCATTGGCGAGCTGCGGCATTGGGGAGCGAATTTTGGGCCGCTGACCATGGGAGGCCAGTGGTGGCGGCTTCTGACCTGTGTTTTTCTGCACATCGGCATCATCCACATTGCCCTCAATATGTGGTGTCTGTGGGGGTTGGGGCGAATCGCCGAGGCGGTTTACGACCATTGGACGTTCGCTGTGGTGTACCTGATCACCGGGTTGGGGGCGAGCGTAGCCAGTCTTTTGTGGAATCCGGTGGGCACCAGTGCGGGAGCTTCGGGAGCGATTTTTGGAATTGCAGGGGCGCTGATCGCGTCGTTTTATCTGGGCGAATTCTCGCTGCCAAAGGCGGCGGTGTCGGGTCTGCTTCGAAGCGTGGTGACCTTTGCCGGGTACAACCTCGTATTTGGAGCCGTATCGGGCCGCACCGATAACGCGGCGCACGTCGGCGGGCTGGTCATGGGGCTGATTCTGGGCGCGCTGATTGCCAAGGTCGCTCCGGCACATGACGACATTTTGCGCCGGATCGGAGTGCTGCTGGTTGGGGCGTTGATCGTGGCGGGCGGGGTGATGTGGTTGCAGCATTCCCACTCCTATATGCTGCATGGGCAGAACGGGGTCGCGCTTCTGAATCAGGGGAAAACGGACGAAGCGATTGCGGAGCTGCAGAAATCCATCAAGGAGCGGCCCGATTTTCCCTCGGTACACGAGGTGCTGGCGCGCGCTTACGCCAAGAAGCAGGATTACAAGGATGCGGCGGCGGAGATGCAACGGGTGCTGGCGCTCGATCCGCGGAACGAGGATGCGTATTACCGGCTGGGGCTGATTTATCTGGAGCTGAAGCTTCCGGCCAAGGCGCAGGATACTTTTGCGCAGTTGCTGAAAATCAACGCCGACAGCGTCGACGGACACGCCGGGATGGCGGACGTTCTCGCGGGCCAGCATCGGAATCAGGAAGCGCTGGCAGAATATCAACGAGTGGCGGCGCTCGACTCCGGCTATCAGAGCGTGAACTTCAATATGGGTGTAATGCAGGCTCGGCTTGGGCTCTTGGACGATGCCATCGCATCGTTGCTGAAGCAGCGGCAAGCGGCGGACGACGCCGACAATGAAGGACTGCTGTCCGAGGTCTACCAGGCCAAGGGGATGCTGAAGGAAGCGGCAGAGGCGCGGCAGAAGGCCGGGCAGCTGCAAGCTGCTCACTAGCTAGAACATGATGTGCCGTTCATTCACAACATAATTCTTGGGTTGTCATCCTGAGCGAAGCGAAGGACCTGCTTCTTTACGGGTGCAGGAGACAGCAGGTCCTTCGCTTCGCTCAGGATGACAAACTGAAGACAATTTAAGCTCCGAGCTTCGCGATCGCCTGCTCAATTCTGGCCAACGTCGTTTCCCTTCCCAACACCTGAAGAGTCTCAAACAACGGCGGGGCGTTCTTGCGTCCGCAGACGGCTACTCGGATTGGCTGGAACATTTGTCCTGCCTTGATCCCCAACTCTTGGGCGGCGGCGCGGAGAGCCTGGTCCAGCGGATCGTGCTTGAATTCGGTTGGCGCTAATACTTCCCTTGCGCGTTGCAGGACTTTGAGCGCCATCGCTTTGTCGCCCTTCTGCGGGATTAGTTCGGCCGGGTCGTAGGGCGGAAGTTGGTCCACGAAGAAGAAATCAGCCGCGGTTAGAACGTCGCGCAGCAGCTTGATGCGCTCTTGAATGAGCGGGGTGATGGCGTGTAGTTTCTCTGGCGTGACAGAGACTCCGGCGGCTTGGACTACGGGGAGCAGGCGGGCGCTCAGGTCGTCGATGGCGAGGCCGCGGATGTGCTCGGCGTTCAGCCAGATGGCTTTGGGATCGAAGGTTTCGTCGGGGGTTGCTGCGGGCTCCTTGAAATTGATGACCGCGTTGGCGCGGTTGATGCCTTCTAGCGAGAAGGCGTCGGTGAGTTCCTGGCGAGTCATCTTTTCGCGATCGTCTTTGGGCGACCAGCCTAGCAGGCACAGAAAATTGATGAAGGCTTCGGGAAGGAATCCGGCGTCGCGGTAGGTGGTGACGCTGACCACCGGTCCGTGGCGGCGCTTGGAGAGCTTCGATCCATCGGGCGCGACCAGCAGGGGAAGATGGGCGAACTGCGCCGGCTTTGAACCTGCGCCTTCGAAAATCAGGACGTGCTTGTAGGTGTTCGAGAGATGGTCCTGGCCGCGGATGATGTGGCTGATGCGGAGGTCGATGTCGTCGGCGCAGGAGGCGAGATGGTAAGTGGGCATGCCATCGGAGCGGAGGAGCGCGAAATCTTCAATGTCGTCGGCAGCTTTGGTCTGCTCGCCATAAACGGCGTCATTGAATCTCACCTGCTCGCCGAGGCCGCGGGGAACGCGGAAGCGCAGGGCGAAAGACTCTCCGGCGGCGGCTCGGTGGTCGCTTTCTGCGCGAGAAAGTTCGCGCATGCCGGGGTTGAAGAGCCAGGTTTGGTTGGCTCCGGATTTCTCAGTGTCGCCGGTGTGGGCCGGGGTGAAGTCGCGGTAGGCCAGGCCCTTCTGAAAGATGGCGTCGGCGATCTGGCGATGCAGGGCCAGGCGTTCGGACTGCTTGTATTCCTCGTCCCACCCCAGGCCGAGCCAGCGCAGGCCTTCGAAAATGGAGTTGACGGAGGCGTCGGTGTTGCGCTCGACGTCGGTATCGTCGAGGCGGAAGACCATGGTGCCTCCGTTGTGGCGGGCGTAGAGCCAGTTGAAAATGAACGTGCGGGCGCTGCCGACGTGCAGAAAACCAGTGGGAGATGGGGCGAATCGAACACGAAGCATAACTTTCGAGTATAGCGGGATTGGGGATTTGGCTCTAGGCGCCGGAACTCAGGGTAGTGGGCTGTTTTGAATGAGAGAAAAAATAAGGGGAGCGGATTTACGCTCCCCGCGACCTTTGCTTCGTCATGCCCTCCATTTCTGCGATCTATCACGCCTATTACAATTTCTGCCGAGTTCACCAAACGCTGAGGGTCACCCCCGCGATGGAAGCTGGCCTCACAGATCACATTTGGAGTTTGGAAGACTTGGTGGGATTATTGGAAGCGAAAGCAACTGCGGCAGCAGCATGAAATACCTACTCAGAGCGCTCTTGGTGCTCTCCGCGTTCGTAATTGTCCTCGCTGGGCGCGGGGTCTTTCGGGCATTTATTGTCTGGAGTATAGCCCGTGCCCCAATTGGCCCGTTGCCGACGCGATATAGCCCCAACCTGGCAACCTCGCATTCGTTGGAACTTTGGTCTGGCTACCTTGTCATGTCCATTATCGTATTTGTCATTCTGTACAGCCTCTACCGCCATCAGTATGGAATACGAAATACCTAAAAATTCAAAACAGCCCACTACCGAACTCAGTACTGTCTTAACTGGCTTTTCCACCCCGGAGACGGGGAGTCACGGAGAAAGCCTCGAACCTGCAAAACGCCGAAAACCCACTGCCTGAAAGTCCGGGAGACGTCTTTGACCGGGAGGGTTCGCACTCGATAAGTGGTTACCCTCGGGTTACGAAGGTAATATTTGAGGATGAAAACCGGCCTGGCGGCGGTGCATCTCATAAGAAGATACTTTTAGAAACGCCGTGCCCAGGGCGGAACCTGCCGGAAGAGACCTATTGTTTCGATTTCTCTGGTGTGACAGGATTAGCCAGCTAGAGTTCCATTGGGGACGCAATTGCGAGGGTTTGAGGAAAGCACTGATCGATGAATAGTGTCGCCACAGGTCTGGAGCTGGTTCCCGGGGTTGTGGCCCTGCTGGTATTCCTTGTCTTCACCTACCTGTACGAACAGAACCGGCACAGTTATTTTCGCGCCTGGCAACTGGCGTGGGCGGCGTATACGTTGCACTACGGGTTGAAAGCGGTCGAACATTTTTCGGGCGCTTCCGGCTTTTTGTTTCTACTGAGTTCACTGCTGCTGGTGGCGATGGCGGTTTGCATCTTCGTCTCCACGCGGCTGATGCGGGAACCGTTCCATCCCAAGTGGTATGACGCGGCGCTGACCTTGACCGGGGTGGTGCTGGCGTATGCGAGCTTGCGGGCGCACACCGCCGGCGCGGTATTCAGCGAGGGCGCGTCTCCGGTGCCAGGCTATCTACGGCTGGAAATGTGGCTGGCGGCTACGCTGCTCTATTGCTCGTTTCATTTTTACCATTACGCTTCGCGCAGAAATTCCGTGGCGTTCCGGACGCTGGCATTTTCGCTGGCGTTGTGGGCGGCGCTGATGGGTGTGGGACAACTGCGGCAGCCTTTTCTCGATTTGGGTGGGCCGTTGGGAGGGATCCTGGGGCCGATCCCGCAGATGCTGCTGGCCATCGCCATGGTGATGGTGCTGTTTGAAAACGAACGCAATGCGGTGCAGGAAAACGCGCTGGCGTTTTCGACGCTGGGGGTCGATCCGCGGCGCTTACTCTCGGCCTCGGACCTGATCCCGAGCTTGCAGGCTTTTGTGGAGAGATTAGTGGCGCCACTGCCTTCGCATCGCGCCGTGTTTTTTGTTTCCCAGCAGTGGCGGGGCACCGTGCCCTCGGTACAGAAGGGCTTTTCGGCGGAGTTCCTGGACAAACTGTACAAGACGCAAGCCGGAGATTACATTGCCGAACTGGCGTACCGGCGCGGCGGCGTGGTTACGTTTCGGAATCTGCGGGATCTGGAAGAACCTTTGCCGGCGCTTTCGGGAGGAAGGTTCGAAGCCTGCAAGCAGGCGCTGCTGGCGGAGGGAATCACCGACCTGATGGCGGTGAGCCTGCAGACACGGGAGCATAACTTCGGCGTGCTGCTGTTTCCGCACGCGGAGCGGCGGATGTTCGGCTCCTCGAATCTGCGGTTGCTGATTGGACTTACGCTGCAGATCGCGCTGACGCTGGAAAACTATGTGGTCATGCACGAAGCGCAGCGCCGCACCAAGGAATATGAACTGCTCACCGAGATTGGGCAGGCCATCAGCTCTCATCTGGATCAGGACGAAGTGCTGCGCACGGTACAGGTGGAACTGGGCCAGATTTTCGACACCAGCACCTTCTACATCGCGTTTCAGGAAGAAGACGAGATTTATTTCGAACTGGAGATCGAGGGCGGCACGGTTCTTCCCAAGCGTTCACGCAAGGTTGGCAATGGATTCACCGAACACATCATCCGGACGGGCGAGCCGCTGTTGATCGAGTCTGACCTGGAGCAGGTGCGGTCGAAGCTGGGGATTGAGTTTGTGCCTCCGCGGCCGGCGCGGTCGTTCTGCGCCGTGCCGATTTTTCTGGGCGGAAGGCCGGCGGGCGCGATGGCGGCGATCAGTTCGGACCGGGAATTGCAGTTTCAGGCGCGGGATCTCGAGGTGATGCAGACCGTCGCCGGCCAATTGGGAGTGGCGGTCGAGAACGCGCGGCTGTTTACCGAGGAGCAGCGGCGGGCGCGGCATCTGGCGTTTCTCAACAGCATTTCGAAGATGGCGATCTCGAGCGAAGACGCCGAGCAGATGATGGCCAACATCGTGCGCGAGATCCAGAAGAACTTCCGCTACGATCACATCGGCATCGGCATCATGGACTATGCCACCAAGGATATTGAGATCAAGGCCGAGGCGGGAACGACCTCGAAAACGCTGGGCCGCCGGATCGCGGTGGGCAGCGGCGTTCTGGGCAAGGTGGCGCGCACTGGCGTGAGCGCGCTGGTGCAAAATGCCGGGCCGGGTCAGCTTGCCGGAGTGCTTCCGGAATCGCGGGCGGTGCTCTGCCTGCCGATCAGCTATGGTGAGACGCTGCTGGGCGTGCTCAATGTGGAAAG